>JAISCR010000116.1 GCA_031265435.1 Treponema sp.
GCATCGCCTATAGGAGCCTTGAAAACTCTTAGCGACCGCAAATCGCAATAGCTTAGGGGGCTATCGTCCGGTCAAAACTTATATGTTACGATTGTATTTTGGAACAACCCCGGACTAACGCATTCAACCTTTCAAAGTTTTAACCCTTACTTTGATGCGCTTGATTTTAATGGAAGTATTTCCGGCCGGGCGTTTCCCTTCCCTTTTTCATTCGGCCCTCCCCGTGATGAAACCCAAACCTGTCTGAATTTGTCTTTCAAAACTGAAGTTTGGGAAAGCTTCCGCGGATAAGTGCCGATAACTATATGAGTAAAAATGAATAAATTTACAGGGTTGCCGCGGGGAAGGCTCTTGAGTGGTATAATTCCGGTTTTGATTCTCTTTCTTTGCCCCTGCGGCCTGTTTGCGGTGGGCGAAAAGTACCTTATTCTCGGGGGAAGCGCCACCTGGCAGGGGATCGAAACCCGTCATGACATTATTGAAACCGAAGGGCTGAGGCCTTACCCTGTCCTTACCCTGAGTTCCGCCAGGAGGGGGGCCGCCCTTGATACGGATCTTTCCCTCTCTTTTGATGAAGAAAAACCGGAGCTTTTCGGCTCTGCCCTCTCCTCATACCGGATTCAGCCGGGGATGACTGCCGCGTCAGGCCCCCGTCTGGCACGGCAGGGATCCGGGGCGGCCTTGTTCAGCGGGAAGTCTGATGGCCTGAACATTGAAGCTTCGGGTACAGAGGCCCTCTTCGCTCCGGGAAACAGCATAGGCAGTTTCAGCCTGGAATTCTGGCTCTACCCGCAAAATCTGGAGAATGGCGAACAGATTCTTGGCTGGATCGCCGGGGGGCAGCGGATTCAATGCTCTGCGGCCAGAAACCGCCTTCAATGGGATTTTCAGGGTTTCTTCCTGCCCCCGGGGAACGGGGAAAACTTAAGCCGCTTCCGTTTGAGCGGCCTTTCCGCGGTGATTCCAAAACAATGGAGCCATCACCTGATCCGTTACAACGGAAACTCCGGGCTTTTGGAATACCTGGTCAACGGTGAGACGGAAGCCATGGTTTATACTACCGGAAACAGCCGTGAGAGCGGAGAAGTCTATGTCCCAATGGCAGGACAGGGTGGTTTTTTCACGCTGGGAAAGCACTTTTCGGGTCTTATTGATGAATTTGTCATCCGCGGGAGGGCGAGCGAGCATGTTGAAGCAGGCAAGTACCGTGCGGAAGGGGGGCGCATTGAAAGCAGGGTGCTGGATCTGGGACAGAAGAACAGCAGTGTCTTCAATATAGTTGCTCTGGGAGGACATGCCGTTTCCACGGGAAAGAAACTGCAGAATCACTACGGCAGCGCTGGGGCATTCAGGCCGGTGAGCCTCTCCGATGATTCCGCGGTGCGTTTCTTTGCCCGGGCCGGGGAAGATCCCTTTGCCCTCAGATCCGATCCCTGGACGCCTTTTATACCGGGAACGGCCCTGCCCGGTCTCCGCGGCCGCTATGTCCAGGTGGCGGCGGATCTCTATCCTTCAGGAGACCGGGAAGGCAGCCCGTATCTGGAAAAAATTCTTGTGGCATGGTTTCCCGATGAGCCTCCCCGGCCGCCTGAGCAGATTGCCTGCAGGGCGCTGGACGGGGCGGTGGAACTTAACTGGAAGTCCAGTGTAGACAGGGATACTGCCGGTTATCTGGTTTACTTCGGAACTTCAAAGGGTGAATATTTCGGCGACAGAGATAGTGCGAAGAAGGACGCGCCTGTTTCTCCTGTTGACGCGGGAAACCGGACAAGCATACGGATCGACGGGCTTCAAAACGGAAGGCTCTATTACTTTACCATTGCCGCCTATGACGCCGCCGGACTGTGGGAGGCCATGGAGGAAGACGATCCTCCCGCTTTTTTCCATGCCGGGGAATTTTCACGGGAATTGAGTGCCCGGCCCCTGGAAGGGCTGTCGGTCCGGTACGAGACTGCCGCGGAATCTCTGGCGGGAAAATGAAAAGGAAGTGTTTGCATGAGTCCCCTTGATGTACAGGATATTCTTGAACGTGCCAGAGGTTCAGTCCAGGTGGGGGATCATGAAGCCGCGGAAAAACTCCTCAAACAATATTTGGTCAAAGTACCGGAGAGCCGGGAAGGCCGGCTTCTTTTGGGGGCCACGTATGTCAAGATGGGGAAATTTTCGGAAGCATCGGATGAATTTACCAATCTGCTGGCAGAGAATCCCCGGGATCTGGAAGCTCTCAACAACATTGCCGTCATTTATCGCCGACAGGGGAAGCTCCAGGACGCTCTGGGCGTCCTGATCGACGCCATCGACATTGATCCTAACCGGGCGGAATTCCACTACAATATCGGGAACATTCACAAACAGCTGGGAAATCTCAAGGCCGCCTCCATGGCCTATGCCAGGGTTGTAGAACTTAATCCGGATTATGTGCCGGTCTATAACAATTTGGGTACGATCTATGATCAGCTCAGGGAATATGACAAGGCCTTCAATGTTTTCCGCAAGGGCTTGGCTCTGGATCGCAACAATCCTATGCTGCATTTTAACTTCGGCATAACGCTGGAAGCCATGGGCCGGCTTGAGGATGCCGCCAACGAATACAGGGCAAGTCTGCGCAGCAGGCCCGGCTGGCTTGAGCCGATGAACAATCTTGGCATTGTACTTTTTAAACAGGGTCAACACAAGAAAGCCTCGGATACTTTCAACCGTATTCTCAATACCGATCCGCGCAACGCGGAAGCATGGAACAATTTGGGAGTAGTGCAGGCGGATCAGGGAAGAACCGAAGAAGCCATCAAAAATTACCGCCGGGCCATTGAATCGGATCCCCGCTACACCAAAGCTATCGTCAATTTGGAACACTCTCTTGAGGATGCGGGTAATCTGTCGGATGCGGTAGTAGAGTTGGAAAAGCTGGTCAAGCTCAGTCCGGACAGCGCGGAAGTAAGGATAAAGCTGGCCCAGATTTACATGAAGATGGAACGCTATCCCGAAGCTTTGGAATTGGCCAGGGGTGCTCTGGATTGGGAACCCGAAAATATTAATGCGCTGCGGATTGAAGGGACGGCCCAGCGTGTCATGGGTAATGATACTGAAGCCCAAAAGATCTTTGAAAAGATCCTTTCGATAGATCCGGGGAATCTTTCGTTTCATCTTGATCTGGCGGACATCTACTTTAAAAGAAAAGAATACAAGGAGGCGGAGGAACGGATCCTTGCCTATCTTGCCCATCGTCCCAATGACCGGGAAGCCAAACTTCTCCTGGGAAAACTCTATGCCGAAATGGGAAACCGGACTCATGCAATTCAGGTTTTTGAAGAATTGGCCAGGGCGGATCCCAATGACGCGGAGGCCCTCGCCGCCGTAGGAGAACTGCATCAAAGTGCGGGAGAACTGGAAAAAGCCCTTCGTGCCGCGGACAAATTGGTGAATCTGCAGGGCAAGCGCGCAACGGTGGAGGATCTTTCCGATCTCAATAAGTCTCTGGAGTTTTATGAAAATACGGTAAGCGCCTATTCCAATTCAGTCCGGGAAATGTGGGACAGGAACATCAGGATGATGATGGATGCCGGACAGGAAGAGAACGAAAAATCCGAAGAGAATCTTTCCCTCATGCTGGGCTCCTCGGGCCTGGCTGTTACCGGAATGGATGAGGAAACAGAAGCGCTGTTTGTGGAAGAAGAAGAATTCGGCGATGATGAGATGGTAGAGGATGATGAGCTTACCGCGGATGAAGAACCGGAGCCCATCGACGAAGATGAAGCCATAGATCTCTCTCTGGATAATATGGCCGAACCGTATGCTCCGCCCCCGCCGATGCCTTCCGGGGGGCCGTGGCCTCACAGTCCTCCTTCCGAAGAAACTCCTCCGTCCTCCCGGCCTGAGAGCGGTGAGTCTGACGCTCCTCCGCCGGATTCCTCTTCCCAAAATCCGCCGGAACAACAGCCGTCTATGCCGCAGACCCCGCAGTACCCCTCGAATCCGCCGCAGACTCCACAGGTTCCCCAGACCCCGCAGGCTCCGCAAGTTCCGCAGACTCCGTCCGGGGCTCCCCGGGGCCCTCAGCGTTTCCCTCCTTCGGAGCCGGCGCCCCTTTCCGGCCCGGCGGACGATACACCGGTAGAAGAGGAAGAGGCCTTTCCCGGAGAACCGGCGGATTTTGATGAGAATCCTGAGGCTCTGCCCATTGACGATCAGGGCGAAGAAGATGATGTTTTCATGGATGAAGAGGAAGAGCCTGTCGCCGAAAGTCCGCATGAAGAAGAAAGCCCGCCTATGGAGGAGCCTCTCTTTGAAGAAGAGAATCCCGAAGAGATGGGTGAAACTCCCGATGATACCGAAGAGATGATGCTGGAAGGGGATGACGATTTAAGCCCCGATGAACTGCCGCATGATATGCTTGACAGCGGTGCTGATGAAGAAAGTCCCGAAGAAGAGTTCCCGGAAGAGAATATACCGGCGGAAATCCCTGAAGAAGAGTCTTTTGAAGAAGAGATCCCCGCAGAGGAATCTACAGAAGAAGAAATTACCGCAGAAGAACCTGTGGAAGAAGAACCGCCTGAAGAAACCGGAACAGAAGACAACGGTGACTTTATGGAAGAAGATTCAGACGGCGGCGAAACCGAGGCCGCGGAAAAACCGGATAGTGAAATTCCGGCGTCCGAATCCGCCGCTCCCGGCTCTGACGCTCCGCCTGAGACGATCCCTTCTTCTGCCGAGGGTATCAAATCGGTAGCCGTTTCTGATATGCTGGGTCTTATGAACTACCTCAAAGACCTTTCAAAATCCCTGCCTGAAAAAGAAAAGGAAAGTTTTATGCAAAGCGATGTCCGTGTTTCCATGGAGTATCTTATTGATACCATGGAGGGACACAAGGGTCTGCGGCAGGGCATAGAAGACAGGCATACTATTTCCACGGAAGGCGCTCCCGGGAAGGCAAGTCTTTCCGGGACATTGGGGTACCTTAAAGAACTTACGGGCGCTCTGCCGGATCAGGATCTGGGGAAAGCCGTCTCCCGGAAACTGGAAACGGTGATAAGCGCATTGGGGAAAAAGACCAATGGATGATTTTGAGGAAAAACTGGGCGACTATATTAAAAATATGCCGAGCCTTCCCACTACGGTTTCCAAGGTACTTGAGATCTGCAACAATCCGCAGACAAGTCCCGCGGACCTGAACCGCGTAATCTCCCTTGATCCGGTTCTGGTAGCCCGTGTACTCAAGCTTATCAACAGCGCCTACTACAGCATGGGTCAGCAGGTAACAAGTCTGGTACGGGCAATTATCATGCTGGGTATCAACACGGTAAAGAATCTGGCTCTCTCAACCGCGGTTATGAGTAACCTGTCTTCCCGGAAAACAGCCCAGGGGATCAACATGGAAGCATTCTGGCGGCATTCCCTCTGCGTGGGAGTAACCTCAAAATATCTGGCGAAATACCGGAATGTTGACAGCAGACAAATTGAAGAATATTTTACCGCAGGATTACTGCACGATATCGGGAAAATTCCCCTGAACGCGCTTCTGGCCCGGGACTACCTTTTGACCGTAAGCGCCGCCGACAGGGAACGCATCCCCCTCAGCAAGGCGGAAGAGCGGAATTTGGGCATTGACCACTGCGGCGCCGGGGCTCTCATTGTCAAGGCATGGCGGCTGGAAGGAGCGGTGGGAGAGGCAATCATGTTTCATCATAACTATTCAGACTATACAGGCTCCCACAGGGATATTCTCTGCAGTATCATTGCCGCCAACCGTTTTGCTTCACTGCAGGAAATAGGTTTTTCCGGTGACCGCTTCCCCGAAAAAACCGATCCTGCCGTCTGGGGAACGCTGGGAGTGGACCGTGATGTATTTGACGGCATTGAAAAAACCGTGCTTGAAGAAATCGAAAAGGCACAGGTTTTCCTGAGGTTATAATGTTATCGGTAAAATTCTGGGGAGTACGGGGTTCAATTCCCTGTCCGGGGCCTGCTACCGTTAAATTCGGCGGGAACACTTCCTGCCTGGAGATCCGGGCGGATAAACGGCTTGTTATTGTGGATCTGGGGACGGGTATAAAGCCTCTGGGCGACTTCCTCATGAAAAATGATTTTAGAGAAGGCCCCATTGATACGGATATCTTTATTTCCCATACTCATTGGGATCATATCATGGGGTTTCCCATGTTTACGCCCCTGTTTATTCCCACAACAAAACTGCGGATCAGGGGGCCCGTTTCCTACGAGGATGATACCCTGGAGTCGATTCTGGGTGCGCAGCTTTCCTACCGTTACTGGCCCATACGGCTGAATGAACTTTCCGCCGCTATTCAGTATGATCGCCTGCAGGAAACCAGCATGGATCTGGGAGACGGCCTTAAGGTCATCACCAAGTATCTTAATCATCCTATCTCCTGTCTCGGTTACCGTTTTGAATATCAGGGTTCCTCCATTGTTACCGTGTACGATAACGAGCCGTACCGGAACCTCTTTCCCGTCGATCCTGATGATCCCGATTATGATGAGGGAGCCGCCATTGAGGGAGAGCAGGCGGCCAAAGAAGAAAATGAAAAACTTCTCCGTTTTTTCTACAAGGCGGATGTACTCATTCACGATGCCCAGTACAGCGAAAAAGAATACCGGAACGGAAAGATCGGCTGGGGCCACACTTCCTATGAACATGCGATAAATACCGCAAACAAGTCAAAAGTTAAAAAACTTGTACTGTTTCACCACGATCCGAACCGGGAAGACAATACACTCGAAGATCTGGAACAGGAATACCGCGGAAAGATTGCCGGGAAAACAAGCATGGAAGTTATGATGGCCCGGGAAGGCCTTGTAGTACCCTGCCTAGACTAAAAACACATATTCTGCAGGATCACGACATTGCCGCGCGGCGGGATTCCCTTTTCGGGCAGGGCTTCGTCCTCCGGCACGGGAGGGATGAGGCATCCGATCTTCGCTTCCGGATCGAGTTGTGAAAGCACATCCGCCGCCATGTTGACCGCCATGGAGTACTGTTCCTTTGCGCTGAAGGCCCGGCACGCCGGGCAGGAACACCATTGATCCGCAGCGTCTCTGTCGGGCCAGAGGTTGATAATGAGACTGTAGGGCGCCGTGTTTTTTCCGGGGCCCCGGGTTTTGCAGGCGGCCAGCGCGGCGGAGAAAAGAATCTTTCCTTCCCCGGCAATTACCTCTCCGGTATCCGGATCTGTAGGGCAGAAGTGGCGCCGCTTTACCCGTTTGCCTCCCGCCATGGCGAAAAGCCTCCGTTTGAAAAGAAAAAGCCGGCGGGGTACAAGAAGGGAAATTTCATGGCCTCCCCGTTCAACGACAAAGGCATAGCGTTCGGCCGCAGGCGGAATTCTTTTCTCCAGCAGTGAAACTACCAGCGCGTCCCGGCCCGTGCGGGCCGCCCAGCGGATAAGGAGTTCCTGTTTTTTCAGGCTTTCACCCTTCCTGAGGAGAAATCGTTTACGTTCCCAAAAATCAACAGAAGAGGCCGTATATGCCCTGTCGGAAGCAAGGGGATATTCGCTGCCTGTAAGACCGTCCCGTGAAGGAGGGGAAGGGATTTCTTCGCGTTCCGGAGAAGGCCAGCGTATGCCCAGCGACATGAGAAAGTCATAGACCCCCCGGCACAGTCCCCTGTCGGAATCACCGTAGATCTCTATCCGTTCCCTCCCGGCGCGCCAGGTAAAACCGTTCCGGTCAAGGCTGTCTCCCCCGGAGGCAAGGAGGATGATGGGAACCGAATCATCCGGGGCAGGCCCGTTGGCGTCAATCACCTCAGGCGGCGGCAGGCCCTTCCCGGCCTTAAGACGAAGGAGATCGATATAACGGCACATATCCGCGGCGGCGCTTTCGGCCGCCTTTATTCCGGCGGGGGAAAGGATCGTCCAGGGCAGAGAAACATCAAAATCAGCCATATCCCATTATAGATTTTTTTGCCCCGAATATATATAGTAGAAAGAGAGAGGTTTTATGCTTACCCTGCAGATTCCAAACTATAATCCGTCTTCCCCTGCCGAAGAATACGACGCGGCGGTCATCGGCTGCGGTGTTTCCGGAGCAAACATTGCCAGGCGGCTTTCGGCGTACAACATCAAGGTTGCCATACTGGAAAAATCCGCGGATGTGTCCTTTGGTACTTCCAAGGCCAACTCGGGGATAGTCCACGGCGGTTTTCATCACAACAAAAAGTATCTCAAGGCACGGCTCGAAATCCAGGGCAATCTGATGTTCGATCAACTTCGCCGGGAACTGGATTTTCCCTTTAAACGCTGCGGTATCATCGTTGCGGCCCTTCATGAAGACGAGATGAAGTCTGTGGAGCACCTCTACAGGCAGGGTGTGGAGAACGGAGTTATCGGCATAGAACTCTGTTCCAGGGAACGGATACTGGAACTGGAACCCAGACTTTCTTCCGATGTGGCAGGCGGCCTCTATGCGCCCGGCGGTGGAATGATAGAGCCCTATCGTTTTGTCTTTGCGCTTGTGGAATCGGCCATAAAGAACGGAGTTCATCTCTTTACCGTCTTCAAGGTGAATTCCGCGGAGTTCAAAAAGGAAGATGCCGCTCGGGGCGCTTCCCACTGGATCATCCATGCCGAAGACGGCAGAACAATCAGGGCCCGTTATGCCGTCAACGCGGCCGGCCTCTTTGCCGATGAGGTTTCCCGGATTTTCGGCGGTGAAGAATTCAGCATCAAGGGCCGCAAGGGTGAATATTTCCTCATGGATAAACTCAGCAAGGCCAGGCCCGACAGGGTAGTGTTCCCTGTGCCCACATCGGTCTCCAAGGGTATGCTGGTGATTCCCACGGTGGAAGGTACTGTTCTTGTCGGGCCTACCGCGGATGCCGTTGACAGTAAAACCGATTTTTCCACCACCACCGGGCGCCTTGAAGAAATTCTGGAATCCGGCAAGGCCATGATCCCTTCCCTGAGCCGTAATGATGTTATAACCAGTTTTGCGGGACTCAGGCCCGCGCTGGAAGAAGATTTCTACATAGAGCCCTCCAAAAAGGCGCCGAATTTTGTACAGGTTGCGGGGATTCAGAGTCCCGGCCTTACCGCTTCCCCTGCCATCGGAGAGTATGTCAAAGATCTTCTCAAGGGGATGGGACTTTCCCTTACCGAAAAGAGCGGCTGGGATCCCTTTGTTTCCGACAGGGCCCGCGCCAGGGAGCTTTCGCCCTTTGAACTGGATGAACTTATCGCCAGAGATCCTGCCTGGGGAAACATTGTTTGCCGTTGCGAGCAGGTGAGTGAAGCGGAAATAGTGCAGGCGATCAGGCTGGGGCATTACACGCTTGACGGGGTAAAGTATTTTACCCGTGCCCAGATGGGCCGCTGTCAGGGCGGCTTTTGTACCTACAAGATAATAAAGATTATCATGCGGGAAACAGGCCTCTCCTGGAACGAGGTTACCAAACACGGCGGGACAAGCCGTCTTCTGGAAGCGGAGTTATCTTAATGAAGGATCTACAGTATGATGCGGTTGTAATCGGCGGAGGGGCGGCAGGCATGGCGGCAGCCCTGGAATTGGAGGGAGCCGGCTTTTCCACTGCCCTCATTGAGAGGGAGGATCACCTCGGGGGGATCCTGATGCAGTGTATCCACAATGGCTTCGGTCTCCACGAATTTAAGGAAGAGCTTACCGGCCCTGAATTCGCCGAACGGTTTATGGAAAAGGCGCTGAAGTCAAAAATTTCCATATACCTTAATACCACCGTCACGGATGTCAACGCTCTTCCTACCGGTAAAGAGATATTCTGCGTTTCTCCCGATTACGGAGTCCTCCGAATTTCGAGCCGGGCGCTTGTCCTTGCCATGGGCTGCAGGGAACGTAACCGGGGCAATGTGCGTATTCCCGGTTCAAGGCCCGCGGGAGTCTATACCGCAGGTCTTGCCCAGCGGCTTGTAAACATTGAAGGCTATATCCCCGGCAGGGAAATTGTAATCATAGGTTCCGGCGACATCGGTCTTATCATGGCCCGGCGCATGAGCTGGGTAGGATGCAGGGTGAAGGCAGTGGTAGAGATAATGCCGTATCCTTCGGGCCTTACCAGGAACATTGTTCAGTGTCTTCATGATTTTAATATCCCCCTCTATCTTTCCTCCCAGACTACCGCCATCTTTGGAAACGATCGTGTTGAAGGAGTTGAGATAAGCCCCATGGAAAACGGCGCCCTTGTTCCGGAGAAGCGTTTCCGCATTGATTGTGATACGGTGCTCCTCTCGGTAGGACTTGTGCCGGAAAATGAACTTTCCAAGGAAGCGGGGGTTCAACTCAGCAGTACTACCGGAGGCCCCCTGGTTGACGCGGCCCTGATGACCAATGTGGAAGGGATCTTTGCCTGCGGCAATGTGCTTCATGTGCACGATCTTGTGGACTGGGTAGCCGAGGAAGCGCGGGCAGCGGGCCGTCATGCCGCGGAATGGCTCAGGGGCAGCCGCATGGGAAGCCAGTTCCGCATTAAGCCGGGCGCCAATGTCCGTTATGTGAATCCCGGCAAGCTGAATCCTCACGGGGAAAACAAGATATATCTGCGTTCCCTCATCGTCAAAAACGATGCGGTACTGGAACTCAGGCTGGATAACCAGATCATCAAGAGCATAAAGCACAGCCATGTGCAGCCTTCCGAGATGATCAATGTGCGGTTCGGGCCCAAAGACCTTGAGAATATACGTTACAGTACAGAATCTGTGCTGGAATTCAGCATTAATTAGAAGCTGCCCGCAAAGTAACCGGCTTTGTAGGCAGACACAAATTAGGATTGAGACATGAAAAATTTAACCTGTATCAGCTGTCCCATCGGATGTTCGCTGACCGTTGAGGAAGGCCCTCCGGGCGAAGACGGACTTCCTGTCCTGAATATCGGCGGCAACCGCTGCCCCCGGGGCGCCGCTTATGCCCGTGATGAGATTTGTTCTCCAAAACGTGTTGTTACGGCGACCTGTATCATTGATACTGTTCCGGAGGATGTAAAAAAGCGGAGCCTCTATGCGCCCCGGCGCCTTCCCGTAAAAAGCGCCGCTGCCTGTCCCAGGGACAAGATCGATGAACTTCTTGCCGATATTTACAGGACAGGGGTAAAGCTTCCCGTAAAGGCCGGCGACAGGATCATTACAAACTGGAAAGGCATGGGGATAGATGTTGTAGCGGTAAGGAGTATTGAATACTGATATGAAAAAATCGAGAGAACCTGAGAAATTCTGGGCCGATTATGAAAGCAGATACGGTGAAAAGGTTCTGGGCCGGGCGCTGGGGCGTTACATTTCGGGCTGGCAGGACTTTGCGGAGATTCCCCAGGCAGGTCTCTGGGGGCTTATAGTTGCCACCTCCGGGGGCTTCCGTTTTCTTCACCTCCCCGGTGAAGGATGGATGACTGCCCTGACAAGAATCATGTCCGGCGGAGAACCGCCCAAGGAAAGGGAACTGTTTATACCCAACGACAGCATTGTTACTGCCAGCCTCCGCCGGGAAAAGTCCCGGTGGAAGCGCCTGCTCTTTTCCCGCCCTCCGGTTCTGGTAATTTTTTACCGTGATGCCTCCGGAATCCAGCAGGAACTCTGTTTTGAAACCATACAGAACGGCGGTGAAGTGGCGGAAAAGCTGAAGAAAGAGGAAACTTAGGAGCCGCGCGCAAATAAAATGCCATGCATTTTCTGCGCGGGTCCTTAAAGCCGTTTTATACCTTCAGGTTGTCAATGTACTTCTGCAGGCACTGCTTTATATAGTGATGGATTGCCAGCTTGCCTTCCCGGGTCAGACGGCTGGGATCGAAGAGCAGAATATATACATTGTTATCGCCCCGGCGTTTGCCCATGACGATTGCATCGGTCATGACAAGGCTCCCGTGAAGTTTCAACTGCACTTCCTTGAGCACCGTGTTTGGCGCCTTTTCCCCCAGATTTTCTATACGCGCGGCAATGCCCGTAGAGCTGATGTCGAAAATTTTCCCCTGAAACATTTGATTGGCATCCTTAAAATTCAGGGTAGCGTATGCATCATCTTCGCAAAAGGCCCGGATGTATTTACGGCGGCCCCTGGCTTCGTTTGCCGCCAGCGCGTCAAGGATGATCTTTGTGCTGTCCTGCACCCCCAGCTTGAGTTGAATATAGCCGCACTGGATCCGCATTTCCATCAGGTATTTCTGCATCAGCTTTGTATCCTGATTGTAGGAGAGGATGCCGATGAGGGAATGTTTGGTAGCGTCCCCTTCCTGTATGGAACGGATGTACGCTTCCCATTCTTTTTCCGTGAAATGCTCATCAATGTTTATAAAGATGATCGAACCGGGAAATTTTCCCAGCAGCTTTAGTGCCCGGCCTGAATCGGCGGTGGTATATGTTTCAAAACCCGCCATGATGAGAATATCCAGCATTTCGTCCTTTATGACACTATGCGGGTAAAGAAAAAATATTTTTTTTCCCTCTCCGGGAACCGGCGCCGCCTGATCCATATTTCTATCCTTTGAGACTGTTTCAGAATGTTAAATTTTAGAACAGCCTCCTTTGTTTAAAAAATAATTTTTTGCATTGCCAAAAGAAATATCCCGCACCATGGCCTCTACCGTCTCATAGTCCGCGGGGATTTCACCCTCTTCCATCCAGGCGCCAAGAATCCTGCACAGGATACGGCGGAAATATTCATGACGGGGGTAAGAAAGAAAACTCCTTGAATCGGTGAGCATCCCGATAAAGCGGGAAAGGAGTCCCGTATTGGCCAGGATGCGCATCTGCGCTTCCATGCCGTCGATATGATCCAGAAACCACCAGGATGAACCAAGCTGCATCTTGCCGGGAAGGGCTTTTCCCCTCAAGGCCGCATTCCCCTGAAAACAGCCCATGATGCTTGCAAGCGGATAGAAGTCTTTCGGGTTGAGGCTGTAGAGAATTGTCTTGGGAAGAGCGCCCCTGCTGTTACAGTAATCCAGAAAACCTGAGAGCTTCGCAGAAACACTGTAATCGTGTACCGCATCGTAGCCTGTATCAGGCCCCAGAAGCCCGGCCGCCCCGGAGTTGACATTTCTGATTGCGGAAAGATGAAGCTGCATTGCCCAGCCCTTTTCGGCATAGAGACCCGCAAGACAGACAAGAATTTTGCTCTTCCATAATTCGCTTTCCGCCGCGCCGGGCACCTTGCCTGCCAGGGCGGCGGCAAAGATCCGCCCCGCTTCATCTTCCCAGGCCGCTTCATCCGGCTTTCCCGAAACAATAATGCCGTCTGTTTCCGTACCTGTCGGCCAGGGAATATATTCAAGCCCGTGATCGCTGGAACAGCAGCCTTCACGGTCAAAGAAGTCAACTCTCTCCTTCAAGACAAGCAGAAGATCTTCAAAAGAGCCAATGCTTCTGCCCGCCGCCTTTCCCAGCCGGGCAATATACTGCGGAAAACCGGGTTTTTCGATGTTAATGACATTATCCGGCCTGAAAGACGGAAGAACCATGGTTTCTGTTTTGCCTTCGCCGCGAAGCTTCCGGTGCCATTCAAGACTGTCCGCAGGATCGTCGGTGGTGCCCAGGGCATAGACCCTGAATTTTTTCAGGATCCCGCAGACGGAAAGCCCCTCTTCTTTTTCCAGTTTTTCATTCGCCGCCTTCCAGATTGCGGGGGCGCTTGCCGGGTTGAGGTGCTCATAAATATCGAAGTAACGCTGCAATTCAAGATGAGTCCAGTGGTAGAGAGGATTGCCCATCAGGGCCGGAACCGTAGCGGCCCAGGCCATGAATCTATCGTAGGGATCGGCATTGCCTGAAACCAGCTCTTCATCGATCCCGTTGGCCCGCATCGCCCGCCACTTGTAATGGTCGCCGTAGCGGTTTTCCCCCAGCCAGAGTACGGCCAGATTGGAAAAACGCCGGTTCAGGGCGATATCTTCCGCCTTGAGATGGCAATGATAGTCAAAGACAGGTTCCCCCGCGGCGGCTTCATGGTAAAGCCTGGCCGCGCACTCACCGGGAAGGAGGAAGTCCCTGTCGATGAATGGTTTCAAATGCACTCTCCTTTGGTCTCTTCGGAACTCAAGTCCGGGAATCTCCGGTAAAATCAGAATATAACATGGCTTTGGGGCATAGCAAGAGGATAAAATTCGTGAATGAACAGGAAATATTCAGAATATTATACGATAAGTCTCAACAATTAAAATCTCACCGGGTTTTTCCTCTTTGACATTGTTTTCCGGTCATGGTATTATGGTTGCCGAGGACAAAAAGGAGCATACCCGGCATGGACGCTGCCCAATACCGTTCGCAAACCGCTTTTTCGCGCCCGGCTTCCCGCCAAAACGCCGTAATGTTCTGGACTATGTTCTTGGGGGGGGGGGGGGGGGGGGGGGGGGGGGCGGGGGGGGGGGGGGGGGGGGGGGGGGGGGGGGGG
>JAISCR010000126.1 GCA_031265435.1 Treponema sp.
GACTATGCGCTAAAGCGCATGGTTTTGGAACAAGCTCTTGCGGTTTTTCGGCCTATGGCCTACAAAACCGCAGTTTTTAAAGGAAGCTGTTCCAAAAACTGAAGTTTTGGAACAGCCTCACTTAATTTTTTATTTTATAATTTTCCAACCAGGGTCAAAACCAATTTTGCAAATACGGCCTGAACATTGCGTGTAATACCCTTGGAACAAGGATGTCCGGTGGGGGGTAGGCCGCAATAATTGCGGCCGCAGGGGGGCCGGAAAACATAAGTCCTCTGTGCGGTTGGAAGGTATGGAAAGAGGCCCCCCTTCCAGGCTTGAGATTGCTCCAAAAACTGAAGTTTCGGAATGGCCTTTCTTTACAAAAAAATTCGTTTCTGATATTCGAATTTGCTTACCTTTTGCCTCCAAATTGGTTATCTTTGTATAAGGATCCGGTCGGAAGGCCGCAGATATTTCTGCAGGGAGTGGATGTGCTCCGGGAAACGCCGCATGGGTTTCCATCAAAACACGAGGTGATCGCTATGGAAAAAGACACTCAGGGGGGAGAGGGGCCCAACAAACAGGGAAGAGAGCCCAACGGGAAAAGCGGCTTCTTCAATTTTCTGGTAATCGGCATCGTCATTACATTTGCTCTCAACATCATAATAGGGAGTTTCTCGGCAAACCGCAGGGTGGAGATTGGATACGGTCAATTTCTCGGTCTGGTGGAAGCCGGTGTGGTGAAGCATGTACGAATCGAAAACGATCAGATCGCCCTCACTCTGAAAGAGGATGCGTCCGCGGGCCGTCTTAGGGAGATTCTCGGCGCGGACAATTCCGCGGGGGAAATGCGGGTTCCGGAAAACGGCAGGGCGGGAAGCCGGGTTTTTTATACCGGAAGGCTCGACGACCCGGCGCTTGTCGAAAGGCTGAGCAGTAAAAATGTGGCCTTCTATAAACCCATCATCCGCAGTAATCCTATCATGGAATTTATTTCAAGCTGGATATTCCCGCTCCTTATCTTCTATGTAGTGTACTTCTTTGTTATGCGCAGGTTTTCGTCTCAAATAGGCGGAGGGATGGGCGGTATACTCAACGCGGGCAAGAGTAAGGCCAAATACTACGATATGGAAAAAAACACCCATGTCAGTTTTGATGATGTGGCGGGTCAGGACGAGGCCAAGGAAAGTCTCAGGGAGATGGTGGATTACCTCCACCGTCCGGAAAAGTACCAGGAAATCGGCGCCAAGCAGCCCAAAGGCGCGCTGCTCGTGGGGCCTCCGGGAACGGGAAAGACTTTGCTTGCCAAGGCGGTGGCCGGGGAGGCAAAGGTACCATTCCTGTCGCTTTCGGGATCCGAATTTGTGGAAATGTTTGTCGGGGTCGGCGCAAGCCGGGTGCGGGATCTCTTTGCCCAGGCCGCGAAACATGCTCCCTGCATCATCTTTATTGACGAGATTGACGCTATCGGCAAGAGCCGGGACAACCAGATGGGCGGCAACGATGAACGGGAACAGACACTGAACCAGCTTCTTGCGGAGATGGACGGTTTTGATTCTTCCAAAGGCATACTGATTCTGGCGGCCACCAACAGGCCGGAAATTCTTGACAAGGCCCTGCTCCGTCCCGGCCGTGTTGATCGCCGTATCATCGTGGAGAAGCCCGACCTTCCCGGGCGGGAGGCGATTCTTCTTGTTCACGCAAAAAAAGTACGCCTTGAGAAAACGGTGAATCTCCGTGAAATCGCGCTGGCAACAAGCGGGGCCGCCGGAGCGGATCTTGCCAACATGATCAACGAGGCGGCCCTTCGCGCGGTGCGTCTGGGGCGGAATGAAGTGGCGCAGGAAGATCTGATGGAAGCGGTAGAAACGGTGATAGCGGGAAAGGAGAAGAAAGACCGTATTCTCAACAAAAAAGAAAAAAGTATGGTGGCCTTCCACGAAGTGGGGCACGCCCTTGCGTCCGCCCTGCAGAAACACTCCCAGCCGGTACACAAGATAACCATAGTTCCCCGCACGATGGGTTCCCTGGGTTATACGATGAACCTCCCCGAGGAGGAACACTACCTCCTTACCAAATCGGATCTGCTTGCGCAGATCACCTGTCTCCTGTCAGGCCGGGCCGCGGAGGAAATCGAATTCGGCGAGATGAGTACCGGAGCCGCCAACGACATTGAAAGGGCAACGCGTCTGGCGCGGAACATGGTTACCCAGTACGGCATGAGCGAGCGCTTTGGCCTTATGAGCCTTGAAAGTCTGCAGAATCAGTACCTGGACGGCCGCAGCGTGTTTACCGCTTCCGAGGCCTCGGGCGGGGATGTTGACCGGGAAGTAGCCGGCATCCTGGAAAACTGCCACGCGGAAGCGCTGCGCCTCCTGGGAGAAAACCGGGACAAACTTTCCGATATTGCCGCCTGCCTTATCGAAAGGGAAACCATAAGCGGGACTGAGTTCATGGAATTCCTTGAAGAGCAAAAAAGCGCGTAAAAAAGACGCCCCGGCAAAAGGTCTGGAAAGAAGTATGTATTAATGAAATAATCAGTGTCTGTCCACATGGACAAATTCTAATTACCGACAGGAGGCATTCATGGGTGTTCAGGAACTGACGGAAATTTCCCGCTACTACGGGGCAAATCCCGAGTATGTAATTGCGGGGGGCGGCAATACATCTTTCAAGGATGAATCTACTCTCTATATAAAGGGTTCGGGCGCCAGTCTTGCGCACATGGAACCGGCGCACTTTGTGCGGATGGACAGGAGCAAACTGGGGGCTGTCTGGGAAAAGAATTACCCCGCCGATCCGGAAAAACGGGAAGCGGCTGTGCTCGGCGACATGATGGCTGCCCGCTGTCCCGGTGAAGAGCAGAAACGGCCCAGTGTAGAAACTCTGCTCCATGATCTCCTTCCCTTCGCCTATGTGGTTCATACTCACCCCAGCCTGGTGAACGGCCTCACCTGTTCACAGGAGGGAGAGAAGGCCGCCGCCCGTCTCTTTCCGAACAGCGTCTGGATTCCGTCGATAAATCCCGGCTACATTCTCTCCCGGGCGGTCAGGGACGCGGCCGGCGCCTATAAAGAAAAAAACGCCGAAGAAGCGGCCGTCATCTTCCTGCAGAATCACGGGGTTTTTGCGGGCGCCGATACCGTTGAAGGAATCAAGAGCCTCTACAGGGGGATCATGGATACCCTGGAAAAGGCCGCCGGGCGGAAACCGGATTTTTCGGGAAGCCGGGGTCCCGGGGAAGCCGACAGGAACCTTGGCGATACTCTGTGCGGCCTTGCCGAAAAGAGCGGCGGCAGCCGGAAGGTTCAATTTCTATACAACAGGGAAATCGCGGCTCTCATAGAAAGCGAAGAAAGCTTCAAACCCGTTTCCAGGCCCTTCAGTCCGGATCACATCGTCTACGCGGGAAGCGATCTCCTCTTCCTTCCCGATGCCGGCTCTGCCGAAGAAGCCTGGAAACGCCATGTTGAAAAAACCGGGCGTATTCCGAAAATCGTCGCCTGCCGGAAAACCGGGGTCTTTGCCCTGGGCGATTCGGAGAAGGCCGTTGCTGCCGCCGCCGAACTGTTCCTTGACGCGGTCAAAGTTTCCGTATACACGGAAAGTTTTGGCGGCCCCCGCTTCATGAGAGAGGATCAGATTAATTTTATCAACAACTGGGAAGTCGAACGTTACCGTTCCAAAGTTTCAGGGTGAGCGGCCCCGGTAGTTTCGTGTAAGCGTTTTCAGATATTCCCCAGGCCGGAAAACTGTGCTATACTCATCCGTATTGGAGGAAACTATGGCTGAAGAAAAAAAGAACCCCGGGGACGCGGAAAAAATTACCAGAGCTTATCTGGATTCTCTTTTGGTGGAGATGCGGCACATCGATTCGGTGGATCCCTCCGCCAAACTGGAACTTTACGGGCATAGTTTCGATACGCCCGTAATGCTGGCGGCCCTTTCCCACCTCAACAAGACTCACCCCGAAGGCCTCGTGGAAGCGGCCAGGGGTATGAAGGCGGCCAACGCGGTCATGTGGTGCGGCATGGGAAGCGAAGAAGAGCTTGAAGCGATCTGCAATACCGGAGCCAGAACCATCAAGATAATAAAGCCCTACAAAGACAACAAGGACATTTTCAAAAAGATTGAACATGCCGAAAAAACCGGCTGTATCGCCATGGGCATGGACGTGGATCACCAGTTCGGCGGTATGGGAAGCTGGTACCGCTGCGCCGGTTTTGAGATGGCTCCCAAAACCCTGGAGGATATCAAGAGCTTTGTAAAGGCCACGAAACTTCCCTTCATCATCAAGGGAGTTACCAGTGAAGTTGACGCCCGCAAGTGCCTTGACGCCGGCGTTCAGGGTATCGTGGTCTCCCACCACCACGGCATGGTGCCCTATCCGGTGCCTCCCCTGCAGGTGCTGCCGCGGATCGTCAAGGTGATCAACGGTAAAATGCCGATCTTTGTGGACTGCTCGATTGATACAGGCATGGATGCCTTCAAGGCCATCGCGCTGGGCGCTGCCGCCGTTTCCGTCGGCCGGGCCATCATGCCGTCCCTCAAGGAAGAAGGGGCCGCGGGAGTTACCACATACATCAATCAGATGACAGATACACTGCGCTGGGCAATGGCGGTAACCTGCTCAAAAGACTTGAAGAGCATAGACCCTTCGGTGATTTGGCATGCGCAGGATGCCAAAGGCGGCGTTCAATAGATTTCCTTATGACCGCGGAAAGTCGTATTATCCTTTTACGGAACCGGCGGTAACGCCCGCCAGCATCCACTTGTTAAAGGCAAAATAGAAGATAAGGGGCGGAATGGCTACCAGGGTCATGACGGCAAACTGTACCGCGTAATCGGAAGCGTACTGTCCGGCAAAGCGGATAACCGAAAACGGAAGGGTACGTTTCGTTTCCGTGGAAATATAGGTATTGGCCATGAGGAAATCGTTCCAGTGGCTCAGGAATGTCATGATCCCCACGGTGATAAAACCGTTCAGCGATATGGGAGCGATAATTTTGTACAGAATGGTAAAATACCCCGCCCCGTCAATAAAGGCCGACTCTTCCATGGATTTGGGAATACTCATCAAAAGCCCGGAGAATACAATTGAATTGAAGGACATGGTAAAGGCCATGTAGGAAATTATCAGAGCCAGATGGGTGTCTATCAAATGGAATGTCTTGTACCAGATAAAGTTGGGCAGCAAGGTAGTGTGAATGGGAATGGTCATGCCCAGGATAACGATGCCCCAGACCAGCTTTTTCAGTTTCCATTCCATGCGGGTGCAGGCATAGGCAAGGCAGAACGGCAGAATGGTTCCCAGAGCCACCGAGGGGATGACGATCCTCAAAGTGTTGGCCAGGTACAGGGGGATCCGCCCGTTGGTAAAAGCCTTGTAGTAGTTGATCCACTGGGGTTCCCTGGGGAAGGAGAGGAAGTCCGGGCCAAAGAGATCGCCTGATTTTTTGATCGAATAGGTGAAGATCCAGACAAAGGGGAATATCTGGGAAAGCGCCATGGCCGCAAGAAAAATATAGAGCAGGATCTTGCCGGCCGAACGCCGGCTCCGATAACTTTGGTTGATTCCTTTCATCCTGTTCCCCTCAGCACTAAAACTGTTCCATATTAAAATTGTTCTATGGATTTTCTAAAGACCCGCTGGATCAGCAGGGTCATCAGTACGGCAATGAGCACAAAAAGCACCGAGATGGCGTTACCGTAGCCGTATTCTCCGTATTTAAAGGCCCGCTGATAGAGGTACACCGCCAAAAACTGAGTGGTTCCCCCGGGCGCGCCTTCCGTGGAAAGGTATACCATCTCCATCTGCTTTAGAGAAGAGACCACGTCAATGATGATGATGGACTGGATCACCGGGAGCATATAGGGGAGGATCACCCTGAGGTGAACCTGCAGCCGGTTCGCCCCGTCCACCAGGGCAGCCTCTTCCAGTTCCCGGGGTACGGTCATAAGGCCGCCGTAGAAGAAGAGCAGAGCCCAGCCGAAGCCCTGCCAGATCATGATCCAGATAACCGCCCATATAGCCGTTTTGGTATTCCCGAGCCAGGCGATTTCAAAGTATTGGGGGCCCAGAAAACGGATCAGCTTGTTCAGCATCCCATAGGTGGGGTGGAAAATATTGACCCAGAGTTTGGTAACCACCACGAGGCTCAGAGTAGCAGGGATAAAGTATATAGTCCGCAGGATCTGGGATCGCCTCTCCGACAGCTTCGTCAGAAGAGAAGCGATAAAGAAGGCAAAGGTATTCTGAAAAAAAACGGTAACAATAATTAACAGGGATACATTAAAGAGAGAACGCCAGAATGTTTTATCCCGCAAAAGCCGGGAGTAGTTGCCGATGCCGATAAATTTTATCGTACCGAAGCCCGCCCACTGGACAAAGCTGAGTATCAAACTGATTACCAAAGGAATCGCAATGGCAAAGAGCATGATGACAAGTCCCGGCAGAACCAGAACAGCTATTGTCTTTTTGTTGCTGAATAAACTTTTCATGAGACCTCTTAGTGTACAATAAAAAGAGCCGCCCGGAAAGCGTTTGCCAATCCCCGGACAGCTCCCTGTGTGGACGCAGGCTTACTGTTTTGAAGCCCGTTCAGCCGAAGCGTCAAGCTGGCGGCAGAATTCTTCCGGGGTAATTACCAGGGCGCAAAGCTGGCGGATAAGTTCCTGGTGATCCTCCTTGAACACCGCGTCGGAGCGGTCCAGCCCCGGTGTGCCGCTGGTGGTTTTGGCCTCCGCGGCAATCTGGAGCAGCTTCTTGCTGACCAGGGTATCCTGGGGCCGGGGATCAACCTTCTGGGCGGGGAAGAAGGCCTGGTCTTCCCAGGCGTATTTCCCCAGTTTTTCTCCCAGGAGCTTAACGTACTCGTAGGCAAGCGCCTGATTCTTGGACTTGGTGTAGATGTAGTTGCCGCCGTACCAGGCGAGGAGATCGTCCACGCCGCCTTTGCCTCCCCGGATCACGGGGATCTTGATTACATCCAGGCTGTTGTGGAAGTTATCCGAAAAGTTCGGGTCTACCGCCAGGCCCATCTCCCAGGAACCCATCATGTACATGGCCGCCCGTTCCTGGCCGAACTGGTTCCGGGCGTCGCCGTAGTCGGAGGTGGTCAGGTTGGCGTTGAACACCCCGGCCTTGATCAGGTTCTGCATGTAGGCCGCGGCCTGGACAAAGTCCGGGTCGGTGTACTTCGCCCTCCGATTGAGGGCCGCGTCCACCCGGGTAAAGTCGCCGTTGATCCGCTGGAGGAGGTTGTCGTAGAGTTCGCAGAGGGGCCAGCTTTCCAGCCCATCGGTTGCCACGGGGGTAATGCCGATGGCCCTGAACCTGGGGACCGATTCCACGATGTCTTCCCAGCTTGTGGGAAGGGCAACCCCGGCCTTTTCAAAGAGACTCTTGTTCACAAAGAGCACCCAGAGGTCCGCGGACGAGGGGAACCCGTAGAGCACACCGTTAAACTCGTTGCCCTCCAGCGCGCCGGGAAGGTAGCCGAAGTTGGCGAAATCGGCCTTGTTCAGCGTTTCAAGCAGCCCCGCCTCGAGGAGAGGATTCATCATATTGGGGAAGGCCCAGTACTTCATCACATCGGGAAGCTGGTTGGCGGTGGCGTAGATCTTGACCTTCTCCTGCCAGGGCTGATCCTGGTAGCTTTCGGTGACGATCTCCACATTGGGATGGCTTGCCATAAATTCGGCGTTGAGCCGTTCGATCACCGCTCCGGCGCCGGAACTCCGATCCGGGTAATTATCCCCCACCTTGAGGGTGATCTTCCCCGAAGCTCTGGACCCGCCGGCGAATGCCAGGGCGCCCGCGCTCATGAAAACCAGTAGGATCGCAAGAAATTTTTTCATTCCAATTCCTCCATAGTTATAGAATTTTATTTATTTTAAGGCCGTTTCCTTCAGTCTGTACATGATTAAATCTACGATTTCTTGATGATAAATCAGATATAAGCGCCAGGGTTTTTGCCGGTAACCCGTTTGAAGGCCCGGTTAAAGGTTTCCACGTTGAGGTATCCGGCCTTTTCCGCGATTTCATAGAAGCGCAAATTGGTTTCCCTGAGAAGTTTTTCCGCCTCCTTAATCCTCATCCGGGTGATAAAACCGGAAATAGTCTCCCCGGTTTCCCGGGTAAATTCGGAACTGAGATAATTTTTGCTTACATTGTTATACGAGGCGATGTCCTGCAGGGTAAGGTCGGGATTGCTGAAATGTTCCCGGATATATCTGCGGCTGCGGATGACAAGACGGCTGGGAGGCAGGAAGCCTTTGAGGCATTGGGTAAATTCCCGCTTTAGCCCGGCAATATCCGCCACGGCGCCGCCTGTTTTCCTTTCAAAACCTGTATCGCTGTACGTCCAGGCGGCCCTGTAAAACAACTCAAAGGCGTTATCCAGCTGTTCCTGAGTCTGCATAAAAATATAATACTGATCATAGGAGAGCGCGCCGGAAGCGCCCAGGGAAACAGGCACAAAACGGCGCAGCAAATCCGACATGGTTTTTTGAAAATCGTATAGTTTATTTTCATAGCGCTGATACACCATCAGCAGATCCCCCGGACGGAGAATCATAAAGTAAAAGGGCCAGGTGACGGTAAAACCGGACAGCGTAAAGAGGGATTCAAGATCCTCCTGTGAGTCTCCGGTGAGCGCGGCGAAAAAGGCGGCCCGGTTACTCTCTGCTGAATCCTCGTTCCGGGCGTCCCGGTTTTTCTGTTTCTGAAACTGTATTCCGGGAATTGCCCTGATCGCGTTAAGCAGAGAATGTTCATCCAGTTCCGATTTTAGAATATACTCATAGGCGCCGCATTTAAAGGCGCTGCGGACATATTCAAAATTGCTGTAGGAGCTGAGGAATATCACCGCCGGATCGAGATTCTCTTTCCGCAACGCTTCCGCGAATTCCAGGCCGTTCATCACGGGCATGTCCACATCGACTACCACAATATCAATGCCGGGATTGGATGCAATAAAATCCAGCGCGGCCTTTCCGTTTTCCGCTTCCCCGGCAATGCGGATGCCGAAGTCTTCCCATCTGCACAGGGATCGTATGGTGAGTAGCACCAAGGGCTCATCATCAATGATCAGCATATTCATCATTTTGAATATCTCCCCAGCCGGTATTTCCCGCCCTCTCATGATTGTCCGCATCCTGTACCGGCAGAGTCATGATAACCACCGTCCCTTCACCGGGATAACTTGCAAGGCGGACGGTATAGGGGTTTCCGTAGGTCAGCATGATCCGGCGGCGGACATTATTCAGGCCTATCCTGCTCCAGCCGTTTTGCGTACCCGGTTCATTGTTGAAAATACCCGCCACTACTTCTACAGACATTCCTCTGCCGTTGTCTTTTATCTCTATAGTCAGTACCCCCTCCGCGGCGGAAGCGGAAACTACAATAGTACTCTGCCTCCTTCCCGCCGCCTCTCCCGATAAAGAAGTTCCGCCGGGTAATCCGTGAAACCCGTGAAGGATGGCGTTCTCGACCAGAGGCTGCAGGATCATTGAAGGCACCCCGAGAGGCAAGAGTGAAGCGTCCACATCCTTTATAAATTCAAAGGTATCCCCATAGCGAACCTTCATTATGTAGACATAGTTGTCAAGGTTATGCAGTTCATGTTCCAGGGAGCATACCGTATCTTCCCGGCTGAGAGTGTCCTCGGTAAGCCTCATCAGGGCGGAACTCATTTCCCTTATGGCATTGTTTTTGGTGATGATCGCCATCATGCGGATGGCATTGAGGGTATTGCAGAGGAAATGGGGATTAAGCCGGTAGCGCAGCGCTTCAATCTCACTTTTCAGCCGTTCCGTATGCTCATTCCGTATCTCTTCCAGAAGAGGATTGAGGATACGGAAAAAAAAGAAAGAGTTGTAACGGATAAAGAGCAGCACTATCAGGCTTATAGCGGCATAGAGGACATAGAGGATCCGGTTTACCTGCCGGGTAAGGGAACGGATGTTAACCGCCTCCATGAGAGTCCAGCCCATGGTTTCCAGGGATGCCTTCATGATGATACAGGTTTTTTTAAATTCCCCCTCGATATCCCGGATATCCCTGCCCGTCATATCCGGGTTGTTTGCCATGAGCACCCGGCCGTTCCGGTCGGCCAAAAAGGAATCTGAAACATACCGGGAGGGGTCGGCATCCCACTGGCGCTGCCGGATAAAATCCATAAGCCCGGTCGCCACAAAAGAGACGATCAGAGTCTCTATGCCGCTCCCGGCGGAATCCCGGGGAGGGGCTACGGCCAGGGACAGAGTTTGAGGCTCTCCGGAACCGCCCAAGGCGGAACTGAGGGTCCCGGGAAAAACGATCAGCCCCGGACTGGCGCCGGCCATCTCCGTCAGCGCGGCGATATCCCCGGCGGACAGGTTTATCCCTCCATAGTTCCGCAGCACCAGAGGCGGACTGTGGTCGGTAAAGCTGATGTAAAAACCCGCCAGTTCCCGGGAGAGCAGCAGGCTGGTGTTGAGAATCCGTTCGATCTCCGACAGAAGCAGAAAACGCCGGGAGCCGGGACTTAAAAGTTCTTTGGTATAATTCGCAAAGGTTTTATTGTGAATAAGGGACGAAGCGATAATGGACATACCCCGAATTTCCGTATCAATCCCCGCCGCGTACTGTTCCAGAGCCGCTTCCTGCTGCAGATAGATCATGTTGATGATCTGCCGCCGAAAGAGAAAGCCGGAGAACACCAGGATGAGCAGCACCGGAACGGCCACCAGGAGGATGAACAACCGCAGATGCTTGAGGGCGATGCGGTATTGCTTCCGATTCTTAAGGGTAAAGATATTCATCAATATTATAGTACTACACAAATGGGGATGACGATAGCGGAAGATCAGGAACCCGCCCCGGAGATGTCGACTTTGAAATGAAACAACCACGCCGGGGGAAGGGGAAAACGCGCAGGTGTTGTGCCGCTTTTATCCCTGTTCCAGCCGATCCAGGCCGGCAATGACGGACATAAACGTTTCAAAATCCTTCCTGCCGATATAGTTTTTCAAGCCTGCCTGTGCCTTTTCCCAGAGCCGCTGCGCAATCTCAAGGCATTTAAGCCCCGGTATGGCTACGGTTAATTGCCTGTCCCGCCCGCCTTCTTCCGCCAAATCCCGCAGCAAACCCATCTCGGCGAGTGGTTTTATATTTCTTACCAGCGTCGTGCGATCCAGCTTCATGGTTTTGGCAAGCGTACTCACGCTGCATGGGGCAGTTCGATAAAGGTTAATAAGCAGCGAATATTGATTGACCGTTACTCCCGCCTCCAAAAGCATACGGTCATAATATGCGGTAATTATCTTTGCCGCCCTGCGAAAACCGGTGCAATAACATTTTTCAGTGTTTTGTTTTATGCTCATTGATTTTAAAACTCACGATTGCCGCAAACAGTGCAAGTACGGCGTTGAGTATCCACACCGTCATAAAGCTGCCGGTATGATCCATTATGAGGCCGCCAAGCCACGCGCCGAAAAACGATCCAAGTTGGTGCGTTACAAAAACAAGCGCAAGCAAGGTGCCTAGATTTTGTGGAGAAACAAGCCGCGCCGTTATCGCGCCGGTTGGGGGAACGGTAGATCCGTAGGTAAATCCGGCAATCGCGGCAAATATGATGAATACGGGCGCTGTTTTTGGCGCGAAAATGTATAATCCGATTAACAATACCCGTATAAAATAGAGGCCTGCAAGCAAGTTTTTTAATGTGAAAAAACCGCCTGCTATCCCAACCAAAATACAACCGGCGAAATTGCATATCCCAAGAACGGAAAAACAAAACGCCGAAAAGGAACCGGAGAACCCAAAAAATATTATTTCACCAGGCAGATGAGTTGCCAGAAAAGCCACATGAAAACCGCAGGTGAAAAAACCGGCGTGCAGAAATAAATAGGAAGGATTGCGAAATGCCTTTGCCATTTCTTTTTTCAGTCCGGTATCTATAATTCCGGCGTGAACTGTTTCGGGAGCCGTTCCCGGCGAAGGTTCCGCTTTTCCGCGGCAGAGAAACCATGAAGGAACAAGTGACAGGGCGGCCACAATCGCCAGAAAAATACAAGCCCCATAGAGACCATAGGCATTTAAGCACATTTGTATAAGCGGGGCAAGTACAAACGTTCCCGCCGATCCTCCGGCGTTTATGAGGCCCCCTGAAATCGAGCGTTTTTCATCGGGAACCGACTTTGAAATATGACCCATTAATATCGGAAAACTGCTTGCCGCCGCCCCCGCCGGCGTTAAAAGACCGAAACAAAGAATTATCAATAAAGCGGAATTGGCAAGCTGCACGCCCAGAAATCCCACAACCAGGCAGAGGGTTCCGGTAAGCAGAATTGTGAAGGTTTTATACTTTGCCATGAATACCCCGCCCAAAGGCTGGAACAGGCCAAAGGTAAACTGCCCTATTGCCATAGCCATACTTACCTGGGTAAGGCTGAGGACCGTATTTTCCACAAGGGGATTGACAAAAAGCCCAACGGTGTTCCGTATTCCCGATGAAACCAGAATGGTAAGAGTAGCGAAAATAATCGGCTTCCATAAATTCTTGCGCATTATAGTATCCTATATTCGTGTATATACACTAATATAACATGGCCGTATATATATTGTCAATGGCAGAATCCCATTTTTGTGAATATCCATCTCTTTTGCGGCTAGCGAATAACGGTAATCGGCGGTTTAGGTTTAATCCGCCATTTTCCCCATTTCCCGCGCATTGTCCTCCACGGTTGACCGATCCATATTGGCTTGAATGTAGGGGCTTTTCCAAAAAACTGAAGTTTTGAAAGAGCCTCAATTACCGGTTTTTGTGTGGTTTTTTACGCCCCAGAGGGCAAGACTGTTCAGGATAGGTATCAGATCGTTACAGGCATCGGTCAATGAATATTCCACGCGGACGGGCATTTCAGCGTATTGTTTTCTGCGGACCAGCCCGCTTTCCTCCAATTCCTTCAGCGCGCTGGCCAGCATCGTATTGGTAATGCCGCGGATTTTTCGTTTCAACTCATTATAACGGGTAGTCCCGTCCCGGTGTAACGAACAGAGAATCGGTACTTTCCATTTACCGCCGATTAAGCGCATGGCGGTATTCAAAGGACAATATTCCAGACAGGGACATTGGGAACATGCTTTTTCACCGCATGGTGAATCAGAAACGACGGTGCTGGTATCATTTTTCATACCAGGTTATTTTATCATGCCTATTATCAAAGATCAATGCAAAAAATGTGTTGACATATTTTATTGGTGGTTGTATAACATTATCAGATAGTAAAAACATATCTACTATCAAAACAATATCATCTTTAAGGAGAAGAAAATGGTTATCAGTGAAGAAGCAAAGAAAATCATCGAGGGTTCGTCGTTTCTCACCCTGGTTACGGTAAACCCCGACGGAACTCCCCACCCAATCGTTGCCGGCAAAGGAGAAGTATCGGGCGACAATGTTGTTTTCGGTATTTATAAAATGGAAGAAACCCGGAAAAACATCCTGAAGAACAGCAATGCCCAGGTACTCGGGGCGACCTTAACCGACGGGCCCAAGGGCATTCGCCTCAGTGGAACAGCGAAAGCGGAAGATAAAAAACTGATTTTTACGGCAGTCAGGGCCGAAAAACTTATTTAGTGTCTGTCCACAAAGTCGCTTGGTAATATTGGCATGGTAGGGATAAGGAATTAGGTGAAAAATGTACCCGCCTGAATTTACCCCCTCCGGAGTTAGGGATTAATCCTTTTCTTTGAGCAGCGCGTCGTTGTTGAGCACCTTAAACGAGACGGCCTTGGGAGAGGCGGCGTCCCGCACGACAATGCCTTCTTTATCGAGTCCGCTGGGATACTTGCCCCGTGCCTTTTCAAGTAGTTCTTCCAGGTTGTAGGCGAAGCTGTCCCCGCGCTCTTCAAGAGGAACAAACGGAACTCCGAGAGACGCGCAGATCTCAAGCGCCCTGTCATAGGGAACATAGCTGCCCGAATCCCAATCTTTTACGTCAAACACATACCACTCGAGCGAGGGAAGCCGCAGTTTATTTTTCTGTATCCCCTGCCCGCATATTTCTCCGGTAAGGACTATGTTTTTTCCGTAGACGGCAAGTTTTTCCTTAAGGCCGTAACGGTACACCGGCGACCAGTACAGGGCATCTTGTTCATCTTTGATTTCCTTGTTGCGGCTGCAGCAGCCGATCTTTCCGTCAATGTAATACACAATTCCGGAAGTGCCGTCCATTTTTGTTGTGATGTAGTACGGCTTTCCCCGCAGTTGGTCGAGAAGTTCAAGCGCTGACTGTATGCGGATCTCGTCCGAGGCGGGAATCCCTACAGGCCGTTCGCCGATGATGATTCCACCCGCGCCGGCGGTTTCGGGGATGTACCATTTTTTTACACCGAGTTTTTCGGTAACATTGTCCCCTTCGACCGCGCCGGAAAGTTCGGGGAATTGTGAAAGCGACAGGAAAAGGCCCTGGGAAAGCTGCCCGCGCATTTTGGCTGTACGTATGCGGAAACCCTTACCGTTGTCCTCATTTTCGCGGTACGAAGAGTTGCGAAGAAATTCATAGCGCGGGTCAACAGGGAGAAAACTGTCCACTTCGAAGTAGACGCCCAAGTCCCCTTCCCTGAACTCACCCTTCTTGACCACACAGGTCCATCCCATAATATGGGCCGCTTCAAGAAAATCCGAATCGGGAATGACCGTTATGGCCTTGACCCTTTGAATCGTAACCAGAGCACGCATAGTTTTAGTATACAGAGGTTTTACCCATATGTCAAATTTACGGAGCCCGCTTTCCCCTTTTTCGGCAGAGTCAAATTTCCCAGACCGGCACGGACAGCGCGTTGAGATCCGCCAGAGGAAGAGAGTGGGAACAAAGGCACGGGATCGCCCCGGGGCCGATTGGTTTTCCAAACTGCTCCAGGGCTTTAAAATGTTTCGCATCATCTTTGCGGGGCATGGCGGTCTTTTTTACCTCGATTGGGTAAAGAGTCATGTCCTGTTCAATCAAAAAATCAATTTCTCTGCCATTGGTGTCCCGGTAAAAATAGATGTTCGGTATGTCGCCGTTATGCCAATAGCTTTTCAGGATTTCGTCCGCCCAGGAGTTTTGAAAGATGCTCCAAAGTAAAAGAAATGTACCGGGAAGCCTATTGGTACGGATGCGATATTCCCGCCTCCTCGTCCCACCCCTCTTCACTAAAAAACAAAAAAGGACGACATCTTTACTTCGGACGAGCTGTCAAAATTGCTCAATCCGGAAATTTATATCAACAGGGACACATATCGTCGGAAGGCGCCGCGGCCTTGGAACCGTGCTTTACGGGATCGGCTTTAGCCGCCTTCTTTACCGCTTCTTGGGGTCGATAATCACAACGGCAGGATATTTGCCGGATTGATTTAGACTCAGTACCGGTTCCTATCCGTCCGCCTCAATAGTAAATCCCAGATCCCGGTAGCCCTTCATGCGCCGCTTAAACATCCGCTGTAGGACCGGGACCTTTTCGTCCACATAGTCATAGATCCGTATCTCGGTTTTCCCCCGGGCACTGCGGTTAAGCCGTCCGGCGTATTGAATCAAGGTTCCCTTCCAGGAAAAAGGAAAGACGAGAAACAGGGTATCAAGACAGGGCAGATCAAAACCTTCCCCAAGGTATTTTCCCGTTGCCAGAATGATCCGGTTGGAACCGGAGGGCACATTCTGTATATGCTCCATGATGGTTTTTAACTGTTTCTTGCCCAGTCCGCCTTTCAACACAAAAAGACAATCCGTATACGCGCCCAAACAATCCGCCAGCAGGGCCAGATGATCGAGGCGTTCACTCAAGACCAGTATCTCCCGTCCCTGGGCGTATGCGGCGGCAATGTCCTGGATGATTACCTTATTTCTGTCCGTGTCCGTCCAAAGCAATTTGAACAGTTCCTGAATATCAAGGGGTGTACCGGCAACGGTCTGCGGTTCACCGTCATTCGCACCGGAAACGGATGAGGCGGCAGGTCGGGTAGTTTCCGGCAATCGAAAGCCGGTGTACCGGGGGATCGCCTTCTGGATGAACCGGGCGGCCTGCCGGTTGGCCGTGTAACGCGGCTCGCCCAGATTCATGAAGACAATGGGCTGCTGTCCGTCCTTGCGGGTTATGGTCGCGGAAAGACCCAGCCGGTAATAGGCGGGACATTTCCGGATAACGCTTTCAAAAGAGACCGCCGATATATGATGACATTCGT
>JAISCR010000154.1 GCA_031265435.1 Treponema sp.
CCGCCCCTGGAGGCCAGCGATTCCAGGGTGCAGGGGAAACTCGGCTATGTGATGGCTCCCCATGACAAGCTGCAAAAAAACAACGCGTGGTTGTGGAACTGGACCATGGGTCTCAATCCCAAGACCACCCAGGCAAAGAAAGAAGCGGCCTTCAGGTTTATGCTCTGGGCGACTTCCAAGGAGTACATCCAGCGGACCATTACCATGGATCCGTCAGGGAGCAGCACTCCCCCCGCGTCCCGGTCTTCAACCTACCTGCTGCCGGCCTATGCGTCGGTTCCCTACGGGCCGATGACCTTAAAAACCCTGGAAGGGATGGACTTTACCAAACCCTGCCTTGACCCGGTACCCTATGTGGGCCTCCAGTACATCGCTATTCCCGAATTTGCCGATGCGGGGGATATTATGACCCGGAATCTGGCGGACTATGTGGTTGACAACATCAGCCTTGATGAAGCCCTGAGGAGAACCCAGCAGGTCTTTGAGGCGGTGGCCCGGGACGGCGGTTACAAGAAGTAACGTTGTCTCAGAACTCACAGTACCGTCCGACTTATGTGCCGGACAGACAACGCCTGTCTTATAAGGCAGGCGTTGTTTATGAAACAGGCGTTGCGCCTGCGCCTGGTTATCGGCAGCGCCCCGGAGAAAAAAACTCCTGCACGGATGCGCCCAAAATACGAAGGGTAAAAATTTCTTTTTGATGATTCGCTCCGGTGTTCCGGGGGCGGATAAGGGGCGGTGAAGATTATGAAAACCAGAACCGATTACCGTTATCTGATGCCTGCGGTGGTAGTTGTCGCGATTATGACCCAGGTTCCCTTTTTGATGACCCTGATTTTTTCTACGTTGCGCTGGAATTTGTCCAGGCCGGACATTCCGCGGACCTTCAGCGGCTTTGCCAATTATCTTTATTTTCTTAAAATTGAAAACTTGTCGGATGTTCCGGCTTTTTATGGTATCCTCGCTCAGACGATCCTGGTGACGGGAATGACTCTGTTGATCTGTTCCGTGCTGGGTTTTCTCCTCTCCCTCCTCCTGGACCATCAGATCCCCGGGATCAATATCGCCCGGACCCTCATTTTAGGGCCCTTTTTCGTGATGTCCACCGCCAGCGGGGTTATATGGAAAACGACCATCTTTAACACCACCTTTGGCTGGTACGGGACCATCGCGAAAGCTCTTGGGTTTACCCCGGTTGACCTGATCAGTTACCATCCCCTGGGAGTCATTATCGGCCTTTTTGTGTGGCAATGGCTTCCCTTTTTCATCCTTATTATCCTGGCGGGGCTCCAGGGTCTGGATCAGGAGGTGATGGACAGTATGCGGATGGACGGGGTGAACTGGATAGAAGGAATCCTGCGGATCAAACTGCCCCTCATCATGAACCACCTGCGGGTCGCCATTATGCTGGGTCTGGTGTTTGTTATCAAGGAATTCGGTCTTATCCTGACCACTACCGCCGGGGGGCCGGGAACCCGCTCGTATACCCTTCCCTACTATGTATATATGCAGGTTTTCAGCGCGAACAATGTGGGTAGAGCGGGAGCCCTGGCGGCGATGACCGTCATCCTGACCTTACTTCTGGTCAACCTTATCTACCGTTCCATCGAACGGCGGAACGCGAAATACACCTAGGGGAAAACGGTTATGAGTACCATTGAACAAATCCAGCGGCGAATGAAGATCCGAAGCATCGTTAAAAAAACGGCGCTCGCGGTAGTTATATACGTTATCGCTATTCTGTATTTCTCCCCTATCCTGTATATGTTTCTCTCCGGGTTTAAAACGGAACAGCAGGCGGTGTCCCCAAGCATTTTTTTTAAGCCGACTCTGGAAACTTACCGGAGGGTGTTGAGCGATCCGACCCTGTATCAGTATCTGCGCAATTCCCTGTTTCAGGTCTTTTTCGGCACCCTTATCAGCCTGGCTTTGGGGATCCCCGCGGCTTTTGCCCTGGTGTTCGGGCGGCTCAAAAAGCGGGAATCCTCGGGTAAAATCTATTTGTGGTTTATCACCACCATCATCCTTCCCCCGGTGGCGGTGCTGATTCCCCTTTTTACCTGGTATCAACAGTTCAGGCTGATCAATACCCCCTATGGGCTCCTGGCGGCCTATGTGGGATTCCACGTTCCTATCGTGGTGTGGATGGTTCATTCCTTCTTTTCGGACCTTCCCAGGGAAATATTCGAGGCCGCCGAAATTGACGGGTGTACCAAATTCCAGCGGATGACCCGGATCGCCATACCCCTGGCCCGGACGGGGATCATTTCTGCGGGCCTGCTGGTGGCGGTTTTTATCTGGAACGAATTTTTCCTGGGATTCAACCTCACGGGTAACCCCACCGCTACTCTGCCGGTGTATATGGCGCGGTTCCGGGAACAGCAGGGCCAGTTTGTCGCCCAGCTTTCGGCATCGTCAACGCTCTCGGTGCTTCCCGCGATCATCCTCGGCTGGATGACCCAAAAAGCTCTGGTTAAAGGACTGGTTTCTGGCGCGGTAAAGGGATGAACCGGGTGAAGAGATGAACCCAGGGATCCTCGTTTATGATATTGGAACGACCAGCGTAAAGTCCGCGGTATTTGATCTGTCCGGCCGTCCCGTGTTTTCCGCGTCCGCCCCTTATCCGACCGAATTTCCCCGGCCCGGCTGGGCGGAACAGGACCCGGAACAGTTTTGGACCGCAGCGGTTAACAGTACCCGGGATCTGTTCGCCCGGCCGGAACTGAGTTCCGTGGAAATAGCCGTAGTGGGCCTTACCGGCCACATGAACGGCTGCCTGGCCGTGGACGCCCGGGGGACTCCGACCTACCCGGAACTGATCCACGCCGATTCCCGCAGCGGCGTCCAGAGCGCGCGGATCCGCGGCCTTTTGGGGGAGGATTTTCTCTACCGGGAAACGGCAAACCGTACCGACGAACATCTTTCCCTGCCCAAGATCCTGTGGCTCAAGGACGAACAGGAAGAGGCCTTTAAAAAAACCGCCTGGTTTCTCAACGCCAAGGATTATTTACGGTTTAAACTGACCGGCCGTTTGGGGTACACCGACTTTTCCGACGCGTCCCTTACCGGGGCCTTTAACCTTGAAAAACGGGACTGGTCCTGGGACATCATCGACGCCCTGAACCTGCCCCGGGAGCGGTTTCCCTCGGTGGGGAGCAGTGTTGAAGAAGGCGGGGTTCTTTCCAAAGAAGCCGCCGCTCTTTTGGGCCTGCCCTCGGGTATCCCGGTTTCCCTGGGGGGCGGGGACGGTGCCTGCGCGACCCGGGGCAGCGGCATCGCAGGCGGCGGGGATGCCTATATCTCTCTGGGGTCCAGCGCCTGGGTTTCCCGGCTGTCTTCCGCGCCGGTTTTGGATCCCGGACGGCGGATCCAGAATTTTTTTGATCTGAACGGCCGTTCCTGTAATGTCTGCGGGACCCTGCAAAGCGCGGGGATCGCCGTGGATTGGGCCCTGGCCCTGCTCCGGAAAAAGGAATCCGAAGATTACCGCCGGATCGAACAGGATCTGGAAACGGTTCCGCCGGGCTCGGAGGGAGTGATTTTTCTTCCCTCCCTGATGGGGGAACGAACCCCCCACTGGGACGCTTCCGCCCGGGGGATGTTTATCGGCCTTTCCCTCTCCTCAAATTCCAAAACTCTGCTCCGTGCGGTGTACGAGGGAACCGCCTTTGGGCTTAAAGAAATCATCGATATTTACGCGGATATGGCCATGCCCATTGATTCTCTGGTTCTTTTGGGGGGCGGAATCCGCAGTGAGTTTTGGCGGCGGATCATCTGCGACGTTATCGGTAAGCCGATGGCTATTCACCCCTTTCCGACCCATGCCATTTCCCTGGGCGCGGCCATGGCGGCGGGGGTTGCTGTTGGGATCTGGCCCAGCCTGGATCAGGCGCCCGGAGCCGGGGAGATGAAAGGGGAACTTATCCCGGATCCTGAAAAAACCGCAGCCTATGCCCCATATTGCGCCCTGTATCAGGAAATGTACGGCCGCCTTAAACCGGTCTTTGACGGATTGGCGAAACTCAGATACTGACGAACGATTCATTGTACCGGAACTTATTCGACCTGGCGGTTACAATAGCGGATTTAATTATTGACGGTGGTTATTGCCGCCGGTAAACCGGTATGCGGACACCGGCGGGACGAAAATTCCCCGCCGATGCCGTAATAACTATTGAAAAAAATCAAGCCTGACCGGCGGAACCCAGAACATTCTTGTTCTTGTGCGCGTAGAGCTTCTTGAGTTCATCCCGGGCCGGCCCCAGATACTTGCGGGGGTCAAATTCGTCGGGCTTTTCCGCAAAGACCTTACGGAGCATGGCGGTCATGGCGAGCCGTCCGTCGGAATCGATGTTGATCTTGCAGACCGCGCTCTTGGCGGCCTTGCGGAGCTGCTCTTCGGGGATGCCCACCGAGTCGCTAAGCTTGCCGCCGAATTTTTCGATAATCTGCACATACTCAATGGGTACCGATGAGGAACCGTGGAGCACGATGGGGAAGCCGGGAATCTGCTTTTCGATCTCTTCCAGGATGTCGAAGCGGAGCGGGGGAGGGATCAGTATGCCGTTAGCATCCCTGGTGCACTGTTCCGGCTTGAATTTTGCCCGGCCATGGCTGGTTCCAATGGAAATGGCCAGGGAATCTACCTTTGTCTTGCTGACAAAATCGACGACCTCGGAAGGCTGGGTATAGTGGCTGTGCTCCGCGGAAACATCGTCTTCAACGCCGGCCAGGACGCCGAGTTCCCCTTCCACGGTAACATAATCCTTCTGGGCATGGGCAAAATCCACGACTTTGCGGGTCAATGCCACGTTTTCATCGTAGGAAAGGTGGGAACCGTCTATCATCACGCTGGAAAAACCGGTTTCGATACAGTCTTTACAGAGTTCAAAGCTGTCGCCGTGGTCGAGGTGCAGTACGATGGGAATATCGCAGCCCAGTTCATGGGCATATTCCACCGCTCCTTTGGCCATATTTTTCAACAGATTCTGGTTGGCGTATTTCCTGGCGCCGGAAGAGACCTGAAGAATTACCGGAGACTTGGTTTCCACACAGGCCTGGATGATTGCCTGCATCTGTTCCATATTGTTAAAATTGTAGGCAGGAAGAGCATAGCCGCCTTTTACGGCCTTTTCAAAGAGGACCTTGGTATTTACCAGGCCCAGCTCCTTATAGCTGGTCATGATATACTCCTTAATGAATTAAGATACTTCAATACTAGGCGAAAGGTTTATAATGGTCAATGATAATGGTATAAAGAGCACAAGATTGAAGACCCAAAAAACCGAATCGAAAAAAAAACGAAGTTTCGTGTGGAAACTGCTCTGCGCCGTCCTGGTAATTACCCCAATCATCTTCTTTGCCGTTCTTTTTTACTCTCGTGATCCGGTACTCGTGGTGAATGACGCCTATTTTTCCGCGCTCTACGGGCCCAAAAGGCTCCTCTTTTCCAGGCTCGAAGCCTCATTGAGGCTATTCAGACCGGTAAAGGCTGTTACCATTGCGGAAAATGCCGGGGCCGACATCGTTGTTCTGGCTTTGGAGGACGCCTCTCCCCGGCCTTTCTGCGTTATCGCGCCCGGCCGTTATGCCGGCAGCCTCAGACGCTACGCGGAAAAATATCCGGAAATAGACACCGGAATCCTGGGGGACGAGCCCGGACAGCCTCCCGGAAGGGCCCAGGCCTCCATAAATTCATCTTTACTGTGGTTCAGCGCAGATCGGAACGCGGATTATTACCGGGCGGGCCTCGCGGCGGGTCTTTTGGCCCGGGGAGAGGGGCGTATCCTGGTTTTTTACAACACTCTTCCGCTTTCCGGGCAGCAGGAAGCCTTCCGTCTGGCCCTCCGGGAGCGGGGATATCAGAGGGAACCTGAAATGATCAGTTCCAGGGAAGAATATTCCAGTTTTGACGATGTATCCTGCGTCATTCTGGCCGGTCATGCGCCGGAATTCCTCAACCGTAACCTCAATATACCGGTAATTCTCTTTTCCTGGATCGATCCTGACAAAACAAGCCGGAATACCTGCGTTATTTTTGATGATTCCCACTGGACACTGATTGTTCCCATGGTTTTGGGCATAAAAAATTCCGGCCCTCTGGCAGAGCTGAGGGGAAGGAGCATACCTTCAAAGATGAAATTTCTGCCCCAGCGTATAGAAAACAAGGGTTTCAAAAAGCTCTTGAAATCTTTTGCCGAAAGGGCCTGGCAGACCGGTTGAGGGCTATCAAAAAAATGGTTTTTGTGCCGATAATGGACGGAAGGTTTGACAAAAACGTAAGAAGGAAATATAATGAGGCTAAGATCTCGTTTCCCAATAACAGATTGATGATAGATCTGGGTCAAAGGAGTATTTGAATGAAACATAATGGTATCGGGGCTATCTGCCTTATTCTGATGGCAAGTCTGGGTTTGCCGGTATTTGGTGATGAAACTACCGTCAATCTTGAATCCAGAGTCATTGAGGATTTTAGCGGTTCATCCGGTCTTACATGGAAGGCTACGGCAAGCAAGTTTACCCACAAAGAGACGGATGATGAAGGGAATGTTACCGATGAATATCCGAAGCTGGCCTCGGTGGAAGCCTGGCCCATGGCTATTTACAAGAAGGCATCCCTGGCAAATCAGGAAGAAAGTCCCAAGAGCCTGGGCATCAACGGTAATTTTGACCGCCGGGGTTACAACTGGATCGATATCTATGCCACGAAGGCCGGTGATGACGGCGAAGAAGCGCGGTACGAGATACCTCTTCCCGGCCGTACTCAGTATTTGGATATGTGGGTATGGGGTTCCAACCTTAACTATTACATAGAAGCGTACATTCGGGACTATCAGGGAGTGGTGCATAATCTCCGCTTCGGGAATATCGGGTATACGGGTTGGCGGAACATCAGAACCAACATCCCCAACCATATTCCCCAGTATAAGAGGATACTTCCACGCCTCGAAAGCCTGAAATTCATCAAATTCCGTATCTGGACACAGCCGGTCGAAAGGGTTAATAATTTCTATATTTACTTTAACCAGTTCAAGATCCTTACGGATACTTTTGAATCCCTCTACGACGGGGATGAACTGGCGGATCCTGAGTATGTAAACCAGCTCTGGGATAATTCCGGCGATGGATCTTCGAATTAACGGCTTGGAAGGAGTATTAAAGATGAAACGTGCAGTAATTGTTGCCCTTGTTCTGGTATGCGCCGGATTCGCGTTTGCCCAGTCTGATGATAGCGATGCTCCCCGGGCGGAGTTAATCGGTATTGATACGGCTCAGCAGAAACTGAAAGAGGTTTCCGTTGAAAAGTTTGAGCATGACGGATATTGGGCTTCCTCCATGTCAACCGATACGGGATATACGTCTACAAGGCTTTTTGCGGGCGCTCCGGCAGGTAAAGTGCCTCTGGAAGAAGAAGAGGGAATGGATATTCCCGACAGGTTTGTCCTGGGTACCCGTGTCGATTTCCTCCGCCGCGGACACACAAGCTTTACGCTCTATCCTTTAAGGCCCATTCCGATTGAGGGGATCACCAAGACAATCTCCGTCTGGGTGGTAGGACGTAACTACAACCATGAACTCAAGATCCTTATCGAAGACTTTTTCGGCAGACCCTATGAACTCTATGTGGGCACCCTCAACTTCCAGGGCTGGAAAAGGCTTACCGTGGCCATTCCTCCCCAGGCGGAAGACGGGATAAACGGCATTGTCCAGCGGAATTACCATTACAATAATCAGCTGGGCCTCAAGGTAACGGGTTTCCGCATTGAATGTGATCCCATGGAGGCCTTCGGCAGTTATTACATCTACCTGGACGACCTCCGGGCAACGGTAGACCTCTTTGCCGAAGACAACCGCGACCCCGACGACATGAACGACGCGTGGTAAAATCGCGATCTGTTGTCTTATTGGAAATATCTCAGGGCATGAAAAAAAGGCAACAGATGGCGTCGCGCTAATTTGAATGAAAACTTCTTCGACTTTTTCGACCTTGCGGTTAAAAAATTCCCATAGGCGGAAAACTGCGGTTGTATTTATGTCTGCGAATACAGAATAGCTCTTCCCCGCTTCCCGACCCGTTTAACAATTCCGATTTTGTTCAGTACATAGAGCGTTTTGCCGGCAAGGGGAGCCTGGAGCCGGGCCTGTTTTGCCAGATCCCGAACGGTAAACTCCGTTTCGGGGGCAAATGGAACAAAGCGCCGGTAATCGGAGATGTTTTTAAGTTCTATTGACTCATGCCAGGCAAGGAGTTCCCGGTCACGAATGCTTGCGCCCCTGCGCCGCCAGGAACCTTTGCCGTCGTCCACTCTTTTTTCCTTCACGTCAATCAGTGCCAGCTCTATGACAAGAGAGGGAAGAAGGGGCAGTTCCGGGGCGTAGAGCAGGTTTTTGAAGAGATCCCAGATGCTGCCGTCCCGGTTACTCTTGCGGCTGCGGATTAGGCTTCCTTCTGTATCATAGAGTTCGATATATTTGTGAATTACTACCGGATGGATGATCCGCACAGGGGAGATGCGGCAGAGCGAGCGGAGTTTCCCGTCCAGAGGGCCGAAACTTCCTGTCTGGATCTCCAGCGCTTCCCCCCCGCCGGTATAGACATCGCAGACATAGTTCTCCAATTCATATTCGGTTTGTCCTGTTTCACCCGCATAACGGTATTTCAGTGCCCGGTGCAGGCTTGATTCCCGCTCAGTCCCTATGGAGTGATGCGGGGGGGCTGTTTTCTGCCGCAGGGCCGCTTTTTTCATGTATATTCCAGAAGATCTTCCACGCTCAAAAGCTCCAGCAGATGGTAGGTTTCGGAACTTCCCCTGGCATTTTTTGTGCGTATGCCCGCAATCCGGTAGGCTATCATCCTGTTCGTAGAAAGGGGGAGGGGAAGGAGGTTCCCGTTAATGTCCACTATCCCGTTGACGGGAAGCTTTCCGGGGATCTCCTGGACATCGCCTTCGGGAAACACAATGAAATACTCCTCCATGAACATAAAAAAAGCTTAATCCTCTAAAAGAAATTAATAAACTATACATACGTATAGGCCAATAGAAAAAAACCTTAACTATCTATAATTTTTTTCCGTTTTGCTATTTACACGGAGAATTTGATGTGTTATACAGAAAGTGGGTGGGGAAAAGTAGGTCATAGTGGGGGAAAATGTTATACATAAGTCGCTGTAAGCGGTATCGTATAACCAATTTTTTGTCTTCGCGCCCCGGAGGGACACATGAATCTGTTGACTGGAGAGCAGAGAGCGACCCTGGATGAAAAGAACAGGATCAATCTGCCCTCCAGGCTCAGATCCTCCATGGAAACAGAGACCGTTTGGGTAACCAAGGGGAACGAGAAATGCATCTGGGTTTTTCCTCCCGAAGCGTGGAAAGCTTTTGTTGAGAGTATCAGGAACAGTCCCAATCTTGACATGGAAATGCTCGAGTGGGCGCAGTTCCGGTTCATTACTCCCGCAACGGAGGCCGAAGTCGACAAGGCGGGCCGTATTGCCCTGCCCCAAAATGTCCGGGATCATGCGCTTCTCGGTAAGGATTGCATGATTTGCGGAATGGGGCAACGGCTTGCGATCTGGGCTCAGGATCAATACGAGGCCTATTACAGGGAGCATGAGGCGATGACTCCGATTGTTGTAAAAGCCATAGGACACATTTCCTTTTAAGGATTGGGGATGTCGAGCTTGAAAATTCAACCGGAGGCAAAACAAAGTTTTATGCGATTCGTTCATACGCCGGTTTTACTGGAAGAGTGCCTGGAATACCTTGCCCCCCGAAAGGAAGGGGAATTGATGGTGGATGCAACCCAGGGTGAAGGGGGGCACAGTCTTGCCTTCCTGTCCCGCTTTCCGGATCTCAGGCTTATCGGGATTGATGCGGACCCGGTGATTCAGGAGAAGGCAAAGGAACGGCTTAAGGATTTTGGAGAGCGTGTACAGTTTTATCCGGGCTGGGCCCAGTCTTTTTTTGCCGCTTTTCCTTCACAGTTCAAGAGGCCCGATACGGTGTTCCTCGATTTGGGTGTATCCATGTTTCATTATGAGGAATCGGGCAGGGGTTTCAGCTTCCGCAAGGATGAAAAGCTGGACATGAGGATAGATCCTTCCTCTTCCCTCAGCGCGGCAGATCTTGTGGCGCGTCTTCCCGAAAAGGAACTTGCCGATCTGCTCTACAACAACGCGGGGGAGCGTTTTTCCCGCAGAATAGCCCGGGCAATTGTGGAGGCTCGTTCCCGTTCCCGGCTGGAGAGCAGCGCCGCCCTCTCTGCCCTGGTGGAATCCTGTTACCCGCCTGCCGGGAGGCACGGGCCGGTGCATCCGGCTACCAAGACTTTCCAGGCCTTGAGGGCCGCGGTAAACGGAGAGCTTTCCCGGCTGCAGGATCTTCTTGAGGGCGCTTTCCGGATTCTGGAAAGCGGGGGAAGGATGGGGGTTATCAGTTTTAATTCGGGGGAAGACAGGATCGTTAAATATTTCTTCCGGGAAAAAAACCGGGACTGTACCTGTCCGCCTGAAGAGCCGATATGTAGGTGTGAGGGGAAACGGGTTCTCAACATCCTCACCCGGAAGGGGATTGTCCCCCGGAAGGAGGAAAAAGAATCGAATCCCGCGTCCCGGAGCGCGCGGCTCCGGGTAATAGAAAAGGTGCTGGACGAATAAGGTGAAAGGAATGAAAGGGCATATAATGATCTATTTTTTTGTTCTCAGCATACCGCTGCTCCTGGCTCTGAATGCATGGCAGGCGGAACGTTATGCGGAGTTGCAGAAGGATGTAAAAAAACTGGAGGCTTCCCAGGAAGAATGGCTTGAGAGCAATAAGCGGCTCATCGCCGGGATCGCCGTCCTTTCATCACCTGAACGGATCGAGCATATTGCCAGTCATGAGCTTCAGTTTGAGAAGATACATCCTGAATCTGTGTTACAGATCCGTATAGAAGGAGAATAGGAATGCAGGGGGAGGGGAACCTGATGCTTTTTTCTGAATTGGCCGCCGCACTGGAAAAGGGAATGGAGGGACATCTTCTCTCTTTTTCTACAGGCCGGGGTTTCTCTTCAGTGTGCATTGATTCCCGGGAAGTAAAACCCGGCGCCCTCTTTGTTGCCCTCCGGGGCGCTGTACAGGACGGCCACCGTTATGTGGAAGCGGCCTTTAAGGCGGGGGCCGCCGCGGCCCTGGTGGAGGAGGCCGCCCTTCTTGACAGGGGTCTTGGTCTTGCGGATCTGGCCCGGAAAGCCTGCGCCGCCTTGATTGCCGTAAAGAATACACTAGAGGCTTTGCAGGCAGGCGCCCATTTCTATCTTTCCAAATTTCCCACTCTTGTAAAAATCGGGATCACCGGTTCATCCGGGAAAACCACTACCAAAGAGATTGCCGCTTCCATTATCGCAAGAGAAAAACAGGTGGTAATGAATCCGGGAAACCTCAACTCCGAAACAGGGCTTCCCCTGTCGGTTTTCAATGTACGTCAGGATCATGAAGTTGCCGTCAATGAATTGGGTATGAACAGAAAGGGTGAAATCGCCGAATTAGCCGCGGTTCTCAATCCTGAAATTGCCCTGATTACAAACATAGGGACTGCCCATATCGGAATTATCGGATCCAAGCGGCTTATAGCTTTAGAGAAACGTGACATTTTTTCGTGTTTCAGCGGGAACGAAACTGCCCTTATTCCCTCTGATGATGAATACCGGGATTTTCTTGCGGAGGGGACTAATGGGAAAATCCGGTTCTATAACCTTGAGGCATTTCCGGAACTGGGGCCGGTAAGGGATCTGGGGCTTTGGGGCTCCGGGATTTCCTGGGAGGGTAGTCCGGCCCGGTTCCCCCTGCCGGGGAAGTACAATCTGCGGAATGCCCTGGCCGCCATTGCCATTGCCCGGGAACTGGGCTGCGGCGGCAGGGCTATCCGGGAGGGGCTGGAATCGGTAAAACCCCTTTTCGGCAGGGGTGAAATTCTTGAAGGGCCTGTAACGGTGATCCGGGACTGTTACAACGCCAACCCCGAATCCATGGAGGCGGCCATTGAGTTCTGCGACAGTATCACTGTGAAAGGACGCAGAATCTATGTTATCGGTTCCATGCTGGAACTTGGCGAGACCTCGGGGGAGGCTCACCGGAAGCTGGGGCGGCAGCTTTCCTGTTCAAGGGGAGATCTGATCTTCCTTTACGGTGAGGAGACTTTGCCTGTGGCGGAGACCCTCAAGAATGCGGGAAACAAGGCGTTTTTCCATACTGCCGTCATGGAAGAACTTGCCCGCCTGCTCAGGGAACATATACAAACCGGAGACCATGTGCTGCTTAAAGGTTCCCGCGGCTGCGCCCTGGAACAGCTTGGAGATATCTTTACAGGAGGAAAATCTTGTTCCTAGAATTTGTATACCCCCTGGTACGCATATTTACACCTCTTAATGTGTTCTCCTATTTGACGTTTCGGAGCGCTTATGCGGCCCTTACGACACTGCTCATCTGCTTTATGCTGGGAGGGCGGATCATCGAAGCCCTGAAAAAGCTTGAAGTTCGTCAGTCCATTCGGGAAGACGGGCCCGCAAGCCATCTTTCAAAATCCGGAACACCGACCATGGGCGGGATCATGATCATCCTTTCGGTTCTTGTGTCCATGTTCCTGTGGATGGATTTGCAGAGTTGGAAAGTATGGCTCGTCGTGGGCACATTCAGCCTCTTCGGGTTAATCGGTTTTCTTGATGATTACCTCAAGGTAAGCCGGAAAAATTCCGATGGTCTGCCTGCCTGGGCAAAACTGGTACTGCAGTTTGTCGTAGCCATTGCGGTGATGCTGGTACTCTATACGTTCGGCGGAGAAGAGATGCAGCTCCTCTATATTCCCTTCTTCAAAAATCCCATTGCCGATATGGGTATTCTCTGGGTTCCCTTTGGAGTTCTCTTAATCGTGGGAGAATCCAATGCGGTCAACTTCTCCGACGGTCTGGACGGTCTCCTTGCCGGGCTCTTGATTCTTGTCTTTATTACACTGGCCCTGCTTACTTACATTTCCGGTCGTACCGACTATTCGGCATACCTGGGGATTCCCTACATTCCCGGCGCGGGAGAACTTACGGTATTCTGCCTTGCCGCGGTGGGGGCATGTATAGGCTTCTTATGGTTCAATTCCCACCCCGCGGAAATTTTTATGGGTGATACGGGAAGCCTCTCTCTGGGCGGCGTCATTGCCACTATCTCCCTCGTTATAAAAAAGGAAATTCTCATTCTGATCATCGGAGGCGTCTTTGTACTGGAAATAGCCAGTGTCATCCTCCAGGTACTTTCCTTCAAACTGCGAAAGAAGAGAATATTCCGCATGGCCCCCCTCCATCATCATTTTGAACTTTCGGGGTGGGCCGAAACAAAAGTTGTGATACGTTTCTGGATTCTTGGCGGTCTGTTCGCCATTATAGCGCTTTCGACTTTGAAGATTCAATAAAGTTTATAGCGGAGATTGAACCGATAAAATACAGGAAGGAATACGGGGTAAGATGGAAACGGAACAATTTGCCAGAGTGCGTCCCGGCAGAGATCATATTCTGGTTGGCAGTGTACTATTACTCACCGGCATGGGACTTGTGACCCTCTATTCCTGTTCCGCCGCCTTTGCCCAGCGTTTCTTTGGGGATAGTCATTACTTTATTGTCAGGCAGCTTGCTCTTGCCGCGATAGGGATATTTCTCTTCTTTGCCTCTTCCCTGATAAACCTTGATTGGCTGCGGAAGGGCATGATGGCCCTGGTGTTGTTCTCCTTTGCGCTTTGTGTCTTTACCTTTTTTCCGGGTATCGGGCTTGAGAAGAACGGCGCGAAACGCTGGATTCATATAGGTACTTTTGGATATCAGCCTTCGGAATTCGTGAAAGTGGCCCTTCCGCTCTATCTGGCTCATATCTTCGATAAAAAACAGGACAGCCTTGGGAATTTTAGATCCGGTATTCTGCCGCCCGCTCTCATCACCGCCCTTTTTTTTGTATTGATCTATTGGGAGAACAATTTTTCTACCGCGGTTTTTATTGCGATTAATGCGCTGGTGATCTTCTTTGTCGCGGGAGTAAGTTTCCGTTACTTTATTGCCGCTACCGTACTTCTCCTTCCCACTTCTGTTTTGCTCATTCTTACCAAACCCCACAGGCTGGCCAGGGTACGGAGTTTCTTCCATCCTGAATGGGATCCCCAGGGAGCCGGTTTCCAGGTAAAGGCTTCGGTTCTTACACTCGGTTCCGGCGGTTTCTGGGGCAAGGGTATCGGGCAGGGGACAAGAAAAATTGCAAGCATACCCGAAGTCCATTCGGATTTTATTTTTTCCGCCTTTTCCGAAGAGGCCGGTTTTATTGGTGTTCTCTGTTTTTTTGTTATCTTTGTCGTGTTTGTTTGGAGAGCGTACCGCAGCGCCATAAGGGCGGACACCAGGTTCAAATTCCTGCTTGCCTTCGGGCTTGCTACCATGGTGGCTTCCCAGACTCTGATGAATATCGCGGTAGTGTCCGGTTCCCTGCCCGCTACGGGTATTCCGCTGCCATTTTTTTCCGCCGGAGGTTCTTCTCTGGCAACGACTTTGCTCTCCGCGGGGCTGATAGTCAATGTCTCGAAAACTTAAGGGGGGCGTACATGTCCGGTGACTTTTATTATGGGCAGGAGACTCTGGAAACTATTCAGGCGCCGGTAAGAGGCAGGCCGGGAAAAGGCGTAAAGAGGCTTCTTGCCGTTGCGGCGCTTCTGATTGGAGCGGAACTGGTTTGGCTCCTTTTGATACAGCCCTGTATGCCCCTTGCGCGGATAGACATTGATGGTATCTCCGGTATCGCGGAGGCTGACATTCTATCCCATGGAGGCATCGGCCCCGGGACAAGCTGGATGAAGATCAATCCTGAAAAGGTAAAGCAGGCTCTGGAAACTCATTGGATGGTAGATTCCGCATCTGTAGAAAAGCGGTTTCCCGCATCTTTGCGCATAAAGCTTTCCAAAAGGAAGGCTGTTGCAGTGGAACTGTCCATGAAAGACGGTAAGGTTCTGCCCGTGTATCTTGACCGGAAAGGTGTTATAGTAGAGATAGGCGGAGATCATGGATTCTCTTCGTCCATACCTATTATAAGCGGTCTTTTGCAGGAAGAACCCCGGTTGGGAAACATGGTTCCCGCGCGGTATCAGGGTGTGCTGGAAGACGTTTATAGAATCGGAGAACAGGAACCGGCATTGATGAGCGCCGTTTCCGAAATTGGAATCCGGAAAAAGAACTTTGACGGATTTGACCTTGTTCTTTATCCGGTGCATAATCCCATACGGGTACTAATGGACAAAGAATTGAACGAAGACAGCTTGCGTTATCTCTTGCTGGTGCTTGATGTGCTGGAAAAACAGGGCTCCGCCCCTGAGGAACTTGATTTCCGTTCCGGCAGCATTGCATCCTATATTCCAAAGGAGGCTGATTCTGTCGAGTGACGGTTTATATGTCGGCCTGGATGTAGGTACGACAAAAGTTTCCGCGGTGATTGGTGAACGGAATGAACGCGGAGCTTTGGAGATCACCGGTGTAGGCATCGCTCCTTCTACCGGACTGCGCAAGGGCGTAGTGGTAAATATTGAGGCTACTCTCCGCGCGATAGCCCAGGCAATCGAGACGGCGGAAGTGATGAGCGGGCGGGAAGTAAAGTCCTGCTGGGCCGGCATCGGCGGAAGCCATGTAGAGGGCATCAATTCCAAAGGAGTAATCCGGGTACCGGATCCTGAAAAGCCGGCCCGTGAGATCCGGCAGGAGGATATCGGCAGGGTGCTGGATGCCGCAGGGGCTCTGCTTATTCCCCTCGATCGTCAATTTCTGGAGGTGATCCCCCAGAGTTACATCGCGGATTATCAGGGAGGAATAAGGAACCCCATCGATATTATCGCGGTGAGGCTTGAGGCGCTGGTGCATATTATTACCTGTTCAAAGACCGGGGCCGAAACTCTGGTAAAGTGCATAAACCGCGCGGGATTTCTGGTAGAAAATTTTATTCTTCAGACTCTTGCCGCAGGACGGGCTGTATTAACCCAGGAAGAAAAAGATCTTGGAGTAGCCCTGGTTGATCTGGGAGGAGGAACAACGGAGATGCTGGTATACAATGACGGAGCTCCTTTTTTTACCTCTACCATTCCCGCGGGAGGAACTCAGGTAACCAATGATATATCCGTGCTGAAGAATATTTCCTATGAGACGGCAGAGCGGATCAAGATTGACGCGGGCTGCTGCTGGGAGCCTCTGCTGGAAGATGATGATGACATTATTGTTCCCGGCATCGGGGGAAGACGGGTTTTGCCTATTCCGAAATCCCATGTGATGCAGATCATTAAGCCGCGAATGCAGGAAACATTCCGCATGCTGAAGGAACGGATGGACAAGCTTTCATTATCCCGGCCTCTTGCCGCGGGGGTGGTATTGACCGGAGGCGGCGCGGAGCTTTTGGGTGTGGCGGAACTGGCGGGCAATGTGTTCAACATGCCTGTCCGCGTGGGGGAGTCCCTTCAGGTGGAAGGGCTTGCCGCCGAATACCGCAGTCCTGTCTATGCCGCGGCTCTGGGCCTGGTACTTGAAGGAGCGGTTCGTGAGGGAAGGGGAAAAGCGGAAAGGGAAGGGGCCGTCGAAGGACGTTCCCGCGAAAAGAATTTTACAGAGAAGATGATCGACTGGTTCAGGAAGGAGTTTTTTTAGCACAAGGAATTGAGGCATTTTTGCCAATAAAATAAAGTGATTTGGGAGGAACATTATGATGAGCATTTCAGCGGTCAGCGATGACGAAATGACGGGACTTTCTGTTCCGGAAGGGCCGAGGCTTGTTTCCATGACGATGGAGCAAGCCGTGCCGGAGAAAACTCCGGCAGCGATCATCAGGGTGATCGGAATAGGCGGCGGCGGCGCCAACCTGACAAATAATATGATCGACAAGGGTATTGCCGATGTAGAGTTTTTTGCGGTCAATACGGACGTTCAGGATCTTTTCCAGAAATCCAGGGCGCCGGGTAAAATTCCAATCGGAAAAAAACTGACAGGCGGCAGAGGCGCAGGAGGAGATCCTGTGACCGGTGAAAAGGCGGCCAACGAAGACCGGGATACCATTCTTGGCTGGCTTAAAGGCGTGGATATGGTTTTTATTACCGCTACCTTCGGCGGAGGAACCGGTACCGGCGCCGCCCCGGTAATTGCCAAACTTGCCAAGGAAGAGGGGGCGCTCACCGTAGGCATTGTAACCCTGCCTTTTGAATTTGAAGGCCCCTACAAGATGGAACTTGCGGACGCGGGAATCAATAAACTGCGGGAATCGATTGATACTCTCATTGTTATACCCAATGAGAATGTTTTCGAATTTGATAAGAATATAAAGGCAAGGGAAGCGTATCTTAAAGCCAATGATATTCTCTACTGCGGAGTTAAAGGCATTTCAGACATCATCACAAGGACCGATTTTGTGAACACCGATTTTGCGGACGTTGCAGAAACCATGCGGAACAAGGGGGATGCCCTCTTTGGCATCGGTATTGCCGAAGGGCAAAACCGGGGCCTTCACGCTGCTACCCAGGCAGTTAATAATCCATTCTTTGCAGGTACTACCATTACCGGAGCTACCAGTATTCTGGTGAATATCGCGGCCAGTGAAGATCTGGGAATGATGGAGGTAAAGGAAGTTGTAGAGGCCATACGGAAAGGAGCGGATCCGAGAGTGAAACTGATCCACGGTCTGTCCATCGATCCTCTATTGGAAGAAAAAATTCAGGTAACGGTAATTGCTACCGGCTTTGCCCGTGAAGACAATCAGGGCAGAGAGAAGGGAAATCTTCATCTGGTACGGGAGGAACGGGAGGAACAGGATATCTACAACACTGAAGAATGGGATCAGATTTTCAACAAAGGCAGGGGCGGCGGTTTTTTGGGCCCCCGGAATATCCCTGACGATCTCGATGTGCCTACCATAATCCGCGATAAAAAGCAGGAGATGGACAAAAACCGGAATTTTGATTTCGGCGGTTCAGGCAGATCGGGAACGGAGCAAGGGCCCAAGTGAAAAAACACGGCCTGGAAGAACAGTTTTATGCCCGTCTCATCGCGCTGGAAAGACGTTCGCGGCTCACCGCGGATACCTACCGGCTTGAGATCCGCCGTTTTCTGGAATGGCTGGAAAGAGAAGCTCTGCGGCCGGAAAACATTGATTGCGCGGGTCTAAGCGCGTACCTCAATTTCCGCAGGCAGGGTGAGAAGGGCATTAATTCCGTTTCGACAGCCAAGGCTCTTTCGGCCCTGCGATCCTTTTTCCGGTTTCTGGAAGCGGAAAGAATCCGGCAGGACAACCCGGCATCGCTTCTGGAGACACCCGGGAAACAGAGGCATCTTCCCGCCGTACTGGATCAGTGTACCGTGGAGGATGTCCTCAAGGCTGCGGATGACGGAACTCCGCTGGGTTTGCGGAACCGGGCTCTCTATGAGTTGATTTATTCGGCAGGCCTCCGGATTTCCGAAGCGGTGGCCCTGAATGTGGAAGATGTGGATTTTCCGGGGGGTTCCGCCAGGGTACGGGGAAAGGGAAACAAGGAGAGGCTTGTGGTCTTTGGATCTCAGGCGGCAGCGATTCTGAAAAAATACATCAAAGAGGTCCGGCCTGCCCTTGCAAAAAAGAAACAGTCACGGGCCCTTTTTATAGGAAAAACGGGGAAACGGCTTTCCCGAAAGGGGATCTGGAAGAACTACACCCGCCCGGCCGCTGTTACCGGAGTGTCTTCAAAGCTTCATACACTGCGTCACAGTTTTGCTACCGAGCTTCTCGCCGGAGGCGCGGATCTCCGTTCGGTACAGGAACTGTTGGGTCACGCGGATCTTGCCACCACCCAGATCTATACCCATGTGGATGTAAGAACCCTGCGGGAAAAACATAAACAGTATCTGCCGAATCTGGATCTCTTCAAGGAGCGGAAGAGTCAATGAAAGTTAAAGAAGTTCTTTCGGGCATTGTGATTGTGGCGGTTATTTTTGCCGTGGTCTTTGGGGTTTATAGCGGAGCCAAGAAGAAAAGCCACCGGGATCTGGCAAAACGCATCGCGGAGCTTTCTCCCAGGGGGGGGCTCCCTGAAACCATTGAAGGGCTCAGCACGGCCATTGCCCTCTACGAGGATCAGATAGCATTGAATCTCAAGGAGGGAGTACAGACGGCAAGCTACTGGAAGATACTGGCAAGCAGATATATCGACAAAAAATTATACAACGAAGCTTTGAAAGCCCTGGAACGGGCGGTATATTACAATAATGAGGATCCGACTTTATTTTATCTGACAGGCCTCTCCGCGGGGGTTGTGGCAAAATCTTCTCTGGATTTTCCCGGTGCGGAAGAGAATGTGCGGACGCGTTACTTTACCCTGGCGGAACAGGCTTATTTAAGATCGATAGAGCTTGATCCCGATTATCCAAGGCCCCTTTACGGGCTGGGAATTCTCTATAGCTTTGAGCTGGGACGTCCTCTGGAAGCCTTGCCTCATTTGGAACATTATGCTGAACTTCTACCCAGGGATATGGGCGCACTCTTTGCCCTGGCGAGGGTTTATTATCAGACAGGAAACAATGAGCGGGCGCTGGAAATCTATGACCGTATCGTCCGGGAAGCCAGGGATCAGAACCAAAAGGCAGAGGCCCGGAAAAACAGGGAGTTTATACTGGAGATGAATAATGGCTGAAAGAGGCTTGCTGGATTTTATCATCAACCGTATTCCCGGTCTTGCTCCGGGGGAACGTCTTAAACTGACGGAAAAGTTTCATTCGGAAGATGAATTCCGCAAATCTGCCAAAGTAGATATTGAAATGTGTATCCGCCGGCCTTTGAGGCGGAACTGGACCATGGAAACTGTGTGCGCTCTGGCGGAAGGCGACTTCAGGGCCGCTGTTCAGCGGGGCATACGCTGGACTTCATGGAATGACGGGGATTATCCGCCGCTCCTCCGGGAGATATTCGATCCGCCTCAGCTTCTCTATTACCGGGGGAAGCTGCCCGACCCGGAGAAGCCTCTGATTGCCGTTGTCGGAACCAGGCATCCCAGTGCGGGCGCCCAGGCTCAGGCTTTTGAGATTGCACGGGAATTGGGCAGGGCCGGTGTAGCGGTGGTATCAGGACTCGCGCTGGGAATCGATGCGGCCGGCCACCGGGGAAATCTCGAAGCTGCCGCTCCCACCGTGGCGGTTCTGGGCTGTGGGGCGGATATGGTGTATCCTCAAAGTAACCGTCCCCTTGCCCGGCGCATATTGGAGGTTGGGGGCGCAATCATCTCCGAGTATCCTCCGGGGACGGAAGCCTTCAGGTGGAATTTTCCTGCCAGGAACCGGATCATCTCGGCTCTTGCGCGGGGAGTGCTTGTCGTGGAAGCGCCCGAACATTCAGGCGCCCTGATCACCGCGGACTTTGCCATGGATCAGGGCAGAGATCTCTGGACGGCTTCTGCCGGTATTGCTTCGGGCCCTTCGGGGGCGGGAACGCGGAAACTTGCGGAAGAGGGAGCGCGGATCATTCATAATGCGGCAGAGATACTGTCGGAATGGAAGATTGAAAAAGACAGGAGAGACGAAGAGGAAGCCGGACTTCCGCCGGGACAGGCACTGGCCCGGTCTCTGGCAAAACAGCTCAATATTGAGTTTGATTCGCAGGCGGGGTTCATACCCGGGGGCTTGCCCCCTGTTGCGAAATAATGTAATCGGAATATAGGAAAAATCAATGGCGCGTGAAAAAAAGAAGACAGAGGGACAGGAAACAGACAAGGCAGGAAAAGGGAAAAAAAGATCTTCCCGCGAAACGCCAAAAGAGCAAAAAATTCTTGTTATTGTGGAGTCTCCCGCCAAAGCCAAAACCATCGAGAAATACCTGGGGAGCGATTACTCGGTAAAAGCTTCCATCGGCCACCTTATCGATCTTCCCAAATCGCGTCTTGCCATTGACGTGGATCATAATTTTGAACCTGAATATATCACCGTCCGGGGAAAGGCTAAACTCCTCAGGGAATTGCAGGGGGACGCAAAGAAAAGCGCCCGTGTATTACTGGCAAGTGATAATGACCGTGAAGGGGAGGCCATCGCCTGGCATCTGAGGAATGCGATCAGCGCCAAAAATGCCAGGGTGCCGATTCAGCGTATCGCATTCAATGAAATAACTCCCCAGGCCATACAGGAAGCGGTAGCCAATCCCGGAGACATTGACGAATCCAAGGTGAATGCCCAGAAGGCCCGGCGGGTGCTGGACAGGCTGGTCGGTTACAATCTTTCGCCCCTGCTCTGGAAAAAAGTAAAGAACGGTCTTTCCGCGGGAAGGGTGCAGTCCGTGGCCTTGAGGCTTATCTGCGAAAGGGAAAAGGAAGTTGAATCTTTTATTCCCGATGAGTACTGGTCTCTTGACGCCGATTTCAAGGTCGGAAAAAATTCCTATACCGCCCAGCTGGTTTCCTGGCAGGGACGGAAACCGGAACTTAAAAACGAAGAATCGGTAAAGAGTATCATTGCGCAGGTTGAAAAGGCGGATTGTATTGTTCAGGATATACGGGAAACCGACAAGACCCTGCGGCCCAAGCCTCCCTTTACCACTTCCCAGCTTCAGCAGACCGCCGCCAACCGCCTGGGCTTTACCAGCAAGAAAACCATGCAGGTAGCCCAGATGCTCTATGAAGGGGTGAATATCGGTTCCGGCCGGGTAGGGCTCATCACCTACATGCGTACAGATTCTGTGCGTATATCCCGGGCGGCCCTGGAAGAAGTCCGGGAATGGATAAACACCGCTTACAAAAATTCCCTGCCGGAAAAACCCAACGAGTATGCGATGGGGAAGAATGCCCAGGATGCCCATGAGGCAATCCGCCCTACCTATGTTAAATATACTCCCGATGATATTAAAGACAGCCTGAGCCGGGATCAGTTAAGGCTCTATACGATAATCTGGGAACGTTTTGTGGCCAGCCAGATGATCAACGCAAAAACACGGACAGTGAGCGCTGACATAGCCGCGGGGGAAGGGATCTTCAGGATCTCCGGGACCAAAATTACCGAGAAGGGATTTTATAAGGTAATGAAACTTCTTGCTTCCAGGGAAGAAAAAGGGAATCCCTATCCTGCATTGAAGAAGGGTGACAAGATTCATGTCGACAAGTTCCATCCGGAACAGCACTTTACCCAGGGGCCGCCCCGTTTTACCGATGCTTCTATCGTAAAGACACTGGAAGAATTGGGAATCGGCAGGCCTTCTACCTATGCCAGCATTATCTCTGTTCTTTTGGATCGTTACTATGTAACCCGTTCCAACAAGCAGCTTGTGCCTTCGGTACTGGGGCGTCTTATCAATGACATGCTGGTGGAATACTTCCCCTATGTGGTGGATTCGGCATTTACCGCTTCCATGGAAACAAAGCTTGATCAGGTAGAGGAGAGCGCCATCCGCTGGCCGGACATGATCCGGGAATTCTGGGACCCCTTCAAGAACGCGGTGGACGAAGTCGGGAAGACTCTGGAATCATACAAGGGTTCCCTTGATGAGCCGACGGATTATGTATGCGAGAAATGCGGGAAACCCCTGATAAAGAAGCTGGGACGATTCGGGTTTTTCCTTGCCTGCAGCGGTTTTCCCGAATGCCGGAACACAAAGAGTATTCCCCTTGCGACATGCCCCAAATGCGGCGGCGATATTGTCGCGCGGAAAACCCGCGGCCGGGGAAAGGAATTCTACGGCTGCAGTAATTATCCTGACTGTGACTTTATCAGTCACTTCAAGCCGATAAATCAGAATTGTCCCAAATGCGGCTGTTTCCTCGTGGAGAAGCTTGACAAGAAAAACGGCAGCCATAAAGCCTGCATAAACCCGGATTGCGATTATCTGCATTCGGATGATGAGGCGGAAGACAAAGAGCCAAAGATTGAGGAGTGATAAATCCGGAATGAATGTTATGGAACAGAGTCTTGTTGATCAGTATCTTTTATATCTCGAATCGGTACGGGGAGTGTCCGCGCGTACGCTGGAAGCCTACGGGAAGGATCTTGAACATTTTGAAAATTACTGTATCAATCATGAGATAAAGATTGAGAAAGCGGAGCCGGTAGAGGTACAGGGTTTTATCGCGGATCTCAGCGCCGAAGGGATAGCCAGTGTCAGCGTGAACCGGGCCCTTTCCTCCATCCGGGGCTTTTACCGCTGGCTTGTGCGTTTTGGAAAACGCGGCGATAATCCGGCCCATAATTTGCGGAATCTCCGTTCCCCCAAAACCCTTCCGGCCTTTCTCTGGGAAGAGGAGATGGCCAGTTTTGCCGTGCTCCCCGAAAGGGCGGGAATCCTGTGGCCCGAACGGGACAAGGCATTGATACTCTGTATGTATTCGGGAGGCTTGCGTATTTCGGAACTGGTTGAACTTTCCCTGGACAGGCTTGAAAAAGATTCAGGCGAAGCACGGGTTATCGGCAAAGGGAACAAGGAACGCTATGTGTTCTTTTCCGATCAGGCAAAAGAGGCTCTTAAGGATTATCTTCTGGAAAGGAAGGCCAGGATCAAGGAAGAGAAGCCTACAGGGCGGGTTTTTATAAACCGGAAGGGGGGCCCCATTTCGGTTCCCGGAGTACGCTGGATTATTTCCAGATATGCCGGTCTTTCGGGGATACAGAAGAACATACACCCCCACAGCTTGAGGCATAGTTTTGCGACCCATCTTGTCAATTCCGGATGTGATGTACGGGTGGTACAGGAACTCCTGGGTCACGAAAGTATCTCTACTACACAGCGTTATACTCATGTGGATGTAGAGCGGCTTAAACGGGTATATACGAAGGCACACCCTCACGGGTAAAGTGATTAACGGAGATTATTGAATATGAAGAAAACTGAGATACGCAGCACAACGGTTTTGGCTGTCCGCAGAAACGGACAGGTTGCCATGGCAGGGGACGGACAGGTAACCATGGGCGAGACGGTGATGAAGAACAACGCCCGGAAGGTACGACGCCTCATGGACGGCAAGGTTCTCTGCGGATTCGCCGGAGCTACCGCTGATGCTTTTACCCTTTTCGATCTTTTTGAAACGAAGCTCAAGGAATACTCAGGGGATCTGCTCCGCGCCGCGGTGGAGCTTGCCAAAGAATGGCGGACAGACAGAACCTTGCGGCGTCTTGAAGCCCTGCTTCTTGTGGCGGATCTCCAGAAGACCCTGCTCATCTCCGGTACAGGAGATGTGATTGAACCTGCGGAAGACGCCCTGGCTATCGGGTCGGGCGGGAACTATGCCTATGCCGCAGCCCTTGCCTATCTTGAAGGTTCGGCCTTCAGCGCCGCGGAAATTGCGGAAAGAAGCCTGAAAATCGCGGGAAATATCTGTATCTATACCAACAGTCAAATAATGCTTGAGGAACTGCCCTCGAAGGAAAAAAATAATGCCTGAATCAAATTCTCCGGTCATGAAAGAAAACAGAAACCTTGACAAGCTTACTCCACGGGAAATAGTAACAGAGCTTGATAAATACATTGTGGGGCAGAAGAAAGCCAAACGCGCGGTAGCGGTAGCCCTGAGGAACCGTATGCGGCGGCTCAAGCTGGATCCCGAAATCAGGGAAGACATCGCCCCCAAGAACATCCTCATGATAGGCCCCACCGGAGTCGGTAAAACCGAAATAGCCCGGCGTCTTGCAAAACTTGCCAATTCACCTTTTATCAAGGTTGAGGCCACCAAGTATACCGAAGTGGGATACGTTGGCCGGGATGTGGAATCCATGATCAGGGATCTCATGGCCGCCGGAGTTCAGATGGTAAAACAGGAGATGCAGGAATCGGTAAAGGCGGAAGCGGAGAAGCGGGCCGAAGAAGCCCTGCTGGATCTCCTTTTTCCGGATACCAAAAAAAAGGCAAAGGAAAGCAAGGTTAAGCACCAGCCCGTAGTCCGTCCCATGGGGACTTTCTCTATAAATCCCGAGGGTGCCAATGGTTCCGGTTTGATCGGAACAGCCATTCAGGTGGGAATTCCCATAGACTACGATGTTCAAAGCGAAGGGCACTTTGATTCGGTTCCGGAAGAAGAACGGAAAAAGGAGCTTGAGGTGGAAGCTGCCGCGATGAATCAGGGAGGCAAGTCCACGCGGGAAACATTCCGCCAGTGGCTGAGGGAAGGCAGACTGGAAAACAGATCCGTGGAGATCATGATAAACCAGAATCCCCAGTTTCCGTCTATGGAGATGATGGGCGGCGGCATGGAGGAGCTTGAATCAAGCCTTTCCGGCATTGCGGGTTTCTTCGGCGCCAATAAAAAGAAGAAGGTAGTTACCGTTGCCCGCGCCCGCGAGATTCTCCAGTCGGAGGAAGCGGAAAAACTGATTGACCGTGACCGGGTAAGCGACGAAGCCCGGCAGCGGGTAGAAGAGACAGGCATCGTGTTTATCGACGAGATCGACAAGATTGCCGTCAAGGGCGACCGCGGCGGCGGGCCGGATGTAAGCCGGGAAGGAGTGCAGCGGGATATACTCCCCATCGTGGAGGGGGCAAGGGTGAATACCAAATGGGGGCCGGTGAATACCGATCATATCCTGTTTATCGCGGCGGGAGCCTTCACCGTAAGCAAGCCCTCCGATCTGATTCCCGAACTGCAGGGCCGCTTTCCCCTGAGGGTAGAGCTGGATTCCCTGGGCAAGGAAGAGTTTCTTCAGATACTGACCGAACCCAAGAATGCCCTTACCAAGCAGTATGCTGGTCTTCTGGGGACTGAAGACGTGGAGATTGAGTTCAGTGCCGAAGCGGTGGAACGCCTGGCCGCCCTGGCCGCGGAGGTAAACTCAAGACTTGAGAATATAGGCGCCCGGCGGCTCCATACAATCATGGAAGCCCTGCTGGAGGAACTTTCCTTTGAGGCGCCCGATATTTCGCCGGCAAAGATACCGATTACCGTGGATTACGTGAACAAAAAGCTTCACGACGCGGTGCAGGATCAGGACTTGGGACGATATATCCTTTAACTGTTTTTTTAAGATACCGATAATTATAAACGGGAGGATCGGTAAACAATGAGTACTTTTTCCAAAACGGTAGATCTCCTTCACCGGGGCATGGACGCGAGCCTTGTCCGGGGGGAAGTAATCGCCAACAATCTCTCCAATGCCAACGTGCCCAACTTCAAGCGCTCCAACGTGAATTTTGAAAGCGAACTCAAGCGGGTTCTTGAAACGGAAGAACGGCAGCCCAGGCTGGAGCTCACCCTCACCAATCCCAAACACATGCCAAGCTGGAGGCCCGGGGATTACAGGGATGTAGAGATCCGGCGGGTACTGGACTATACAACAAGCTATAACAACAACGGAAACAATGTGGATCCCGAACAGGAATTCAACCTGTTTCTGGAAAATCAGTTGAAATATACACTTCTGGCCCAGGCCGAAACCTTCGAGTTCAGTCAGGTTAACCAGGTATTAAGAGGGTAATGAATGGGAATTTTTAATGCCATTAACATAGCGGCTTCCGGGATGAGCGCCCAGCGGCTCCGCTCCGACGTGATTGCCGACAATATCGCCAATGTGAATACTACCCGTACCGATGAAGGCGGTCCTTACCGCCGCAGCCGGGTGATCCTCCGCCCCAGGGCGGAAAGTCCCTTCTGGCGTTCACCCTTTCTGCCTGAGTCAATGGATGACGGCATCGGTAAGGGAGTCCGGGTGGTGGAAATCGAAAAAGATTTTTCTACGGAGAACAAGTACCGTTACGATCCCACTCATCCCGATGCCATTAAAACGGGCTCCCGCGCCGGTTATGTGGAATTGCCCAATGTGGATATCGTTACGGAAATGGTGGACATGATCTCCGCTTCCCGTGCCTACGAAGCCAACGCCGCGGTTGTGGACGGAGCGAAAACCATGTTCCAGCGGGCCCTTGAAATAGGCGGGAGGTAGCATGAAGCCCGGCTTCCCATTGGCTTTGACAGCGCGGTCTTTTGATCGTAACCAATAAGAGGTTGATATAACGATGAGTACGGTAATACTAACGCCCGATATGGTAAGCGGGGATCATATTCCCTTAAAGCTTACCCATCCAAAACATATAGCCCCGGCGCCCGGACAGTATGCAAATGCGGGCCACCGGATTGAAGATCTGAAAGCGAAAACCGGCGCCGATATGGTTGTCCGTTCGGGAGCGTTTGAAAAAGCAATGCTGCAGGCGCTGGATGGTGTGTCGGGGGATCAGCAGTTTGCGAGCAATCTTGCTCAGCAGGCAGTAACCGATCCCGGATCGGTGGATGTTCATGATATCACCATTGCCCAGGCAAAGGCCCAGATGTCGCTCAATATAACACGGAATATTTTGAGCCGTCTGGTGCAGGGCTGGAGGGACATTATAAATACGAGATAATACCTCATTCATATTATAGACAGAGTCTTTTAATCGATAGAGGGGGGAGGGGATAAATGGAATTTTTACGCAAGATTATTGTCCAGATACGGAATCTCTGGGGAAAGATGGCAATGATCCAAAGGATCATCCTTATCGGGATCGCCGTGGCGGTGATAGGAGGCATGATTGCCCTTTTCACCATCTCTTCAGCGCCCACACTGGTACCGGTGATCGACGCGCCTATCCGGGACGAGGCCGCGCAGGACAGGATCATCATGCGGATCAACCAGGAAGGTGTCAAGGCTTCGGTATCGCCTGCGGGAATAGTGCAGGTTAGTGATGACGCAACCGCAAAAAGAATGCGCGGCATCCTTATCCGGGAAGACCTTATTCCTTCCGGTACAGATCCCTGGGCGATCTTTGACCGGGATCGCTGGACGATTACCGATTTTGAACGGAATGTAAATCTCCGCAGGGCGATCACCCAGATGGTGACGGATCACATCAAGGCAATTGATGATGTTGACGATGCCAACGTAACTATAGTGAGCCCTGAACGGGAACTTTTTGCGGCGGACCAGGATCCGGTAACTGCCAGCGTGGTACTGACTCCCAAACCGGGAAGCGACATTCTTGGCAACCGGAAAAAAATCGAGGGCATACAGAAGATCCTCAAATACGCGGTGCAGGGTCTTAGCGACGAGAATATCGCCATTGTCGACACGAACGGAAACCTCCTCAATGACTTTGAAGGCATGGCCGCCTTTGACAGACTTTCCCTCATTGAAAAAGAACAGAAACTGATCCTCCAGCAGGAGACGCGTTACAGAGCCTTAATCCTGAAATCTCTGCAGGATATCTACACCAAAGACCGTGTCCGCGATCTTAACATCAAGATCGAAATGGATATGAGCAAGCGGGCGGTGGATACCGAAGAATACTTCCCCATCACCATCAAGCCGAGAACCCCCGGCCTTCCCTATGACGATTCGCAGCTGGCACAGTCCATAACCAGGTCTACCAATACTTCCGTCACAAAGTGGGAAGGAACAGGCCTCAACCCCGAAGGCCCCGCAGGCGTGGAAGGTCAGACCCCCCCGGCCTTCAAGGACATGCAAAACCTCTACGGATCGATGAGCCAGGAAACGCTCTTCAAGAATGAAGAGATCAACAAGAAAACAACCCAGGAGGAGAAGAGTCCCCAGATCGACCGGGTAACTGTTTCGGTCAACATCGACGGAAAATGGAAATGGAAGTATACTCAAAAAGGGAGGCCGGCGATCCTGCCGGACGGTTCTATCGAAAGGGAATACACCCCTGTTCCCGCGGAGGATCTGCGTTCCTCCCAGTATCTTATCCAGAACGCGATAGGGTATAATGCGGCAAGGGGAGACGCCGTTACCGTGCAGAATATCCCTGTCGACAGGACAAACCAGTTCAGGGATGAGGATACGGCCTACTTCCGGGATCAGCAGATCAGAACCACAATCTTTGTCTTCCTCTCCGGTCTGGTCCTGCTTCTTGTGGGTTTTATCCTGTTCCGTCTTATCACCAGGGAGTTCGAACGGCGGCGGAGGATCGCGGAAGAACTTCGGGCCCAGCGGGAACAGGCCGCGCGGGACGCGGCTATCGCCAGCGCGGAAGAAGGCGGCGTAGACGTGTCCATCTCGGTGGAAGAGCGGACGCGCATGGAACTGCAGGAATCTGTAGCCAATATGGCTAAAGAGCATCCTGAAGATGTGGCCCGGCTTATCAGAACATGGTTGTTGGAGGAATAGGAAATGGCAAAGAGCAGCGCTTCATCCGGTGGAGCCATGGCAGGCTCCAAGAAGAAAGGCAATAAAGAATTTACCGGCCGTCAGAAAGCAGCCATATTCCTCGTGACCATTGGGTCGGAGATCTCCGCGGAGATCTTCAAGTTCCTCCGGGAAGACGAGATTGAAACCCTTACCTTTGAAATTGCCCGGCTTGAAACCATAGAGCCCGATCAGAAGGACGCCATACTCCAGGAATTCCAGGAACTGATGATGGCTAACCAGTTCATCAGTACAGGCGGTATTGACTATGCCAGGGAACTCCTCGAAAAATCTCTGGGAAGCCAGAAGGCAATCGATATAATCAACCGTTTGACTTCGAGCCTGCAGGTAAGGCCCTTTGACTTTATTCGCCGGACAGATCCGGCCCACCTTTTGAACTTTATCCAGCAGGAACATCCGCAGACTATTGCGCTTATCCTCGCATACCTGGAACCCAACAAGGCCAGTGTAATTCTGCAGAATCTTCCCCACGAAACCCAGAGCGACGTGGCCCGTAGAATTGCTACTATGGATCGTACAAGCCCCGAAGTACTGCGGGAAGTTGAACGGGTTCTTGAAAAGAAACTTTCGACCCTGTCAAGCGAAGACTACACCACCGCAGGCGGGGTGGAAAGCATCGTTGAAATCCTCAACCTTGTTGACCGCGCATCCGAGAAACAGATTATCGAAGCCCTGGAAGACGAAGATCCGGAACTTGCGGAAGAGATCAAGAAGCGGATGTTCGTGTTTGAAGACATTGTCATGCTGGACGACCGGGCCATTCAGAAAGTCATGCGGGAAGTGGATTCCCAGGAATTGGCCAAGGCCTTAAAGAGCGTGGATACGGAAGTTCAGGACAAGATTTTCCGCAATATGAGTAAACGCGCCGCAGGCATGTTGAAAGAGGACATGGAATACATGGGCCCGGTACGTCTTAAGGACGTGGAAGAAGCCCAGCAGAAGATCGTGTCCATCATCAGACATCTTGAAGATACCGGTGAGATTGTTGTTGCCCGCTCCGGTGAAGATGAATTGGTTGTATAGAGGCTGTCATGGTAAAAGCTGTTTTACGTCCCGGTGAAGTTTCGATGGACCAGAAAAAAGTTGTTCTCGCTTCACCCACATCTTTTCCCGAGCTGGCTCATCTGGCTCTCCAGGAAGAAGAACTTGAAGAAGTGGAAGAGATCGAGGAAGAGGAGCAGGGCCCTACTGTCGAGGATATGCGCCGGGAAGCGGAAGCATTCAAGCTTCAGTGGGAACAGGAAAGGGAGGCGATGATCCGTTCCGCCAAAGCAGAAGCCGAAGGCATTGTAAAGGAAGCGGAGGAAGCGGCCTTCCGGGAAGTGAAACGCAAAACAGATGAAGCCCAGGCATTGAAACAAAGAGCCGAAGATGAAGCGGAAGAGATAATTGCCGCGGCAAACAGGAAGGCCAAAGAGGTCGAAGATGCTTCCCGTCAGTCATTTGAAGCGGAACGGAAAGAAGCCGAAGAGCGGGGAAGGATAGCGGGAAGGGACGCAGGTTTTGTCGAAGGCCGGGCCGAAGTGGAACGTCTTGTGCAGCGAACCCAGGTGGTATTGGAACGGGCCCAGAATCAGCGGGCGGATATCCTTGCAGGCTGTGAACAGGAAATAATCGATCTTGTGCTTCTCATCTCCAGAAAAGTAATTAAGGTAATTTCGGAAAATCAACGGAACGTAATTATCTCCAATGTGGTACAGGCTCTGCGCAAGGTCAAGGGCCGAGGCAATATTATCATCCGGGTAAACATGATGGATGTAAAGCTGACCACCGAACACATCAAGGATTTTATTCAGCTGCTGGAAGGTTCAAAGTCCATCCAGGTGGTGGAAGATTCTTCGATAGACCCGGGCGGCTGTATCATCGAAACCGACTTTGGAGAAATTGATGCGAGAATCTTGAGTCAGCTTGCGGAACTGGAATCAAAGATTCTGGAAATATCCCCGATCAAGGGGAAGGCCAAAACTCAAGTCTTGACGGAAGGCGCTTAAAATGACTGCCATATTTGGAAAATATCTTGAGGTTACCAAGGATGTAGATCCCATCAAGTGTTCCGGAAAGGTAATAAAGATTCAGGGACTTCTCATTGAAAGCGAGGGGCCTGCGGCAATCATCGGCGAAGTGTGCCGTATAGAAAGCCGCCGGAGCGGAATTTCGGTATATGCCGAAGTGGTGGGCCTGCGGGATCGCATCGTGCAGCTTATGGCCTATGAAGAAATCGGCGGACTTGAAATAGGCTGCAGGGTTATTGCTACCGGAAAACTTCTTGAGGTGGCCGTTTCCAACAAGCTTCTGGGCAGGGTGCTTGACGCCATGGGTAAACCCATCGACGGCAAGGGAGAGATAGAATCGCCTGTTCACTATCCGGCGATAGCGGTTCCTCCCAATCCGCTTAGCAGAAGGCGCATCACCGAAAGGATCAGTACCGGCATACGGGCAATCGACGGGCTTCTGTCCGCAGGCCGCGGACAGCGGCTGGGTATCTTTGCCGGTTCAGGCGTCGGTAAGTCAACACTCCTCGGGATGATCGCCAGAAACACAAATGCGGACATCAACGTTGTCGCCCTCATCGGTGAACGGGGCCGCGAGGTGAACGACTTTATTGAAAATGATCTGGGGCCGGAAGGTCTTGCCCGTTCCGTGCTGGTGATTACTCCTTCCAACTCGCCGCCCCTCTCCCGGCTCCGGGGCGCGTATGTGGCAACCGCAGTCGCCGAGTATTTCCGCGATCAGGGCCTTGATGTAATGCTCCTTTTCGATTCTGTTACCCGTTTTGCCCGGGCTCAAAGGGAAATCGGACTTGCAACCGGCGAGCCGCCGGCTACCCGCGGTTACACTCCTTCAATGTTTGATTCAATGCCGAAGCTTCTGGAACGTTCCGGCACTTCAAACCGCGGCAGCATCACTGCTTTCTATACAGTACTGGTCGATGCCGATGAACTGGATGAACCTGTATCCGATACGGTACGGGGAATTCTTGACGGCCATATCGTACTTTCCCGAAACATTGCCGAACATTATCACTACCCGGCTATTGATGTGCTGGGCAGTATCTCCCGGCTTGACCGTGCGGTTGCAGGACCTGCGACCATGAAGGCCGCAGGTTACATAAGGAATCTCATGGCAGTCTACGCGGAAACGGAAGACCTTATCAATGTGGGAGCCTACCAGGCCGGATCCAATCCGGAAATTGACGAAGCTGTGGCAAAGCATAAATCCATCGAAGACTTTCTAATCCAGGCCGTCGATGAAAAGACAACTCTTGCCGATACCCTTAAAATGATGGGAGAAATTGCGGGCGTCGAAATTCCCGAGACGGAAACCGCCGAGTACCTGCGCAAGGCATTCGGGGCTTTCAATTTTTCAGGCGGCAGCATTACTGTTCCTGAGTACTTCCCGGAAGACGGAATGTCTGAAAGTGAAACCCCGCAGAATGAAGAGGCCTCCGAAGCCCTCTACCAAACACGTCAGGACGAAGAACCCCTCACGGAAGAAACTCCGGAAATCCGGGATGAGATTCCTGCCCCCGAAACGGAGGAACTTCCCTTTGAAGCGTTTCAAAATGAAACCGGTGAACTCCCTCTGATCGATCTGTAGCGGTGCACAATGAGACGCTTTCAGTTTAATCTTGAAAAAGTCCTCAAATTCCGGAAATACCGGGAAAGGGAAACCGAGATAGAGCTCGGCAGGGCCATAGGCGCGCTTACGATAATTCAGAACAGCTTAAAGGAAAACGCGGCAAACCATAATCAGGCGGCAGAGGAGCGTTTTGTCCAAACGGATATACGGGACATCCAATACTATGATCTCTATGTGCGGCGTCTTGAGATCGAAAAAGAGAAGCTCCTCAGGGAGGCGGCCCAGGCTGCCCTTGTAATCGAAGAGAAGCGCGCGGTTTATCTTGAGGCTTCCAGGGACAGGAAGGTACTGGACAAACTCAGGGAAAAAAGGGAAAAAGAATACCGCAAAACCATGCTGACCGAAGAAACAAAAGCACTTGACGATATCGCTTCCCTGGCCCTGGCGCGGAACAGGCTTTAGGCGCTTGCGGAAATATCGTTATTCACCTTAATGAGTTATTGAGGGGCTTACCGGGCTTGCAGGAGTTCCTGTCGATTTGTTCAGATTTCAACATCCAACCACGGTGATATTGTCTGCGGAAGGTATCCATCGCAGCCGTTTATCCCAGGAGGGTTTCTTCTTTCGCCGGTCAAAGATGACAAGGTAACACCGGAGCGGGAGACCCTCCCGCAGCCCTCCGGGGACTTTGGAAAAATTGTCCCGGTAACCCAGGGTCTGCCGTGTCCCTTCTTCCATCACGGCTTCAAAAGTCCGGCCCTGGCGGAGAAGTTTTATTTCCAGGATATTCCATGAACCGTGGTACTCCACTGCCAGGTCCATCCTCCCCCGTCCCGCAGCATATTCCCGTTCAATCCGGCCTGAACCGTTGGTAACCCGTTGCAAAAAGGCCATGAGGAGCAAATGGGGGAAAGCTTCCCGGTAGTCTGCCTGTTCTTCCCAAACTTCCGAATTGTTCCGCCAGAAAATTTGGAATTCTTTGAGAAGGGCATCCATGTCCAGGGTTCCGTCCGTTTTCTCCCACTTCCATCCCGGTTCCGGTATGGCCATTTGGGCGCTGAAGGTCATCTCCCGGGCCAAAACTTCCCGGTAAATGGGATTGGCCACTATCGGGGTTCCCCGTTCTATACTCACCAAGCCCAGGTCAAGGCAGAGCCGGAAGGGTTCGCCGCCGGCCAGCCGTATATCGGGTTCCCCGGTCATCAGTGTTTCCATCACCGCCCGTATCCGGGGGTCTTCCAGCCGGTAAGCCAGGGC
>JAISCR010000160.1 GCA_031265435.1 Treponema sp.
CAAAACACCTGCTGCGAAGTTTCATCTACGGGTCTTATCTCATCCCTGCCTGAATATATTTTTATGGCCGATGATTCAGGGATCTATGTAAATCTTTTTTTCAGTGCCGAATTTGAAGGAAAGGGCAGAAAATTAAAGCTCAGTTCGGCTTTTCCCCTGGATGGAAAGGTTACAATAGAAATTTTAAGCGAAGGTAAATTTGATCTTCGTGTCAGAATACCTGCATGGGCGGGAGATATTCCGCTCCTGTTGAATGGGGAATCGGCTCAAAATGGAAAGCCGGGGACTTACGTGTCGATTGAACGTACCTGGAAGAAAGGCGATACAATCAGTTTTAATTTGCCGTATAAATTCCGTGCTGTTGAATATACAGGTTTTGACGCAGCGCCAAACGGCAGGCGGTATAGTCTTTTTTATGGCCCGGTGCTCCTGGCCTTAACCGGAGACTTTGAAGAAAAGGATATTCCCGTTATTCAACTGGAACCTTCCGATCCGGGGAAGAAGCTCATCCCGGAACCGGATAAAGACTTGCACTTCAAGATAAAGGGGTTGGAAGGTTATCAATTTATTCCCTATTATCAGATAAATACAGAGACATTTACCTGTTTCCCTGTATATGGGCCCCCGGCTTTTGGTACGGCGGAAGAGGTACGGTAAAAGGCTGATAATGAGCGGCAATTTTAAAACAGATTTTGTTTTTTGCAATATCCGGCGCCTTTAGCGTGCCGGTCAAATTAAACGGAGGCAAATATGCTGATGGATTTAGAGACCTACAAAGACAAGGTTACAGGCTGCTGGGCAGGGAAGAACATCGGAGGGGTGCTTGGAGCGCCTTTTGAGGGGAAACGACAGATCAACAAGGTAGATTTCTACACTCAGGATCTTTCCAAAGGGCCGCCGCCCAATGACGATCTGGATCTGCAGATAGTCTGGCTTGCCGCTGTTGAACGCTACGGCAGGAATGTAAATGCCTCCATACTCGGGGACTATTGGCTCTCCTATGTCATCCCCAACTGGGTGGAATACGGAACAGGCAAGGCGAATCTCAGGGCGGGGCTTGCGCCTCCCCTTGCCGGTCTTATCGACAACACCTACAAGGACAGCTGCGGCTGTTTTATTCGTTCCGAGATATGGGCATGCCTCGCGCCGGGGCAGCCGCAGATAGCGGCGCGCTACGCGTACGAAGACGCTATTGTGGATCATCAGGGTGAGGGGATGTACGGTGAAGTATTCTGCGCCGCCCTGCAAAGCGCCGCCTTTGTCGAAAGCGATCCTGACACCCTCATTGATATAGCGCTTTCATATATACCGGAAGATTCCGCCGTGGCCCGCTGCGTCAGGCAGGCGGTGGCCTGCTATAAACAAAAAGTTTCGCTGGCCGAGGCTCGTAAACGCATACACAACGAAGCGCCGGGAACTTTCGGCATTCAGGGCATAAAACTCTCCCAGATTCAAAAAGAAGACAACGAAGGGCTTCAGACCGGCGCTCCGGGCTTTGATGCGCCTGAGAACGTGGGTCTCACCATAGCGGGCTGGTTCTACGGTGAAGGAGACTTCGGCAAGGCCCTCTGCGCGGCGGTGAACTGCGGCGAAGATACCGACTGCACCGGCGCCACTCTTGGTGCGCTTCTTGGAATAATCATGGGAGCTTCAAAGCTTCCCGAAAAATGGACTACTCCGCTTGACGACAAAATTGTTACCATGTGTATCGACAAGACAAGCCGCGGCATCTGGGTACCCGATACCGCAACGGAACTTGCCGAACGGGTCATCAGGGTAACGCCGGCCTTTCTGGGTCAGGATCTCTGCGATATCTTTGCCCCGGGCGGCATGACGATCAAATGCCTTGAGGGGAAAGATCTCTGCTGCAATACGGCACAGGACTATCTTCCGTTCATTAACGGCGGCAGTATTGACGAAACTCTGCCGGTGAACGAACTTACGGCCCTTTCGCCCTATGTGATCCGGTACAGTTTTCCTGCCTTCAATATCTTTGTGGACTACTGCGAATCGGTATTTTTCAAATCACACGAAGAGAGAACCATCAAGGTATGGGTAACCAATTCCCGAACCCAGAAACAACAGCAATGGGCAAAGATAAGTCTCTATACCCCGGAGGGCGTAGAGGTACTGAACGGCAGGAGTGTGCTTAAACCTCTCAACAATCTTTTTGGTTCAAAGGCGGAAGCCGGGTTTATCTTTAAGACCTGCTGCTTTGAAGGCGCTAAACTTGAGCTCGTAGTCGATGTATCCCTTGAAGGCAGGCACTCGACAGGACAGGCGAAGGTAGTATTGATGCGCGAAAACGGTCAGCCTTGCCGCTGCGAATAGTGTCTCTGTTCTAACAGCGGGACTGTTTTGCGGCCGGGTAGATCAAATTTCTCTTGTGCAGGGCTTTTTCCAGACGTTCAAGGGATTCCTGCAGTACGGACCGGGGGCAGGCAAGGTTTATCCGCTCATAGCCTTTGCCGCCCTCGCCGAAGATGTAGCCTTCGTCCAAAAAGAGAAACGCCTCATGGGTCATGAAGCGTTCCAGTTCCCTGCTATCCGTGTATCCCTTCGGGCCGCCGGCGTAAGAAAGCCGGCTGTCCGGAGCCGCCTTCGGTATCTTGCGCAGGTCCAGATCCCGGCAGTCCCACCACTGAAGGTAGGTTCCCTCCAGGGGGAATACTTTGATTGCGGGGATACGTTCAGCCATGAAGCGCTCCACGAAGCGTTTATTGGAATCCAGCACGGAGAGAAGTTCGTCCAGCCATGTTTCACATTCGGTGTAGGCTATCTCCGTTGCGCGGTAGGCCAGGGAATTAAGCCCCGGATGGGGGCTATGGGTCAAAAATGTATCATGGTAGCGTTTCCGTATTTCCGGATTGGGAATGACGGCATAGGAAGCATGGAGCCCCGCCAGATTGAATGTCTTGCTGGGAGCGCTCAGGACAAGGGAATTCTCCGCGGCTTCCCCTCCCAGGCTTGTAAAGACTGTGTGTTTATAACCTTTCATTATAAAGTCAAAGTGTATCTCGTCGGAAACGACAATAACATTGTTCTTTATACAGATAGCGGAGATCTGTTCCAGTTCCCGCCTTTCCCAGACCCGGCCCACGGGGTTGTGGGGGTTACAGAGAATCAGTAGTTTGTTTTCCGGAACCTGCGCCTTCTTTTCCAGATCAACAAAGTCGATACCATAACGGCCGTTTTCTACTTTAAGTTCATTCCGGATTACCCGGCGTCTGTTCCTTTCGACAGCCATATAAAAAGGCGGATACACAGGCGTCATGATGATTACCCCGTCACCGGGCCCGGTAAAGGCCTGCACCGCGTTAAAGAAAGCGCCTATTACTCCTTCCGCGGGGATGATCCATTCCCTCTCAGTCTCCCAGCCGTGGCGTGTGCGCATCCAGCCGCGGATAGAGTCAAGCCAGGCATCGCCGGGAACAGTGTAGCCCAGCACCAGATCCTCGAGGTAAGTGGTAAGGCCGCGAATAATTTCAGGAGCCATTTTGAATTCCATATCCGCCACGGAGAGGGGGACGATGCCTTCGGGAACATCCGGGTTTATGTTCTTCATAGCGATGTATTTGGCTGCCCCGGTTCCTTCCCGGTTCACCCTGCTTGTAAAATCGTACATGAGTAAGCCGCTCCTTGCGGCATATATTTAAGAATAAAGAGAAAAATCCTTAACCTGAGCGCGGGCTTTTTACGCTTCCGCGACGGCCTCAACTTCCACCAGAACATCACGGGGAAGCTGCTTTACCGCTACGGTGGAACGCGCGGGCTTACCGGTAAAATACTGGGCATAAACCTCGTTAAACGCGGCAAAATTAGCCATATCGCTTAAGAAACAGGTAGTTTTGATCACTTTTTCCAGTGAAGACCCTCCGGCCTCAAGAACGGCCTTGAGGTTTTTGATAACCTGATGGGTCTGGGCCTTGATGTCTCCACCCGCAACTTCCCCGCTTTCCGGGGAGAGGGGGATCTGCCCCGAGGTAAAAACGAATCCGCCTGAGGCAAAAGCCTGGGAATAGGGGCCGATGGCGGCAGGCGCCGCGGTGGTTTCAATCTTTTTCATACTCACTTCTCCTTGAATATTGTCTAACACAAAAACACTATGTGTCAACGCCGTTTTGCTTTATCAGTTTTTCAAGTTCCGCCTTTGGATCTTTTTTTGCGGCCCTGGATTTATTGAGGGCCTTTGCCTTTTCAATGAAGAGGGGAAGATCCTCTCCGGAAAATTCATAGAGTTCCCGGTAATAGGAGCCGCCGCCATAGTAAAGCCTGAACAGTTCAAGATACGCATTATTCAACTGCATGCCGGAAAAAGCCCGGTAATTTTCACTTTTAAAGCGGCTCTCATACTCCGCGTCGAAACGCCTTTGGGCTTTTTCCAGGACTTCGGCTTTTTCCGCAAGCTTTTCTTCCCGGCTGCCGCCGCCCGAATACACCGTTTCGAGTTCCGCGCAGAGTTCCTGTATAAAGGCCACATAGGCTCTGCTGTCGGCTTCACTGTCAAAAATTTCACGGTATTCCGCAGAATCCCTGCCGAAACGGCTTTCCACATAGAGCCTTGCCCCTTCGGTTCCCACGAATTCCGCGAGTTCCTCGTTAAACTGAACCTGCCCTGTAATAAAAATGGTGGAATGGAGAAGTTCATGAATTATAAGATTGGCAAGAGAGGCGGCCCTGTAATCCCGCATAAAGGAATAGAGCGGGTCACGGAACCAGCCCAGAGTGGAAAAGGCGTCTACCGGACGAATCCAGACATCAAGATTCCGCTTCCGCAGTTTTTCCGCTTCCCTGCGCGCGTCTTCCGCGGCAAAGAAACCTTTGTAGGGCATGGTTCCTACCACGGGATAATGCCACTCATGGCGCTTAAAGCTGTCCTGGGCCGAAGCGGAAACAATGGCGGCCAGATAATTTCTGTCCAGTCTTACATAGGTAGTATAATTTCTGCTTTCCTTTAGTCCGAGTTCCTCCATGGCAAAACTGCGGATATCGTGAATCCGTTCAACAAAAAGCCTGTCCTCCTCCGAGGCATTAAGGGATTCCAGGGGAACCGCCCGGCCCAGATAGGAAAACATGACGGCGCCCTGCTTAAGAGTATAGCATCCTGAAAAGAAGGCGGAAAAAAACAGCACTACCGCTACGGCCCCTCCCACAGGTAAAAAAATGTAAAAAAAATCATGTTTCATCGGACGGCAGAAATCAATACCCATCGGAAAGGCTGCGGTTAACATCCCGCTGATAAAGATCCTGGTATACATAACTGCGGTTTTTCAGTTTTTCCTTGACTTCTTTGGAGAAAGGCATGTGGCGCCAGAAGATGCCCCGGACTTCCTTGTTCAGTTTCTGGATGCCTTCGCTTTCCTTGGTCATCCAGGCGATGTAGTCCTGGATAAAGAATTCCTTGACATCCCCCTTGAGCTTCTGGGCATTGAACCACTGGTAGTAATTGCCTGTAATTCCTTCTTCCATCCAGTAGTAGGAAGCCTTCTCCTTGGCGACCTGCCAGCGGAGATCGGCCACCGCGGAAAGAACGGCGATATGCAGACTCTTGGGATACATGGGGATCGCTATCCGGCCCCGGCTTGTGGCGCGGTTGAAACGGTCAAAAGGTTCCCAGCAGACGCCCGTGTCGCCGTAACTGGGGATCAGCACTACATAGGGAACAATGCGGTTAAGCCGGTTCTTGTAGGAACGGCAAAACGCTTCAGGATCTATGCTCTCAATAAAGGTAAGTTCCGCAATAATATTCTCCCGGAATCCCACGTCATTGGGCCCGCAGTGAAAATACTCACCCGAAAGAATGGGATAGTGGTTTCCCTGCCGGCCGATGGTCATTTTGGCCATCTGACGCACCGTTTCTATTTCAGTATCAACCGCCCTGGCGTCAACCTGAACCGCCCCGCCTTCTTCTTCAACCTTCTGTTGAAGGGATCTTACATCCGCATCGGACTGGTAGTAATCCTTCAGGTTGAGATCCAGTTCGTGGTCTATTTTAAGGAGCCCTTTCAGTATTTCCTGTATATCGCCAAAGACCCGCTTCTGGGGCTCGCTGTAGCATGCCTGCACCCCATGAAGGCCGTCCACCGGATAATGTTCCAGCACGATGGAAATACGATCCTGAAGCACCTTTTCCAGATTGAAACGCTCCTCGTTTTTGGCTCTGAGAATTAACCGGGCGCCGTCAAGTTTGCCCTGAGCCTTTTCCAGAAGCTGCTGCAGCCTCATCTGACTGTTATTTCTGGCGACCCTCACCTCATCGGTAGAGGAATTGCGCACGACGCCGCTCCCCACATTTTTGAACCACTCGTCAAGATAGAAAACAGGCTGATTCAGCTCATTGGCAACCACGGCCTTCCCGAAAAGATCCCTCGTTTCAGCATCAATAAGGGCCGGATGAAGGATTCCAAAACGGAGCAGATACTTTTTGGAGTCGGGGAGCCTGCCGGAAGATTTCTTGGCCACATGGGTAAAAAAATCCCAATACGCGGTAATAAACTGCTGACGGTAAACGCTGCGATCCTTGGGATCCTTGGTTGTGAGGTACTTCTGCAGAATCGTATGAACCCGCTGGGCAATGTCTCCCTCCCCGGAGAGAGATGCCTTGTAATAGTTAGGATCGTTAAACGCAGCATGAGGCGTTGACTCTAAACGCCTGGTTACCGGAGGGAAATGTTCAACGGTCAGATCGACTTCGGGAGCTTCTCCTCCCTCCAGAGGCCTGCCGATTTCCTTTCCCACGCTGAAGATACTTTCATAATTCGGAACAGAATCCTGATTTGCCCCGGCTTTTGGGGCACTTGTACCCAGCAGCTCAGCGATTTCAGGATCCATTTCTCCCTGAAAAATACCGTCTTGTGCCATGTTTTCATGTTAGACGCTTTGGAGGGGCTTGTCAATCCGGGCGGCAATGGTTATCTTTTAGATAATGCATACCGGCCTTTCAGTTTTTATTGCCTTTGCCGCAGGATTACTGTCATTCTTTTCACCCTGTGTAGTCCCCCTCATTCCGTCATGGCTTATCTTTTTGGGAGGCGGCCTTAAACCCGCAACCGGGAACACGGCGGAGGAAAGACGGCAACTTCCGGACAGGAAACGGTGTTTCCTGCAAACCCTTTGCTTTGTATCGGGCTTCACCGTCCTCTTTATCATTCTGGGAGTTCTGCTCTCCTCCGCCTTCATGATGCTGAGGGGCCTTTCCCGCTGGATAAACGCGGGGGCAGGAGTGCTCGTAATCCTTCTGGGACTCAACACGATCTTTGATTTTCTGTCTTTTCTGAACTACGAAAAACGTTTCCATGCCAAAGGGCCTCCGCGGGGCCTTGTATCCTCCTTTCTCGCGGGCGCCGCTTTTGGGGCGGGCTGGACTCCCTGCGTAGGACCCGTGCTAAGCGCGATACTGCTCCTTGCGTCAAGGGACGGGAAGCCGGCACTGGCGGCCCTGTACCTTCTCTGCTATTCACTGGGACTGGGCCTTCCCTTCATTGCCGCGGCGGCCTTTATGGATCGCTTTTTACGGATAACGGAAGCATTAAAAACCCGTCTCACCCTGATCCGCGTCATTGCGGGGATACTGCTCATCATCATCGGAATCATGATACTGACAGGCCGTTTCAGCGCCCTCAACATCCTCCTGCAGAAACTGCAGTACGGCTACATCGACTGGGCCGAAGGCCGGGGCGGGATTGCGGAATTTTTGAGCCGCTGGCTGCGGCTACTGCTTTCTCTCTAACAGTACCACGGCCTCCCACGGTTCAAGCGTATCACTCCACACGGTACGATCCGTGTTGCTTATGACAATTTCGGCGCCGGAAAAACTTAAAGGAACACGGACAAAGCGCCGGGAAAAGTTAAGCACAACGGTGTAAACTTCCCCTCCCAAAGAGCGCCTGTATGCAATAAGGTTTCCGGGCCACGACCCGGAAGCTTCCGCCGAACCGGAACCGGCTCTTTCAAAGGCGCCATATATGAGACATTCGCTTGATCGCCGCAGCGCGATGAGTTTTTTGTAGAAATTCAAAACCGAAGCGGGATTCTGTTTCTGGGATTCGTAGTTGATCCTCGTATAGTTACTGTTGACGCCGATCCAGGGCTTTCCGCCTGTAAAGCCGGCGTTGGGGGCGGCGCTCCACTGTACCGGGGTGCGTGCATTGTCCCGTGAAGAAGCCCTGACCCATTTCCAGCGAAGAAAACCGGGAATGTGCATCTTCTTCATTAAGGCGTCAAGATTGCGGCTTTCCACATCGTTCAGTTCCTTGAGGCTCCTGAAGTCAAAGTTGGTCATGCCTATCTCCTGGCCCTGATAGATAAAGACCGTTCCCCGGAGAGTAAGTTCCAATACGGCAAGAAGCTTGGCGCTCCGTTCCCAATAGTTTTTGTCATCCCCGTAGTGGGACACGATGCGGCTCTGGTCGTGGTTTTCAAGATACACCGCATTCCACTCAAGACCCTGCTGCCATTTTGTCAACACATCCAGCAGCTTTTGGGGCCTGAACTTTTTGGGAATAAAGCGGGCAAGAACCCTGTCAACTTCCAGGTGCTCAAAATAGAAGATCATATTGAGTTCCCGCCGCTCCGCGTCGCATAAGAGTTTTGATCCGCCCAGATCCGCCATGACCGTTTCGCCCACGGTAAAGCAGTCGTATTTATCCAGTACATCCCGGCGGAGTTCCTGCAGAATCCGGTGGTTTCCCTCCTGACCCTTGTAATGTTCGATACCCGCAACGGCAATACTTTTCTTTCCGTCTTCAAGACTCGTCTTGTAAAGAATGTTGATCACATCACAGCGGAACCCGGCAATACCCTTGTCAAGCCAGAAACGGAGTATCCCTTTTATTTCCTCAATAACTTTGGAATTCCTGTAGTTAAGGTCGGGCTGCTTCCTGTCAAAAAGGTGAAGGTAATATTCACCGCTTGTTTCATCGTACTCCCAGACCTCGTTCATAAAGAAGCCGGTCCAATTGTTTGGCTTATCTTTTTTGGTACCCGGATTGCCCCCCTTCCCGGGCCGCCAGATATAGTAGTCCCGGTAGGGGCTTTTTGGATCACGGCTCTTTTGAAACCATTCATGCTCGTCGGAAGTATGGTTTATCACCAGATCCATGATGATTTTAATGTCCCGTTTGCCGGCCTCCGCAATGAGACGCTCCATGTCCGCCATGGAGCCGAATTTGGGATCTATGGCCCGGTAGTCCTTGATATCGTAACCGTTATCCGCATCCGGCGAAGGGTACACCGGCGAAAGCCAGATAATTCCCGCGCCCAGAGCCTGCAATTCATCCAGCCGGGAAATGATCCCCGGAATGTCGCCGATGCCGTCCCCGCTGGAGTCCTGAAAACTCCGCGGGTAGATCTGATAGACAATGCGTTCCTTCCACCATTCTTTCATGCGGACAGTTTAGCATAGACAGGCGGAGAGGTAAACCTATTGCTATGGAATAGCGATCATTCCCGGCCCCTGTTTTGGTTCCGTCTCCCAGGGGAATGAATACAAAACCCCGCGGACGAATGTTGAAGTCAAGTGCAAATACGGAAAGGCCGACTGCAAACAAAAAAACGACCGGTAAAATTTTCCTGCGCATATTCCTATTCCCCTTTCCCTGAATTTGTGGTATACTTATCTTGTGGGAGATAAACTATGACTATTGAACAAACTATTGAAATACCCGCCTCCGCTGGCGAAAGCCGGTTTGTTTTGCAATTGATAAAAGACCAGCAGCCGTTTGCGGAATTTCCGCTTCCCCCAACATTACCTTCCGGCAAAGCAAAAGTAGCGTTGTCCATTGATTCCGAAAAATCAAATGAAACCAATTTGCTCAGCATGTGCCTTAATCGCGCCGCGTTTGAGAACCCTTCAAAAAAACAATTAAAACCATTGCGCGGCATTGCCAAAGGTTCCTCGTTCACTGTTGAAAAACTTCTGCAAGACCGCCGGACAGAGGAATAGTATCGTTGGAAGAATATACTTTTGACGCATGCGCCCTGATTGCGCTTTTGAACGAGGAAGAAGGAGCGGATATCGTTGAAGGCCTTATTAACCGGGGCATAGCCGGTGAAATCTCGCTTGGTATCAGTATCATTAATTTGGCTGAAGTTTATTACAGATATATCGGCGCTCTGGGGAAGGAAAAGGCAGACGATTATCTCGATCGTATCTTGTCTTATCCCATCAAAGTCATAAATGTGATAACCGATGAAATTTTCCGCGAGGCCAGCCGTTTGAAGGGTGTCTATAGCATATCGCTTGGAGATTCTTATGCCTGCGCCACCGCGTTGGCCGCCAACGCCGCCCTTGTTACCTCCGGCCATTCGGAACTTGAAATTATTGAACAACAAGAATCCTTCTCCTTCCTGTGGCTCCCGCCCCGGCCCAAAAAATAACATTCCCCCACTCTCTTCGCCCTCCACCTTTCACCCTTCATATCTATACTCGACAAAGAACCGGAAAAGACCTATACTTTAAACAGGAGACAATCGATGATCGAACCTGCGGTTCTGTTAAAGGAAATTGATGCCCTTCTCCCTGAATATTTAAATGAGGTAGTGGATTTTGTCGGTTATTTGCGGCAAAAAAAACAGGAAAAAAATCCTGATGAGGCCGGGGTATATAAGGAAATGGCTGCCGATATTGAACGTGAACAGGAAGCCCGCGAATGGTGCGGCGCCTATTTTGGCCCTGTCCGTAACAAATGAAACGCGGCAGCGTTTGGTGGGTTGAATTTGATCCTTCCGTAGGATCGGAAATCCGCAAAACAAGACCGGCGGTAATCGTAAGCAACGATATGGCCAACCAGTTTTTAACCCGCGTTGTTGTTGTCCCATTAACAGGTAATGTTTCCCGCCTGTACCCCGGAGAGGCGCTTGTTACGGTTAACAACAATAAAAACAAAGCTATGACCGACCAGATTATGAGCGCCGATAAAAGTCGCTTGAAAAACAGAATTGGTGAACTTTCAGACAGTGACATGCGGTCTCTTGAAGCCGCCATGAAACGGTTTTTTGAATTCACCTGAAAGACGGAAACCGCCGTCAACATCAACATAAAAAACAGTACAAACTTCTTACTCACACCCTCCACCTTTCACCCCTGCAGCGAAGCCGCAACTCCCCTTCACCTTTCACCTTCCTTCATGCTATACTTGAAAGTGAGGAACATAAAATGACTATAGAACAAACCGTAGACATACCGGCCGACCACCGGCTTTATATTGATGTGCCGCCGTATATACCGGAGGGAAGGGTAACGATTACCTTCTCGATAGCCCCGGCAAATAGTAAGGAGGCTTCTCAAAGCGTTAAAACCTGGCAATCCTTTCGGGGTATATTCAAGGGTTCCGGCGGCACGGAACACGGCGGCCGCCGCTTGCAAAAAAAACCATGAATAGCCTATCATCAAAACAATGAACGAATTGCGAGCGTATATCTCCATTGACCCCGGAATACGTTTTGGAAAGCCTTGTATTAAAGGGACCCGTATTACCGCAGGCGATATTCTCGGCTGGCTCTCTTCGGGTATGACCAACCAGGAAATTCTCGAAGATTATCCTGAACTTCAGGAAGTACATATCCGGTCTGCCCTGGCATTTGCCGCGGAACGGGACGCCATTACCAAAATCATCGTCCATAACAAGCGGCCCGC
>JAISCR010000198.1 GCA_031265435.1 Treponema sp.
CCCCCCCCCCCCCCCCCCCCCCCCCCCCCCCCCCCCCCCCCCCCCCCCCCCCCCCCCCCCCCCCCCCCCCCCCAGGTTCCTGATTTTTACATCGAAGATCTTTTCCATCTCGTTATCCCTGATGATTCTGAATTTATCATTCTGTATCCTGAAATGACACCAGTAGTAAGAGAGATCTTCGCTGCATTCCCTGTAGCCGTAGTGTTCATGGCCTGAAAAAAGAATGAGGAACTGGTTTTCCGTCAGGGCATAGCGCCGGTCATCCTGGGCAATGTAGAGGGTGCCTTTTATGCAGATGATGATCACAAAGGTATCCAGATTCCTGCGCTTATGCACAAAATTTTTCTGATTCAAAAGCTGGCCCGAGGAAACATGGATAAGGGAATCGGCGTTATCGCTGATGAGGTACTTCATATGTTTTCCTCAGGCCTGAATCTACATGTTTTTTTCCTGTTTGTCAATTTACGGCTTCTTCGGGTTTACAGATTCTTTGGGTGGTGCTATTTTATGTACATGAAACAACTCAAAGTAGTTTTGGCAGGTCTCGGCTTCGGCGCGGCCTTTGCTTCCATTTATGATGCGCACCCGGATGTAGGTGCTTTCGGTATCTTTGATCCCAATGCGGATCTTGCAAAAGCCATGGCAGCGCGGCTTGGGGCGGCAAAGATATATAAGAGTTTTGGCGATATACTCAATGATCCTTCGGTAGATGCGGTGCACCTCGTGTCTCCCATTCCCCGCCATGTGGAGCAGACACTGGCGGTTTTGAATGCGGGTAAGCACTGCGCCTGTACCGTTCCCATGGCTACGAAACTCGAAGATCTTGAAACCGTTTGCAGGACTGTTAAAAAAACCGGAAAGAGTTACTGCGTAATGGAGACCGCCGTCTATACCACTCATTTCTTCAAGGTACAAGAGATGCTGCGGAACGGCGAATTCGGCGCAATACAGTTTTTACGGGGCGCTCATTATCAGGATATGGAATTCTGGCCCGATTACTGGCAGGGACTTCCCCCCATGTTCTACGGTACTCACGCAATTGCCCCCCTCTCGATGCTGGCGGGATCTCCAATCGTCCGGGTACGGGGCCTCGGCTCGGGAACGATGCGCAGTGAATTGCATAAACAATACGGCAATCCCTTTCCCGTGGAAACGGCTCAGCTTGAATTTGCCAACGGCCTTAAAGGGGAGGTAACCCGTTCACTTTTTGAAACCGCTCACGATTATACCGAGCAGTTTACCCTCTACGGTTCAAAAAAGAGTTTTGAATGGCAGCAGATTGAAGATGAACAGCCGGTGCTCCATACTCTGGAAGCTCCCCGCCGTGATCCTGCGGGTAAACCCATGCGGGGCCTCCCGGTAAAAACCGAAAGGATCCCAACGGGAAATTACCATACGCTGCTCCCCGAAGAGATCCGCCGCTTCACCATTAAATCGGAAGATTACGATGAAACCAATCCCCAGCTTTCGCTGGACAGGGACGCTTCCGGGGGCCACGGCGGTTCCCACCCGCACATGGTTCATGAATTCGTGAGAAGCATTCTCGAAAACCGTAAATCCCGGATCAACGAAATTAACGGCGCAAACATTGCCGCTGCAGGAATTGCCGCCCATGAATCGGCCATGAAAGACGGGGAAGTGATCGGGATACCGGATTTTACCTGAGGCTGTTTCAAAACTAACCGGCTTTTGAAATCGTTTTACTCTAATCTAGATTTTTGCCACCCATTCTATAAATTCATCGGTTGGACTCACCGGGAAAACTGTTTTATCATGATTTAGCTGATGAGAAGGAGGCGCCGGGATAATGAGCGGTAAAAAACGGACAAGCTCAGCCGCCAATGAACAACGGTGGGGTTATTTCTTTATAGCTCCCCAGTTCATCGGACTTTTGCTTTTTGCGGTGATACCTGTAATTCAATCCCTGGGCATCAGTTTTACCCAGTGGAATATTCTGGAACCGCCGGTGTTTGCGGGGCTTGCCAATTATAAAAAGCTCCTGGCAAGCGCTTTTACCTGGAAGCTTTTCGCCAACACCACATATTTTATTGTAGGTCATATCATCGTTACTACCACGGTGGCTCTTCTTGTGGCGATGGCCCTTTCAAACGATCTTAGGGGCTTTATTGTTTTCAGGACGCTCTACTTTCTTCCCCATGTTACCAGTACGGTAGCTATATCCCTGGTATGGCAATGGCTTTTTCATCCCGACTACGGACTTGTAAACGCGGCTCTGGCCAATTTCGGGATTCCGCCTTTTGGCTGGTACACCAGCATGAAGGGCGCCATGCCGACACTGATTCTGTTGACCGTCTGGCAGATGACAGGTTACTACATGGTTATTTTTCTCGCGGGTCTCAACGGTATTTCCCGGACCTACTACGAAGCGGCAAGAATCGACGGGGCGAATAAGGTTCAGGTCTTCTTCAAGATCACTCTGCCCCTTCTGACGCCGACCCTGCTCTTTATCCTGACCATGATGTTTATAGGCGGCTTCCAGATCTTCAATGAACCCTACATGCTGACCCGCGGAGGCCCTGCCGACGCTACCAGGACTATCGTGCTGGAGATATACAATACCGCCTTCCTCTACTTCAGGATGGGGGATGCGGCGGTGTATTCCTGGATACTTTTTGTAATCATATTCGCCGTTACTTTAATCCAGTTTAAATTTTCAAGCAGGTGGGTGAATTATGACGTTTAAAACGCAAATGGGAATCAAAAAGGCCTCCGGATATTTTGGGCTTCTGTTTATATACGTTGTGATTATCGCCGGAGCCATAGCGATGATCTTCCCCTTCGCATGGATGGCTTCCACTTCGCTCAAGGGGCGGACAAATCTCTTTGTCTATCCTCCGCAGCTTTTACCGAACTGGCCCTGGCAGTGGAACAACTACAAACAGGTCTTTACACGGCTCCCAATGGCAATGGGTTTCTTTAACAGCGCAAAGATCGCCGTTATCAATACCCTGGGAACCCTGCTTTCCGCAACCATGGCGGCATTCGGTTTTGCAAAACTCCGCTTCCGCTTCCGCAACCAGTTGTTCATGGTACTTCTTGCAACCATGATGATACCCGGTCAGGTTACCCTTATCCCCATGTTTGTGTGGTTCAAGAATTTCGGCTGGATCGATACGCACCTTCCCCTGATCGTTCCCGCGGTTCTCTGCAATGCATACGGCGTGTTCCTTCTGCGGCAGTTCTTCATGACCATACCGGATTCCTATGCCGAATCCGCCAAGATTGATGGCGCAAACTATCTGACGATCTTCTTCAGGATCATGCTTCCACTCTGCGTTCCCGCCATGGCTACCCTGGGAGTCTTCTGTTTTATGGGAAACTGGAACAGCTTCCTTACGCCCCTCATCTATTTGAACACGAGAACCAAATTTACCATCCCTCTGCTTCTCATGTCATTTCAGAACGGTTATACCCGGAACTGGAATCTTCTTATGGCGGCGTCAACAATATCGGTATTGCCGATCATCCTTATCTATATCTTTGCCCAGCGGTATTTTATCGAAGGAGTGGTATTGAGCGGGGTGAAGGGTTAAAGAGGTTTCATGAGCCTCCGTTGGACGGCTCAAAAGAATATTTTATATTTTTGGAGGAAAAATGAAAAAGCTGACAAAAATCGCTGTGGTACTGTTGGCCGTTCTGATGATCTGTTCCCTTGCGGGGTGCAGCAAGAAATCAGATTCCGGCGCAACGACGGCAGCCGGCGGCGGTTCATCGGGCCAGTCGATAACACTCTCATTTACGGTCATGTGCGGTGAACAGGAATTCAATACCTGGACAAAGTGCGTCAACCTCTTCATGGAGAAGAATCCCAACATCAAGGTAGTCATGGAGAATGTACCCGGCGACTGGGAAGGCTACGGGCAGAAACTTATGACCCTCATTGCCGCGGGAACTCCGCCTGATACGGGAAGAATCGGTTCTCTCCAGATGCCCCAATACAGCTCCATGGGCCAGTTGGTTGAACTTTCCGATTATGTAAAACGGGATCTCAACATGGCTGAGTATGACGCCAATGTTTTTGAGCAGGCGAAGGTAAATGGAGGGCTCTATGGTCTTCCGGTAGGGGTGTATACTCTTATCGTATGTTACAACAAAACCCTCTTTGATGAAGCGGGAATTCCCTACCCTTCCACGGATTGGAATAATTCATGGACACTGGATGAATTCAAGGAAATCGCCAAAAAGCTTACCAAGGGTACAGGGCCCAACAAACAGTACGGTTTCTATGCGAATCTCAGTCCTGAACGCAGCAATTCCTTCTACTATTCTGCGGGAGGCGATGTTTTTTCCGCGGATCACACTGTTTGTACGCTTGATCAGCCGCCTATGGTTTCTACCTATACGTGGCTCATTGATATGATCAAGGAAGGCTACGCCCCCAACATGCTTCAGACTACCAGGGCTCCACCCAATGATCAGCTCTTTATGACCAATAAGCTGGGTATGTATCTGGAAGGTGAATGGCAGATCCCTGCCTATGCCGAAGCAATGGAAGAAGGCCTCAAGTGGGGTGTCGCTCCCATTCCCCGCGATGCGGCGGGCGCCAAGACCGTTCTGTTCCTGGACGACTATACGGTCTTCACTTCTTCAAAATACAAGGAAGAATCATGGAAGTTGATCAGCTTCCTTATAGGGCCTGAAGCCGAAGAGATCATCGCCCTCGATCAGGCTTTCGGCATGTTGATGCATCTTCCCACCCAGGAAAGACTCAAGAAACAGATGTTTACCTCCCTTTCCGATGATGAAAAAGATGTACTCTTTAATTCACCTCAGCATGCTATTGGTATGTACTTTACCAATAACTGGGCCGAGATGCTTGAGGCTTCAATGAAGACGATTGACCGGATGACGATGGGAGAAGTTTCCGTTGTGGATGGGCTTGGTCAGCTTAAGGTTACCCTTGATGAACTCAATAAGGTAAACCTGGAATAACAGAAGCTCTCTAAAGTCTGCTTTTATGGCCGCTCCGCGGGGCGGCCTTTCATTTGTGGATATCAATGAAAACCTTGACAGCTGAGTAACATTTTCAATCTGAGTTGTAATTTACTCACCTTTGTGAAAGTATCATCAACCCTGGGGCTTACTATCAATCTATCGGCTTAATGCCGGAGTCTCCATTGACCGGGTATGTCATGAGTTTTATACTGGCATTAATATCGAAAGAGGCCTCCTCCATAAGGGATACTCAATGAAAAATTTACGTTACCGTTTTTTTACCGCCGGGGAGCTGAAGCCTTCAGGCTGGCTTCGGGAACAGCTTCGTATCCAGGCCGAAGGTCTTTGCGGAAACCTCGACAAGGTGTGGCCCGATGTGGGGAAAAGCAAATGGATAGGCGGTGACCGTGAAGGCTGGGAACGCCTTCCCTACTGGCTGGACGGTTTTATCCCCATGGCCTGGCTTCTGGATGATGAGGATCTCAAACAGCGGGCCCGTTTCTACATTGATGCAATCCTGGAGCGGCAGGAAAGTGACGGCTGGATCTGTCCCTGCACAAAAGAGGAACGCCGCGCGTATGATGTGTGGGTTGTTTTTCTTATCTGTAAAGTTCTTGTCCTTTATCACGATTGTACCGGGGATGAGCGTATCCCCGGGGCGGTGTACCGGGCACTCAAATGCCTGAGCCTCCACCTTGAGCCGGTGACGCTCTTTGCCTGGGGCTCGGCCCGCTGGTTTGAATGTCTCATCCCCCTGCGCTGGCTCTATGAGCGCAACCCCGAACAGTGGATGCCGGACCTGGCGCTGCGTCTCAAAAGCCAGGGCATAGACTGGAAGGCCCTCTTTCGTACCTGGCCCTACGGGCAGAGCCAGGGCCCGGGACGCTGGAATTTTTTGACCCATGTGGTAAACCTTGCCATGTGCCTTAAGAGCGAAGCCCTCTACGATTCCTTTACCGCTTCATCCGGGGAGCCTGTACACAACAGTGATTCTGCCGCCGATGATTTTGCCGAAGAAGCCCTGAGGATTCTGCTCCGGGATCACGGTATGCCCATCGGGCACTTTACCGGAGACGAGTGCCTTGCGGGACGCAGCCCCATTCATGGTACGGAACTGTGCGGCATCGTTGAGGCCATGTACTCGTATGAATGGCTTCTGGCCCTCGGCGCCGGGGATGCCTGGGCCGACCGCCTGGAAACCCTTGCCTTCAACGGTCTCCCCGCAACCTGCAGCGCGGACATGTGGACTCATCAATATGATCAGATGAGCAATCAGGCGGAGTGCAGCAGGCTTGAAAAAACTCATTTCCTTACCAACAATGAGGAATCCCACCTCTTCGGCCTGGAACCCAACTTCGGCTGCTGTACCGCCAATTTTGGACAGGGCTGGCCCAAACTTGCACTGTCAGGAATCCTGCGGGACGGCGGCGGCCTCGCCGTCGGAGCCATCGTGCCCTGCACGCTTGATACGGTGATACAGGGCGTTCCGATCCACTGTAAGATTGTAACCAACTATCCTTTTGAAGACAGTTATACGGTGATTCTTGATGCCGAAAACCCGGTAACGTTTTCACTTTCTCTCCGTTTCCCCGCCTCTGCCCGGAACATACGCGTGGACGGCGAAGAGATACCGGCTTCCACCCGGCGCAGCATCAGTAAAACATGGCAGGGAAAAACCGAACTTAAAGTCGAAATGGATTTTGCCGCGGAGCTTGTGCCCTTTTCCATTGGAGAGCCTCATCTTGTCCCTTCGGATCTGCAGGGCGGGGAACTCCGGATCACCGAAGAAGCGGCTCTCAGAAACACCCACTATTTTTACCGCCGGGGGAACCTTGTATTTGCCCTGCCGGTTAAAGCCCGTTGGGAAAAACGGGAGTACACGCGGGACGGAGTCGAACGGAAGTTCCCCTACTGTGATTACGAAGTCTACGGGGAATCTCCCTGGAATTTTGCCTTTTCCGGGGGGAAGGGCCCGGCGGAGAGAAAAGATTTGAGCCTCCGCCGGGAGCATTTTACCGGCCCGGCCTTTACCAAAGACCTGTCCCATGTGCCGCTCAGCCTCAGGGTAAAATGTATTCCCATCGACTGGCCCATGGTGAACGGCGCGGCCTCTCCGGCTCCCGCGGGCCTTAGTCCTCTGGGCGCCGGGGAGGAGATTGAACTTGTACCCTACGGATGCACGGATCTCAGGATGACCCTGCTGCCTTTGATATATTTATGAAATACAGCATAGTCTGTCAAAAACGTCTTGACAAATGCCTGAAACAGGGCAATACTATTCTTATCCGTGTTGAGGGTTTACTACTCGAGAACCTGCCCTGCGGCGGAGAAGTTTTAGAGTGAGGTTATTCATTGGAGGAGGCAAGGCCTTGTATAGGAATCGGACATTTTATAGTATAACAATGTCGAATT
>JAISCR010000076.1 GCA_031265435.1 Treponema sp.
ATGTATTTATCATAGCCGCGGGGAAATGTCAAGGGCGGATCGGTGCAGTATCCGGGGATCCTCGGGGTATCCTGCGGGAACCGCTCCCTCGGCGACATAGAGGGCAGCCAGGCGGTCAACATCGGCGCTTGCCGGGAGCAGTTTGACCTTATTGAGCCAATTTTTCCAGCAGGGCATCCTTGAGGGTAGATGAAAAATTGATATTTTTTCGCTCGGCAGCCTTATTAAGCCACGATGGAATGGTCAGGGTCTTTTTTACCGGTGTTTCGTCGTGATTCACCTTTAAGCTGTCAAGGTCAATATATACCAGTGATACGATGCCTTTTGGTTCATCCGGCTTGATTTTTTTGGGATTGCCCGGTTCAGGAAGTTTTTCACCATCCCGCAGCATCGAAAAAATTCTGCCGGCTGCGGCGTCAGCCGCCATGCTCATAGCATCGGCCAAATCGTTTCCGAATGTGGCAAGTTCAAAATCCGCAAATTCCACCGAGAATCTGCCATCGCTTTCGGGATAAAAAATTGCAGGATAAATATATTTCACCGCTTTCTCCTTCGCCCTTATTTCAGGCCGGCTTGTCTCAAGATTGAATTTATGACCCGCTTTGGTATATCCCCAGAATGGTATGGTATCGTTACTTTGCCAGCTTTACTATCATGTTTGTAATGATAATGCGAACCATTCACACCATCCAGAAACCAGCCATCCTCTTTCACCAGCTTCTCAATTTCTCTGAAAGTCATTTTCAACCTCACTATAAACATAACACGTATCACACGTATTGTCAAGAAGAAAATGAAGAACCCAGGAACAAGCTCCTGGGTATGAACCCCGCCTGCGAATCAAAAAATATCAACACCTTATTTTTTCAAAAAAAATTCGGCCTTTTTAGTAAATTATGATGAACAGCATTTTCAAGCCGAGACTTTTTGCTTAATGCTGAGTTGAAAACCAAGGGTGTCCAAAACCTTGGCTACCGTGTCAAATGATGGGTTCCCTTCTCTGGAAAAGGATTTATAGAGGCTTTCGCGGTTTAACCCGGTCTCTCTGGCTATGGCTGCCATTCCTTTGGATCTGGCAATGGCCCCGAGGACATCAAGCAAAGTCTCAAGATTATTTTTTTCGAATGCAGCTTCGAGGAAGGCATATACATCCTCTTTAGTCTCAATATCGTCAGCCATCTCCCAATCATAAACTTTCATTTCTCAATCTCCTGCAAAATAGATTTCGCTTTAGCTATATCTTCATTCTGCGTCGATTTGTCACCACCACAGAGAAGCACCACAATCTCATTCCCAGCTTTCTTGTAATACACTCTATAACCGGGGCCATAATCAATTTTCAGTTCAAAGATTCCGTTCCTGACCGAGCGTTGTTCACCAGACGGCTGTGTACCGTATCTTCATATTTTCATTGTAGCATATATACTACTTTTGTCAACTGGAAGAAAATCGGTTCTGGGAGCAGTTTGCCCCAACAAAAAAATCCGGATGTCCGGAGCCGGCTTGTTACCGGGTTACTGCATAACCGGCTGACGGGGTTTCAACTTGCCCTGGCCTGGAAAACTGACAATCTCCGGAAGGGGAAGCCCCATACTGGTAAACATAGCAAATGTCTTTTTTTTGAGATAGTCCGACTTTTGTGCCGCCGTCATACCAGCGGTCTCATCCTGAATCATCAATCTGGCGGCATGTATTTCCCGAACAGGCTCTAACGCTTCCACCATATCAGGATCGTTGAGGAGCCGGGGATCAGTCATGTATTCCTGTATCGTCCTCACTTTCCAGTACCTCCACAGGTTTATATATACCTAAACCCTTATAGCCTTCCCTGGCATTTACCCGGCGAACCCGTTCAACCGTCCATGGCCGGGCGATATGGGTAAAATTCAGGCTCACTATAAAATCTAAGCCGTTAATCGCAGCTATGGCAATATGGGCGGCGTCTGTTTCCCATGCCGGGGAGATTGCTTTTTCCTGAATATACAAGGCCGCAAGCTGATCTGCCTCATCGGTTTCATCGAGAACCTTAACGCCATATTCAGAAATAAGAGCCGCCATCTGTTCCCGCTTTTCCCGAACCTTTTCGTTGTCAATTTCCCGCATGGTATACAGCGAGGTATACGGCTCATAATCACCGGCCTTTATCCGGTCAAAAACCTGATGAACCTGGCGTTTTAATTCCTGATAACGGCCATGTGTCCGGTCTTCGTAGTAAAAGCTGAACATTGTAGTCTCAAGGTATATTCTCGGAACCTCAATACCTCCCATAAATACTCCCTGACTTTAGCGTACTCCATCTGCCTTAATTGTCAATACGGAATTTTTTTGAAGTGCGAATTTTATGGCGAAAAAATTTCTATATTTTTTCAGGTACTCGATCAAGGCAAAGGCCCCAGCCTCAGCCGGGGTTCGATTTTGGAGAAACAGACTGTACCGTAATTGCTTACGGTACAATGAATTAGAACTGAGCCGCGGCCGATTCGAACGGCCGACCCACGCCTTAAAAGGGCGTTGCTCTACCTACTGAGCTAGCGGCCCGGGTTCAGTAAGCCTAGCAAAAACGCCCTCTTTAGTCAATAACGCAAAGTCTACTTCCCGGAAGAGGGGAGGCCGAAGTAAATCTTGAGAAGCAGTGTTAACGCGTGCTGGGCCGCATAGTTCTTGCCGTAGATCGGCAGGGTGTAGTCCAGTTCAGCTTCCATGGGCAGGGGGCCTGCGAAGAACAGACAGCCTATCCGGGGCATCATGCTGAAGAGCATCTGCTCACCGAGGATTTCCATGGTTCTGCCATCGTATTTGGCGACAACAGGAGGCGCCATGTTCACCGTGAGGGGCAGGCCGACGGTAAGCATGTTATTCCCGAAGACACGGGTATAGACCGGCTCAATCTCGAAAGTCAGTTTACTGCTAAAGTCCACCGAACTGCCGTCCAGGGAGCCGCCGTATTCAAACCCGTATTTTTGTGCGGGAATGGTGGTAAGGTAGCGTGTAAATTCGGTAAAGAAGCCTATATAGAGGTTCTCGCTAAAGATATAGTCGGCGTTGAGCCTGCCTCCGATGCCGAAGGCGTGGCGGTCAAGGCTGCTGACGGTATAGATTCCGCTTGCGGGATCTTCCGGTGTCTGCCCGGTATAGACGCCGACTGCCGCCTTGTTGAAGTATTCCTTGATGTTATTGGTATACGAGGCGTACTGGCTCTCAAAATCCGGGCCGGGAAGGGGAATTTTGAGTCCTGGAGCAAACGAAACTCTGATGATTTCGCTCTTTACCGGTGCTTTTTCGCCGACGATAAGGAAGCGGATGCCGAAATCCACGTCGGCCACGCCGTTGACGTTGTATTCGTTTCTGTCGGTATAGGTGATGCCGGATTTGGTAACACTGTTATCAAGATCGACGGTGGAAGCGAAATTCCAGCCCGGCGCCCAGCGGAACGCGATGGTACACCAGTCCAGTATGCCATATTCGGCGGCAAAACCCAGGTTTCCACCCGTAACACGGCCTTTTCCGTCTTCATAGGCATTGTAGGAACCCAGTCTGTCATAGGTACCGGGAACAAAGAAGAAGGTAGGGGCTACATAGACCCGTCCCGTGCCCTTCGGCATGGTCTGGGCTGTGTCGGCCAGGGCGGTGCCTGCGCCCAATAGCGCGGCAATGGTAAAAATCAGTATTTTTTTCATGTAATTCTCCCTATTTTAGTGCAGAAGCAAGGCTTTGATCTGATCCAGATCGTTTGAACCGAGGCCGAGACCGGGTTTTTCAACCTTTGGGACATCCCTGTCCTCATATTTGAAAGAACCCATTTTGTTGGTCAGGTAGTTCTCTATGCCGCCCCATTCATCATCAATGCGGGCAAACGCGGCTTCTATATATTCCCGCTTGACCGTTACCAGCGGTTCAATATCGCCTTCGCCGCCGGTTCGCTGTTTTATCAGTTCCACGTATGGGGCGTATTTTTCCTTGACGTTTTCCGCGGAGAGTAAATAGTCGTTGATGACGATCTCCCGGTCAACACCCAGGAGGGAGAGAAGCAGCGCCGCCGCAAACCCGGTGCGGTCTTTGCCCGCGGAACAGTGGAAGATCAGGGGAAAATTTGCCTCGTTTTTCAGGGTTTGGAAAAAATGTTTGTATTCATCCATAAAACCGGTAACTAGGTCTTTTTCCGGATACGCATAGTAGATGTTGGGAGAGAATTTGCCTATGGGTGTATCGCCGATAGATATTACAATGGGCCCATCCGGATCGGGTATAAACTGCGGCAAAATTGGATCGTTCAGCATTGCCAGAGGCGTGTCAGGCGTTGGTTTGCCGTACAGCAAAGTTACCCAATAGGTATTTTGTTCCGTATTCCGCGCGGCCGCTCCTTCAAAATTGAGATCCCCGGCGCTGATCGGGATGGGAATAAAATTGACGACGGAACGGGGGAGGATGTCCTCTCCGTTTGAGAGCCGCTCGTTCAGGGTGCGGAAATCGATTACCGATCTGATTCCCTTCATCTCCAGATTTCTCAGATCCGGGTCCGAAAGGTTGTTGAGTTCATCCGAACGGTAGATAAGGTCGTAGCGGACGTGCTTGCCGCCTGAGCCCTTGTAACCGCCCAGATCCCTCAGGTTGTATACCCCGGAAAGGGACTTTCCTGCCCCCGGTTCCGGGTCGGACGGCGGGGAGCTTCCGTTATCGCATCCGGTCATACCGATAGATAGTACCAGAAAGCCCAGCAATACTTTCCATTTCATGTTTTTAGCCTCCATGAGCAATTTATCTAAACAATACATTGATTTAAAAACTATCTATTATTTAGACTTTTTTTGTGTTATATATAATTATTCATTTCGATGATAAAAATGTCAATACCAATAGAGAAATTTATTCCTAATTTTTTTTGGAAGGATTCTACGGAAGTTTCCGGACAATTCCAATGTTGAAGAAGTATCTTTTTTCAGGTAACCTGAATTCATGCGGAGCATCGTATTTTCAGGCGGCGGCAGCGGCGGGCATATCTACCCCGGTTTGGCAGTAGCCGCCCGGATAAAAGAGCTGAGAGTCTACCGGTTTTTCTGGATTGGGCAGGAAACCGGGATGGACAGGAGTATCGTAGAAGACGAAGGTATCGAATTCTACGGAATTCCCGCCGGAAAGCTTCGCCGCTACCTCTCACTCAAGACGATACCGGACTTTTTTCGGGTTATTGCCGGTTTTTTTGCCGCGCGGCGCATCCTTAAAAGAGAAAAACCGGTTCTGCTCTTCTCCAAGGGGGGCTTTGTCTCGGTTCCGCCCTGCGCGGCGGCGGCTTCCCTCAAAATTCCTGTCTATACCCATGAGTCGGACATCAGTCCGGGGCTGGCTACGAAGATAAACGCCCGTTTTGCCGCCCTTTCGGGGGGACGAATCTTTACGGCCTATGAAGAAACGTCGGCTTTTTTCCCGGAGGCGCTGCGTTCCCGTATCATTGTCAGCGGCCAGCCGGTGCGGAACAGTTTCCGCAAGGCAGATCCGCAAAGAGGGAAGGCCTTTCTCGGTATGGCGGCGGATGAGCGGATTCTCCTCGTTCTGGGAGGGAGCCAGGGGGCCCGGGAACTTAACGAACTTGTCAAAGAGAACCTGGATGCCCTTACCCGTTACTATACGGTAGTACACCAGACAGGGCCCAAAAACCAGTGGAATCTCAAAAAGGGCAGCCGCTACCGTTCCCACGCTTTCATCGGGAAGGAGATGCCCGATGTGCTTGCCGCCGCCGAACTGGTGCTGGGACGGAGCGGGGCAGGCACAGTCTGGGAATGTGCCGTTACCGGGAAGCCCATGATCCTCATTCCCCTTGCGGGTACGGGAACCAGGGGGGATCAGGTGGAGAATGCCCGTTACTTTGAAAAGGCCGGCGCCGCGTTGGTATTGTACCCCGCCGGCGGGGAAGGTCTCGTTTCCGCGGTAGGGGAACTTCACGACAATGAGGCAAAGCGAAGCGCCATGGCCGCCGCTTCCCGGCGTATCGGAGAGAAGGACGCGGCCTCCCTCATTGCCGATTCCCTGTCCAGGCCTGCGGAGGAAACTCAATGAGGGAGATCGCCGTAATTGATTGGGTCTTTATTGTTCTGGCGTTGATTTTTATCATCCGTTCGGGACTTAAGGGCTTTATCAGCGAGTTTACCGGCATGGCTTCGGTGATTCTGGGAATCCTTGCCGCTCTTTTCCTCTATAAAAACGGCGGAATCTATCTGCGTCAGCGTTTCATGCCGAATATCGAGATCATCCCGGAAATTCTTGCCTTTCTGGCTATATTCCTGATTATCTTTGTGCTCATCAGAATCGTGGGTTTCCTGCTTCGGGATATTTCCGAACGGATCAATTTCCATTCGGTTGACCATTTTCTGGGTGTGCTTCTCGGCATTGTTCAGGGCCTTACGGTGATCATCCTCCTGCTTCTTGTCCTGACCCGGCAGCCTCTCTTTGACGCAGGCCCCATTCTGGAAAAAAGCATCTTCGGGGATTTTATCCTCCCCCTGATCGCGGAGAAGGTAAAAGATGTTTGAAAACCTCATCGGACAGCCGGCCCTTGAACAGATCCGGGGGGATCTTCTGCAATCCCGGCTGGCCCCTTCCATGCTCTTCTGGGGGCCTCCCGCTTCGGGAAAGGGGACTGCCGCCCTGGAACTGGCGCGGGTTCTCTCCTGCGAAGCTGCGGGCCGGCATTACGGTGAATGGAACTGCGGCTGCCCCGCCTGTACCCGGTACCGGCTTCTCCTTCATCCGGATCTTTTGATGCTGGGAAAGCGGAATTTCAGGATGGAGATTGCCGCCTCGGGAGCCGCTCTCGGCCGGGACTGGGCTTCCGTTTCGGCCCTGATGCTCTTTATTCGTTCCGTCCGAAAGCTCATGGGCCGTTTTTCTCCGGTGCTCATGGAAGACGATTCCAAACTCTCAAGGCTCAACCCCCTGCTTCTCTCCCTGGAAGAAAGTCTGGAGGATATCGTCTCCGCCGCCCCCGAAGGACGGGGAAAAATCCGGGACTCAATTATTCAAGATTCGGGAAGACTGGAGGATGAAGGCCTCAGTGCCCAGGTTCCCGTTGCCCAGATACGGAAGGCCTCATGGTGGAGCAGGCTTGCTCCGCAGGGGAAACGGAAATTCCTGCTCATAGAAAACGCGGGCCGCATGCAGGAAGGGGCTCGCAATTCACTGCTTAAGATCCTGGAAGAGCCGCCGAAAAACGTGAGCATACTCCTCTGCAGCACCAGCCGGGAAACGATCCTGCCGACTCTGCTTTCGCGGCTGCGGCCGTACCGTTTTTTCCAGCGGGATGATGAGGCGGAGGCGGAAGTGCTCCGCCGGGTTTTCAGGGTAAGCGAAGGAGGAAACTCAGGCGGCCTTACCGGATACCTTGAATCCTTTCTCCCGGTAAGCGATGAAGGGCTCCGGTTCCTGGCCTGCTTCTTCATCGCGTCCCTTGCCCGCAAGGCGGCCCTCTCCCTCAAACGCGCTTCGTCCACGCTGCCTGAACCGCTGGTCAGCCTGGGAAAGTATACGGCATCCCGGGCGGAGGCTTCGGGTCTCAAGGCCGTTCCGGATAACGGGACGATCATCAGAACCGTACTGGACAAGGCCGGTAATTTTTCCGAAGCGGAACTTTTTTCCCGTTTTCTTGAGACCCTGCTTTCCCAGGTATCCGCCTGTTTCCGGGACAGCCTGCGGGAACAGGCCGCTTCTCCCGCCGCGTGGCTGGATCTCTGGCGCAGAAAAACCGCGGATGCCGATTCGGCCCTGAAGATCTGGAACCTGCAGGTTCCGCTGGTACTGGAACGGCTCTGTACTGAACTTGCGGGAGGAATGGTTACACTCTCATGAGGGATTTTATCAAGCGGGCTTTGACCAAGCTCTACAAACTCACTCCCGCGCAGGTGGAAGAACTTCTCAACCTGGCGGCGGAGGAAGTCTCCCGGCTTGAAACGGTGATCGATTCCCTCACCGACGGAATCCTTGTTCTGGATGAAAACCACTGTCTTGTCATGGCGAACAAATTTGCGGAACGGATTCTTCCTCTTTCAAAGTTTGAAGGCAGTCCGGTGCCGGTCTGGAAGGTGGTTCAGGATGAAAGGGTCGTGGAATTTTTTCAGGAGTCCCTTATATCGGGCGACAAGGTGGTTGAACGGGAGATCGATGTTGAATACATGGGAGTCCAGCGGCTTCTTTCGATCAGCATTCTCCCTCTGGTGGAGAATTTCAGGATCACAGGTTCCCTCATTTATATAGAGGATATTACCGAAAAACGGGGCCGCGAGGCACGGCTGCGGCGCGCGGAAAACCTTGCAAGCCTTACCACGCTGGCGGCCGGGGTTGCCCACGAAATTAAAAACCCCCTGGGTTCCATCTCGATTCATATACAGCTTATCCAGAAGGTGATGGATGCCAACAAGAAGCTTTACTTCCAGGCCCATCCCGAAGAAAGCATGGAAAGTGAAGTGGGGCCGGTAAAGTACTTTCATCTTTTTGACCGCTATCTTGATGTGGTTAACGAAGAGATTGACAGGCTCAATCACATCGTGGTGGATTTTCTCTTTGCCGTCAGACCCATGAAGCTGGAACCGCGTGAGGGGGACATCAACGAGCTTGTCACCAATCTTGCGGATTTTGTCAGTCTGGAACTGGAAAAGGAAAACATTGTCTGCCATCTGGATCTGGACAGGGGACTGCCCCTGCTCCTTTTTGATGAACGTTACCTGAAGCAGGCGCTTCTCAACCTGATAAAGAATTCTCAGGCGGCCATGAAAGACGGAGGGGAGTTGTTCATAAAAACCGAAAGGCAGGATCAGTCTGTTCTTATCCATGTTGAAGATACGGGGACGGGTATATCCGAGGCCAATCTTTCCAAAATCTTTGAGCCGTATTTTACCACCAGGGACTCAGGTTCGGGGCTGGGACTTACGCTGGTTTTCAAGATAGTGCGGGAACATCAGGGAGAAATTACCGTGAAGAGCAGGGAAGGGGAAGGGGCTTCCTTTACCATCAGCCTGCCGATTTTGCAGAAAGAGCAGAAGCTTCTTTCGTATGAGGGAATGGAATCATGAAGTTCACATTGCTGATTATTGATGATGAAAAAAACATCCGCGAAGGGCTTGCGGCGGCCATGGAGCTGGAAGGCTACGAAGTCGTGCTGGCCTGTGACGGAGAAGAAGGCTGGAAACGCTACGGGAAGGGCGACATTGATCTTGTTATCACGGATCTGCGCATGCCGGGATTTTCCGGCGAAGAACTCCTCCGCAGGATTACCGGCGAAAGTCCCGGCTTCCCGGTGATTGTGCTGACCGGCCACGGCACGGTGGAAAACGCGGTTGCCGCGATGCGGGACGGAGCCTACGATTTTCTTACCAAACCGGTAAACATCGATCATCTGGGTTTCATGGTGAAACGGGCGCTGGAAATCAGGGAACTGACGCGGCGTCACCGGGAAATAGAAACGGAACTGGAACACCAGAAACAGTTCAAGACGATGATAGGCCGTTCGGCGGCCATGCAGCGAGTCTTCGATACGATAAGCCGTGTCGCGCCGACAAAGGCTTCCGTATTGATCACCGGGGAGAGCGGGGTCGGCAAGGAACTTGTTGCCGACGCGATCCATGAGCTTTCATCCCGAAAGGGGAGGCCGCTGGTCAAGGTGCACTGCGCGGCCCTGGCGGAGGGCCTTTTGGAAAGCGAGTTATTCGGCCACGAAAAGGGAGCCTTTACCGGCGCTTTGTCCCGCAGGCGGGGCCGCTTTGAGCTTGCCAACGCGGGCACCCTCTTTCTCGACGAGATTGGCGAAATCGATCAGAACATTCAGGTTAAACTGCTGCGGGTACTGCAGGAAAAAAAGTTTGAACGTCTGGGAGGCGAGGAGACCATAGAAACGGATGTAAGAATTGTGGCGGCTACCAACCGGGATCTCAAGGCGGAAATTGAAAAGGGGAATTTCCGTGAGGATCTCTACTACAGACTCAATGTGGTAAACATTCATGTACCTCCACTCCGGGACAGGAAGGATGATATTCCGCTTCTTGTGAACGCCTTTCTTAAAGAATTTGCCGAAGAAAACGGAAAGAACATTGAAGGCGTCAGCGAAGGCGCCCGCGCCCGGCTCTATGCCTATGACTGGCCGGGTAATATCCGTGAATTGCGCAACTGCATCGAAAGTACCGTGGTGATGACCAGGAGCAGCCAGATAGCCGAAGAGGATCTTCCACCCACGCTGAACACCTTTCATGACGAAGGCTGGATCCGTATTCCCCTGGGAAGCAGCATGGAAGATTCTGAACGGATCATCATCCGTGATACCCTTTCGTATTTGAAAGGAAATAAAACCAAAACCGCCGACATTCTGGGCATAGGCCGGAAAACTCTGCACCGCAAACTGGCGGAGGGGGAAGAGAATGCAGGGTGAGGGGTGAGGGGAATCCCCTCTTATGTGGTATTATTGGATTGTGGAGGGAAGCCATGGAACTCTGGTCGATCCCGCCGGCCGGGATATTAAAGGCGTCTATGGCAAAGAGGAAACGCAGGACTGTGGCAGCAAATTTTGTCCTTGTTGGTCCGTTGTTTTATATAGATTTTTATGCTATGCTTAGCCATGATGATTGAACAAACGATAGAAATTCCGATGGATCGCCGGATTACTATTGAAATTCCCCCGGAAGTCCCCGTAGGAAAGGTGATACTCACCTTTACCCCGGCGGTAGATCGGGTGCTGGAAGAAGCCGAAAAAATCTGGGACTGGAATCGTGCCCACCCAGGTGAACTGAAGGCAAAACTTCTGAAACTGCGGGGCAGTCTCTCTTCCGGTTCTTTTGGCGGTATGGATGGCGTATCCTACCAGCGCAAAATCAGGGACGAGTGGGATACCGATTGACATGAAGCTGGCTATTGATACCAATGCCATTATTGATTTTCTTAAACAAGCGGCTGGGGCGTTTGATCTCTTGGCTCTGATTGAGGAACATGAATGTTTTGTCAGCGTCATTACCAAACTTGAATTGCTAAAATATCCGGATATGACTCCCGCCGAGGAAGAGACAATACTGGATATTTTACAAATTGTACCCATTATGCCCCTAAATACCGACATTGAGAATGAAACCATTGCCATAAGCAGGGCAACAAAGCTTAAACTTCCGGATGCGATTATTGGGGCTACAGCAATAGTATATAAAGCCGAAGTGGTTAGTTCTGATCCGCATTTTCTCAATTGCCCATATCCCACCTTGCGGATTTTGAAGAACCTTTGATACTGCCAAATACGATGATTTCCTTGCCGGGGACGATCCCGATCTCCTTCATTATTCAAAAACAATTTTACCGAAAGTATTTTCACACGACCGTTATCGGCAGGGCTTTACACTCATCCTGATTCAGTAGTCAGGTTCTTTCGACATGGCGAGAAGCTCTATCATGTCCCGTATCAGAGGCGCCGGTAGTTTATCGCACGGCCGCCCGTGATTCTCCAGAATGTGCGTCAATACGGCCACAAACGCCTTGCCCTAATGCCGGGGCGGTCTCCCGCCGCGTTTCCCCTACTCTCGCCTTCTGCGGGCAGGCCGGGCTTCCCTCTGGCCGCCTGTTCTCTCGATTCGCAGGCGGGTCCATACCCAAGAGCCCGCTCACCGGTTCGCGGGGGAACTTCAGGGTGAGGAGAGTCATTTTCCGTGTTTTTGGCGTAAATTTTTGAAATTTCTTCAAATTCTCCGGTTTTCCCTATTGACACGCTACAGATAGGGTACTATCTTAAAAAAGAACGCTATATACTGTGTACATTCATTCGAAACAGCAATAATAAAAAATCAAGCGGCGCTTGCGGGGAGGATTCTTATGCCTACGAGGATTTTGAAACGGGACGGAAGGGAAGCCCCGTTCAATATTGAAAAAATTACCAATGCCATTTATAAGGCGGGGATGGCTGCCGGGCTTATGGAATGGGAAGAGGCCATGTCTCTTTCCGAACGGACCGTAAGCCGGCTTGAGGCCGCGTATAAAGGCCGAATCCCTTCGGTGGAGGAGATTCAGGATACGGTCGAACAGGTGATGATCGAGAACGGTCAGGGCGCCGCGGCAAAGAAATTCATCCTGTACCGGGCGGATCGGACCCGGATTAGGGAAATGAACACCCGGCTGATGCGTACCTACGAGGAGCTTACCCTCAAGGATGCCGAGGACAATGACCTGAAACGGGAAAACGCCAATATCGACGGCAATACCGCTATGGGGCATATGCTCAAGTATGGGTCCGAGGGCGCCAAGCAGTTCAACGAGCTGTTTATCCTTAATCCCCTCCATGCCGCGGCCCACCACGAAGGGGATATCCACATCCACGACCTGGATTTTCTCACCCTCACCACCACCTGCTGCCAAATCGATATTAACAAGCTCTTCACAGGCGGCTTTGGAACCGGCCACGGGGCTATTCGGGAGCCTAACGATATACGCAGCTACTCGGCGCTGGCCTGCATCGCCATACAGTCGAATCAGAACGACCAGCATGGGGGGCAGAGCATCCCCAACTTTGACCGGGGACTCGCCCCGGGGGTGGTCAAGACCTACGCGAAACTGTACCGGCAGAACTTATTGAAGGCGCTGGAACTCCTGGCTTTTGGCCATGTGGAGGAACTGGAGGCGGCGCTCAGGGCGGAATTGTTCGGCGGCTCCCTGCGGCCCAGCCTGAATGGTTCTGAGGAGTATTGCCGGGCGGAGGCGCAGATTCTTTCCCGCTGCCTGGACGCTCCCACTATCAAACGGGCCCAGGAATTTGCCTTGTCCTCGGCGCTTAAAGAGACGGATCGCAGTACCTATCAGGCCATGGAGGCGCTGATCCACAACCTCAACACCATGCACAGCCGGGCGGGCGCTCAAATTCCCTTTTCTTCGATAAATTACGGTACCGATACCTCTCCCGAAGGCCGTATGGTTATCCGGAACATACTGCTGGCCACCGAAGCCGGGCTGGGAGACGGGGAAACCCCGATATTCCCTATCCAAATTTTCCGGGTAAAGGAGGGAATCAACTACAATGAGGACGATCCCAATTACGATCTCTTCAAGCTTGCCTGCAGGATCAGCTCCAAACGTCTTTTTCCCAACTTTTCGTTTCAGGATGCTCCCTTCAATCTCCAGTACTACCGTCCGGAACGACCGGAGACGGAGATTGCCTACATGGGCTGCCGCACCAGGGTCATGGGAAACGTCTATGATCCCAATCGGGAAATAACCTACGGACGGGGCAACCTGAGCTTCACCTCCCTCAACCTCCCCCGGCTTGCGCTGCGGGCCAGGGGCGATCGGGATCTGTTCTTTGACGAGCTGGACAGCAAAACCGGCCTCATCATCGATCAACTCCTGGAACGTTTTGAAATCCAGGCCCGGAAAAAGGTGAAAAACTTCCCCTTCCTCATGGGCCAGGGGATATGGCTTGATTCCGACACCCTGAGCTGGGAGGACGAGATTCGGGAGACCCTTAAACACGGAACCCTCACTCTGGGTTTTATCGGCCTGGCGGAGTGTCTCAAGGCGCTTGTGGGGAAGCACCACGGGGAATCGGCGGAGGCCCAGGCCCTGGGCTTGAATATCGTCAGCCGGCTCCGCAGCCGCATGGATCAGGCTTCCCTGGAACAGAAACTCAACTTTTCCCTTATCGCCACTCCGGCGGAGGGACTCGCGGGCCGTTTCGTCAAGCTGGACCGGGAAATCTTCGGCTCCATCCCCGGGGTGACCGACCGGGACTATTACACCAACAGTTTCCATGTGCCGGTATACTACCCCATCGCCGCCTTAAAGAAGATTGACATTGAGGCGCCCTACCACGCCCTGACCAACGCCGGACATATCAGCTATATCGAGCTGGATGGGGACGCTTCCAAGAACCCGGAGGCATTTGAAAAGATAGTCCGCGCCATGAAGGAGGCGGGCATAGGCTACGGCAGCCTGAATCACCCCCTGGACCGGGACCCGGTCTGCGGCTTCCGGGGCATCATCGGCGAGACCTGTCCCAAATGCGGCCGGACTGAGGGGAACACCCCCTTCGAGCGGATCAGACGCATCACCGGCTATCTGGTGGGGACTCTGGACAGGTTTAACGATGCCAAACGGACGGAAGAAAAGGATAGGGTGAAGCATTTTGACGTTGGCCATCCCGCGGCCCGAGGATGAGGCCCCGCGTCCTGTCCGGGCGGAAACCTGTGTCTCAGAGACACTTGTCATAGGCGGTATTGAGCCTGAGTCCATTGTAGACGGCCCGGGTTTCCGCTATACCGTGTTTGTTCAGGGCTGCGACTTTAGCTGCCCGGGCTGCCACAACTCCCATCTGCAGACCCGCGCCGGGGGCCGCATCGTTACCGTGGGTGAAATCCTGGACGCGATTCAGGAAAATTCCCTCCTGGACGGCCTTACCCTCTCAGGCGGCGACCCCTTTGTCCAAGCCGGCTCCTGCGCTGCCCTGGCGGAGGAAGTCCGGGACTTGGGCCTTTCGGTGTTTACCTATACCGGCTACACCTTCGAAGCTCTGTGGCAGGCGGAAAACAGCGCCTGGCGGCGGCTCATCAGGGCCACCGATGTCCTGGTGGACGGCCCCTTTGTGCGGGAACTCCGCAACATCGACCTGCGTTTCCGGGGATCCTCCAACCAGCGGCTCATCGACGTGCGCCGGACCCTCGCCGCGGGGAAGATCGTCGTCCTGCCGGAAGAATAGGCCCTGATTGGCATCGGGCGCTGAGACCTTTCCAGACCATGGAAGAATTTTTTTACCGCGAGGTCGAAAAAGTCGAAAAAGTAAAGGGAAAAGAACGGTTTTCTCTTAAAAACTTATTCGACTTTTTCGACTTGGTGGTGAATTTTTTCTTCCGGAAATTCACTTGCCGGGACGTATCCACTATAGTATTATAAAGGAATTACGGCGGCAACGGACTGAGGCACGATTGCCGGAGAGCGTGGCGTTAAGCAGATCGGGATTGAGCGGCGGCGCGGTAAGTTATGCCATGACCCGGAGGCAGATCATGAAAAAAATCACTTTTTTTATCCTTTTCCCTATCCTTATATTTTCTCATTGTACTTCCGAATCAGATACAATAAGTATAGGCCCGTTTTTGTTCGAAAAGCATTATAACTATCTTACAAGAAATGAGATACCCAATATGTATTATAATGGTGTCAGAGATATATTTGCCGAGAAAGGCGATTTAGATGTTCCTGAATTTGCGCCATATATGATTAATGATACCCTGTTTGTTCTACATACATTTCCAGAGCTGGGAGGGATGTATATTTCCGACAGCGATGTTGAAGACTATGATTTGGCTTCTACCAACTTTAGATTATATATTTTCACAAAAAACAAAAACGAGCATTTAAGTTATAAGATTAAGAAGATGATATTACATACATCCGATTATGTTAAAGACGTTGAAGAATTGGGATTCAAATGGTATAATAGCCGTGCAAGGGAAACCGATTATATTATTCATTATTATGATGAATACAGAAAAGCAGAAATAGACGGGGGATATTTATTATATCCCCGTCCAAAGGACATGAAAATATCAATTTACCTTGAAGTGGAAATCAATGAAGACAACACTATAAGCAGTCATAGTTTTGTGTATCATTATAATCTTAAATTGGGAAAAGTAATGTTTCATTTTTTAAGCTAATTCCCGTGGCAATTTCCGGGTGTTGGCGCAGAAGCAGCCGGTGAAGGGGAACAAATGGACGTATCAGGTGAAAAGGTAAAATTTCACCACAATCATAAATTAAACTGTTAACTGACGGGGGCTTAACTTGTTGAGACTGGTAAAATGTATTAAAATTTGTTTTGTTTTTGCTTTACTATCACCTCTTTTAAGCGGCTGCCTTATCTGGAATATTGTACTATTAAAGGATGAACACCGCTTTATGAATACCGGAGAAGAAGTAAAAATTAATAATGGCACCCTTGTTATAGCCACCACATCTGCTTCTGATACGATAATAAGAGGGGGATACATATCAATATTTGAATTTAAAAACGGTAAATGGATTGAAAAAAAGACGTTTGATACAAAAAAATACTTTAAAGAACCATACCAGGCGCCAATGAATGCAGGGAGAGTGGAAAGCAGATCTTTTCTGGATGCCGGCGATAATATAATTGCCCTGATAGCTTCAAGCGCCCGTATATTCAGGGAAAATGATTATGATAAGGCGATACTGATTTTTAAGAAAAGCGGAAATGAATGGACGCATCTGGATACAATTTATAAAAATAATCTTGAGTTATCATTTTATGGTTATTTCATAAGAGGTTATTATGGAACCAACATTAGTGTTGATAGAAATACTGTTATTGTTCCTGTGACGGAAAAAGGTATTCGTGTATTTGAGATACATGAAAATGAAACTGAGGAATACTTAATTCCTGATGAATTTAATGTAGAGGCGGGAGTTGGTATAATCAGGAATAATACAATAATTTTATCAGAAATATTTTATGATGATCATAAAAAGCTAAGAAGAGTCAAGGTATATAATCGCAGTGGAGGAAACTGGGAATTGGCATTTATATTTGATGAGAACTCTTTTCCCGAAATTTGGACAAAGCAAGATGGGCCAGGTATATATATTGGTATATTGGATGATAGTAATTTATACGTGGGATCAGATCATTGGGTATATTTTTTTAAAAAAGATGATTATGGTTACACTGTAACACAAAGTATTGACATATCTATTAAAGACGGTGAACGCTGGGCGCCCATAATGGATTTAGTCATAAAAGACGGTATTATGGCGTATGCCCGGGGGAAGAAACTTTACATATATCATAATATCAATGATACATGGAATTTAACAGATACAATTGATCTAAAAAAATTACAATTAAACGGAAGGTTTATTGACGATGTAAAGCTGGATATTTCCAATGATATTTTGGTGATTGGATTTGATAATGTACGAAAGGATTTGGAAAGTTCAGATATGATTGCAATTATTCCTTATCCACCGTTCTGGTATAAGAGAAATCCCGGGTCTGTTTATATTTTGAAAATACATCCCAATGGAGGATATGAGATTCAGGGTATTATCACCAGAAAATATAATTTGTTTGGGAAAGTTAAGTTTGTAAATAAAAAGTAGCCGGAAGCTCAGTCATTCGAGGCTGTCTTTTTTTCCGAATATCAGACTGATCTTCGTTCCCGAAATTCCGTCACTTTCCACCTCGATCCCGGCTCCGTGAAGTTTGGCGCCGTGCTTGACAATGGAAAGTCCCAAACCGGTTCCGCCGGTTTTGCCGTTTCTGCTCTTGTCGAGGCGGTAGAAGCGTTCAAAAACCCGCCCCTGCTCGGCAGGGGGAATGCCGATTCCGGTATCGGCAACGGAGAGACGGATTTCGTTTTTGTTCTTTGTAACCGAGACGCGGACTTCTCCGTTCTCCCTGTTGTATTTTACGGCATTGTCCAGAAGATTGAACAAGACTTCCTGCAGCACCTGGGGAATGACCGGAACCGCGGTGTTCTCTCCTTCCAGGGCAATACGGATATTTCTGGCCTGCGCCGCTGGGTAGATGCGTTCCACCGCCCCTGAGGCAAGTGAGAGGAGATTGGATTCTTCCCGCTCAAGTTCCATGCCGCCTTCATCCAGGCGGGAAAGCAGCATGATATCGTTTATCAGGCCAAGCAGTCTCTGGGCTTCCCTGTAAATTTTTGCCCCGAAATTCGCGGCCTCTTCCGGTTTGAAAATTTCGCTGGAAAAAATTTCCGCATATCCTGAAATAACCGTAAGGGGCGTCTTGAGTTCATGGGACACATTGGCGGAAAATTCACGGCGCAGTTTTTCCCGGTCTTCCTGTTCTGTTACGTCAAGCAGCAGGAGGACTGCGCCCTGAACATTCCCGCCGTCCGTCACGGGGTTTGCCATAAGGCGCAGATGAGAATCTTCAACGGAAAGAGCCGTTTCCAGCGGAATCCCGTTCAGGGTTTTTTCCAGGGCAAGCCGGAAAGGTTTGTCCCGTCTCAGCTCAAGGATATTGCGGTTTTCCATTGCCGAACTGAGACGCAGCAATTTTATGGCACTGTTGTTGCAGGAAAGTATATGTCCTTCCCTGTCCAGCACCAGAAGCCCCTCCCGCATATTGTCGGTGATGGCCTGAAACTCGATCTGTTTTTTCCGCAGTTCGCCAATCTGCTTTTCAATCTGATCCTTCTGTTCCCTGATTCTGGAAAGCAGGGGACTCAATTCTTCATACACAATATTGTTTTCCGGTTTTTCCAGATTGAGACTGTTAAGAGGTTTTACTATACGCCTGGTAACGGCGGAAGCCGTAAAAAGAGAGCAGACAAAAACCGCCAATACTATTGCGAGGGTGAGAGGCACAAGCGTCATCGCCGAAGTGAGTATGCTGTCCATGCCTACGGCAATTCGCAGAATTTTTCCGTTCGCAAGTTTAACGGCCCTGTAATAGGCGCGTTTCCCGAGGGTGCCGGAAAAATGGATATTCTCACCGGGACTCCCCGCGGCGGCCGACTGTACTTCCTGACGGTCCAAATGGTTTTCCATGTTCCGCGCATCCGTTTCATTGTCAAACAAAACCGTACCGTCCGCGGCGATCAGGGTAAGTCTGGGGCCGGGCGCAAGTGTTTCCAGAAGTTCTTCCCCGGCGGCTTCAATTCCCGCGCGGACATATTCCAGTTCAAGGGCCGCCTCATGTTTCATCTGCCGGGAGAATCCCCAGTACACGGCAAAATGAATCAAAACCGCCGTCAGTATTATCGAAAGACCCGACAGGATTCCTGTCGCGATAAAAATGATGCGCTTCATTCCCCCTCTCCTATCTTGTAACCCAGGCCGCGGACTGTTTTGACAAGTGCCCCCGCGGAGCCAAGCTTGCTCCTCAGGGTGAGTATATGGGTGTCTACGGTTCTGGTTTCTCCGGCAAAGTCATAGCCCCATACCTGCTGCAAAAGCTGTTCCCTGGAGAGGACAGCGTCTTCATTCTTCAGGAGATATACCAGAAGATCGAATTCCTTGATGGTGAGCGAAATTTCACCTCCTCCCGCAGTAACAGTGTGCCTTGGAATATTGACGCGGAGATCGCCCAGCCTGAATTCCTTCTGATTCCCCGGCTGAGTCCGTCTGAGCAGGGCCTTTACCCTGGCTTTCAGTTCCATCAGGCCGAAGGGCTTGGCAATATAATCATCCGCGCCGCTGTCAAGGCCGGAGACTTTGTCGTATTCGCTTCCCTTTGCGGTGAGCATGATGACAGGCAGCCTGGCAAATTTTGAAGAACGGAGTTTCTTCAAAATGGAAAGTCCGTCCTCGCCGGGAAGCATGATGTCAAGGAGAACCAGGTCAGGCTGTTTTTCTTCCATAGCCTGCCAGAAACTTTTTCCTTCGGCAAAGCCCTTTGCCTCAAGGCCTGAATTGTCCAGAGTATAGAGAACCAGTTCGCGGATGGAATCTTCATCTTCAACAAGATAGATCAGGGGGGCAGCGGCTTTGCGATCCGTTTGAGAATGTATAACGTCGTTCTCGCGGCGATTACTGTCGCTCTTCAAGCCGGCTGCCCCCTTTCGCCGGCGATCGAATAGACCACCCATTCGGCAATATTCACCGCATGATCGCCGATGCGTTCCAGATACTTTGAAATCATGAGAAGATCCAGGCACGCGCCGCCGCTCCCGCTGTTTTCTGAAATGATTTCAATCAACTCCCGCTTTATTTTTCTGAACAATTCATCGACCTCGTCGTCGCTTTTGATCACATCCCCGGCTTTCTGCAGATCCCCCGCCACAAAGGAATCTATACTGGCGGTCAGCATCGCCGCGGTTGCCTTTGCCATCTCTCCGATATGAATATCGCTTTTCAGTATTTCTCCGGTTCGCAGGGTTTCCGGAAAAACGCCGCCGCCTGAACTTCTGTTTCTGTAAAAAAAATTTGCCAGTTCCGCAATGTCTGCGGCCTGATCGCCTATGCGTTCCATGTCGCCGACCATCCGCTGTGCCGCGGTTATCTGCCTGAGATCCCCCGCCACAGGCTGTTCCCGGAGGAGAAGCCGCACACAGATCGATTCGATCTCCCGTTCCTTGAGGTCTATTTCTTTCTCCAGTTTAATTGCTTTCTCCCTGAGAGCCGCGTCTTCATCCAGAAAACCGCCCACGGCGCTGGCAATGGCGTCTTCGCAGAAAGCGCCCATACGGATGAGTTCCGTATGAAGGGACTCAAGCTGCTTCCGGTAACTCTCTCTCATCAGCCAAACCTCCCGGTAATGTAATCTTCCGTACGTTTATCCTTAGGCATGGAAAAAAGCTCCTCGGTGGCGCCGCACTCGATCAGTTCTCCGGACAGGAAGAAAGCGGTATTGCCCGAGATGCGGGCAGCCTGCTGCATATTGTGCGTCACCATGACAACAGTGTATTGCCTTTGCAGTTCAAAAACCAGATCTTCAATCCTGGAAGTTGAAACAGGGTCAAGAGCCGAAGTAGGTTCGTCCATGAGCAGAACTTCCGGTTCCACGGCCAGGGCGCGGGCTATGCAGAGCCGCTGCTGCTGACCCCCGGAAAGAGAAAAGGCACTCTTCTTTAATCGGTCTTTGATCTCGTCCCAGAGCACGACTTCCCGCAGGGATTTTTCCACGATATAATCCAGAGCGGGTCTGGAGCGTACTCCGTGTGTTCGCGGGCCAAAGGCAACATTGTCATAAACACTCATGGGAAAGGGATTCGGTTTCTGGAACACCATGCCTACCCGCCTGCGGAGCGTACCGGAATCGGCAGTGCCGTATATGTTTTCTCCGTCAAGAAGAACCGTTCCGCTGATACGGCATCCTTCCACAAGATCGTTCATACGGTTGAGCGTCTTGATGAAGCTCGATTTCCCGCAGCCTGAAGGCCCGATAAGCGCGGTGATTTCATGTTCCCTGATTCCCATAGTGATTTTTTTCAGCGCCTGGGAACCGCCGTAATAGAGATTCAAATCCCTGACGCCGATCTTATCCATGCTCTGTTCCCATGTTTCCGGAAAGTTTTTTCATCAGAAAGAATGAGGCGGCATTGATCAGGGCGGCAAGAACAAAAAGCACTACCGCGGAGGCATAGGCCTGTTTGATATAGAATCCTTCACTTGACAGGCTGTACATGTGTACGGCAAGTGTACGCCCCGAGGAAAACAGACTTTTTGGAATTCCGGCCACCGTACCGGCGGTAAAAATAAGCGCGGCGGTTTCACCAAAGATCCTTCCCGACGCAAGAATGATTCCGGCAAAAATGCCGGGAACCGCCGGCGGCAGAACCACGGCCGTCACAGTCCGCAGGCGTCCGGCGCCGAGGCTGAAGCTGCCTTCCCTGTACGTATCGGGAACCGAAAGTATGGCTTCCTCCGCAGTCCGCATGATGATGGGGAGGATCATAATCGCCATGGTAAAACTCCCCGCCAGGATCGAGTAGCCCCAGCGCAGATACACGACAAAGAGCAGCATGCCGAACAGACCGTAAATAATGGAAGGGATGCCCGCCAGAGTTTCCGCCGCAAGCCGCACCGCCTTGACCATAATATTTCCTGAGCGGGAGTATTCCGTAAGATATATGGCGGCAGAGACACCGAGAGGGACTGCAAGCAGAAGGGAAAGGAAGGCCATTATCAGCGTATTGATCAATGCGGGAAGAAGGGAAGCGTTTTCGCTTGTGTAAACTATAGAAAAAAGTTCGGGGCGCAGATTTGGAATACCCATTATAAAGATATAAGATGAAATAAACAGAACGATAAAAATACTTGTTCCCGCCGCCGCGTATACCAGGAGCCGCAGCATCGGCGGCAGGAAGCGTTTACGTTCCGCATTCATCTTGCCCTTCCCCTTACCAGAGAAAAGAGCATATTGATCATCAGAATAAAAACAAAGAGTACCACCGCGGTAGCTATCAACGCTTCACGGTGAAACTCCGCCGCATAACCCATCTCCAGTACAATATTGGCGGTCATTGTCCGTACTCCGTGAAAAATGCTGTCCGGGATCAGGGCCTGGTTTCCCGCCACCATGATCACCGCCATGGTTTCACCGATTGACCTTCCGGTTCCAAGAATCACCGCCGCCGTAATTCCGGATCTGGCCGCGGGAAGGACCGCAAAAAAGACAGCCTCCTCGTGAGACGCCCCAAGAGCCAGGGCTCCTTCGTAACAACTTGCGGGCACCGAACGTATGGCTGTTTCGGATACGCTGACAATTGTGGGAAGGATCATTATGCCCAAAATGATTGATGCGGCAAGCATACTTTTTCCGCTGCCGCCACCGGCAAAACGCAGGGCCGGAACAAGAACAACAAGGCCGAAAAATCCGTAGACTACCGACGGTATTCCCGCAAGCAGCGCAAGCGCCGGATTCAATAGCGCATGGAGACGTTTCGGGCAGAAACAGGCCAGGAATACGGCTGTGAGAATTCCGGCAGGAACACCGGTAATAATTGCCCCCGCGGTAACGCAGAGACTCCCAAGGATCATGGGAGCTATTCCGAAAAGTCCGCTGCCGGGCTTCCAGATCTTTCCGGCAAAAAAATTTACAGGCCCAATTCTGCCGATTACGGGAAGTCCGCCGGCAAAGAGGAAGAGGCATATCAGGACTACGCAGAGGATGGAGATACACGCGGCAAGCAGGAATACCATGCCCATGATCCGCTCTCTGTTCATTTCAGTTCCTTCCAGTCCCCGGCCTGGCCTGAGAATATGTCGCCGACCTGCCGGCGTGAAAGATTTTCAAGAGAATTCTCACGGTTTACAATCACCGCGATGCCGTCCACGGCGATCATGATACTGCTGATACCTTTTTCACTCTCGGAGGATTTTAGTTCCCTGGACGCCATGCCTATATCGCAGATACCGTTGATTAGCGCGTTCATTCCCGTGGAAGAATCGCTCTGCTGTATTTCAATATCAATATCAGGATTTTTTTTGATGTAAGCCTCCCGCAGTTTTTCCATCAACGGACTGACCGACGAAGAACCGGCTACCCTTACGGTGGACGGCGCAAACCGGCTCTTAGGAACTTCCCTGCCTGCCACAGGCAGATACCCGTTCCCGGCAACCACTTCCTGTCCTTCGGCGCTCACTATAAAATTGATAAAGTCCTCCGCCGCGGGGCCCGGTTGATCTTTAATCGCAATCAGAAAAGGCCGTGATATTTTGTAATCGCCTCTGGCGATGGCCGCGGCGCTTGCCTCGAATCCGTCAATCTTCAGTGCTTTAACCGTATTGTTCAAGGAACCCAGGGATACATAACCTGCGGCATTTTTGTTTCCCGCAACGGAAGCCAGCATAACCGCCGTATTGTTTGTAATCTCCGCCCGGACGGTGGTATTATCGTTTTTATTTTCATCAAGCACTTCGAAAAGTTCAACAAAGGCGCTCCGGGTACCGGAACCTTCTTCACGGGAAATAACCGTGATGGATGTGTTTTCTTTTCCTGCACATCCTGCCAGACCCGCAAGCAGAACTGCCGCCGAAACAAATTTCGTAATCTTTTTCGTCTGTTTTCTCCCTGGCCGGTATAGGCCCTTACATAGACCGTTATAATGAGAATAAAAATTCAATGTCAAAACAGGAAAAAGAAAATGTCAAATCCGTGTCAAATTTGGAAATCGATGAGATGTCATCTCTTGCGGTTTTCAGGCAGGGCAGGGTCATTTACTTTTTTCAGCGTCAAAATTCCCCTTAATGCGGCATGGTTTGAAGAAAAAATTTACCACGAGGTCGAAGAAGTCGAAGAAGTAGTGTGAGAAAACGAGGCTTTTTACCGGAACTTATTCGACTTTTTCGACGTGGCGGTTACAATTTCTTCCCGGCCTTCGCTGTATGATAAGGTTTTATGCCGGGGCTGGACAATTCAAGCCCCGGTTGTAGATCCAAATGCCGGTAAGCCACTACCGGCAGACGGTTCAATAGTCGGGTGACTATTGAACCAGCATTAAAAATACACTATCCCCCCGCTGACCCAAGTACTGTACATAGTAGTCCACCAGGGATTATTTGAAATCCAAAGGGAGTTTTGACTAGAAAATGTCGATACGGCAGTGGCGTTAGAATAGGTGGTGACCGGATGACCATTGAACCAGCTTGCCCACTGGCTCTGGCCCCAAGTTGTGGAAAGATCAGAGCCCCCGCCTCCTCCACCTCCTCCGGTGCTCCAGGTAGTATACATGGTAGTCCACCAGGAAGTCTGAATACACCAACTGTAGTTTTGACTATAAAATGTCGATACGGCAGTGGCATTAGATGGGTTGGTTACCGGGTGAGTATTGAACCAGTTTTGCCACTGGCTCTGGCTCCAGCTTGTGGAAAGATCGGATCCCCCGCCGGAGTCATAGCCGCTTCCGTCGATGTAACTTCCGGTCATCCAGGCAGTGTACATAGTAGTCCACCAGGAATTATTTGTAACCCAAAGGGAGTTTTCGGCTCTAAATGTATTTACGGTATTCATGTCGGATGGCTCGTATGGCGAATGATTATTGAACCAGTCTGCCCACTGGCCCTGGCTCCACCTCCAGGAAGGATCCTCATCCGTACCACCGCTGGCGCTGTCTCCCCCAAATAACTTCTCAAATGGATTGGAACAGCCTGTGAACAAAAGACCGCAGACAAGTACCACTACCAGAATTCCTATAAGAAACAATCCGCTTTTCTTCATTGCGATGTTCCTCCGCGTTTATGGTCCGCCCGACCATGAGTTATGAGCTTTGCGCGCACGGCGCAAAAAATAAAAGCCGGTTTCTCCGTTGTGACGAAGAAAGCGGCCTTTGTTCCGAATGAAAAGAGAGTGTAGAGCGGCCGACGGGTCTTGCCGGCGGTATTGACTATAGGTGAAGGGGAATCCGCCCTTGGCGGAAGGCTATATCCTAGTATTCCTATCGGGGGGGGGGGGGGGGGGGTAAAAACTGCGGCAATATATAAATCAAACCTTATCCGGCACAGTCACGAGCCATATGCTTCCTCTGCAAGAAAATAAAAGGAAAATTATAATAAAAAAGAATTTTTTGTCAAGAGAAAAAAACAGTACCTCCAGGGCAAGGTCATTTAAAAACCTCTCCAGGGAATTTACGGTTAAATTCTCCGCTCAGGCTTGAGACGCTTCCAATGCCTCCTTGATGACACCGTATACAGTATCGGAGAGAACCTGTTTCCTGTCCCCGCCCTTGAGATCTGCCGTGTTGATAGGTTTGCA
>JAISCR010000134.1 GCA_031265435.1 Treponema sp.
AACGGCAAAAGGCGATGATGCTATATTTTTGGCGAACAATTTACCCTACGCCCGAAAAATAGAATATGGAACTTTCACCGATAAGCCGGAAACAAAAAAAACAATCGGAGGTTTCAGCAGGCAAAGCCCTCATGGAGTGATAGGAAAAAACCTTGTACTGGCCGACCAGCTTTTTGAAAAGGCCGTGGAAATAACGAAGGCAAAAAATGAATGATGGTTATATTCAGGACAAACTGACAGCCGTATTTCTCTCCTTGAACGATTTCTCCGGGGTTGAGTACATAAAGCGCAGCGGAGAAAAACTGCTTAACGTAGACCTGCCCAACGTTCCCTTCACCCCTCCAGCGGACAAAAGGTTTTTCAGCTTATCGTTTCTCCCCAATGAGCCCGATCCGTCCGGCCTGGGGACGAATGCCGGGAATACCTGGACAGGGGTTTTTCAGATTGACATTATGGTTCCCATCGGTGCGGGCATGGCGGAAATAAGCGCCAAGTATGACTGGATATGCCGCTTGTTCTCCCGGGGTAAAACCTTTGACGAAGTGATGATCCTGCGGACCTACCGGGCGGCGGAGGGGCCGGAAACTGATTTTTACCGGACGGTGATCCGCGTAGAGTTCCGGGCGGACCTGTCCAAATAATCACACCGTAACTATGTACTACGTTAATACATACTACATAAATACTTACGAATTGCGCCGATAGATAATCTCCTTCATTCTTTAATTACGGTATAAGACATAGTTCAATAACAGGAGAGTATCATGGCGTATAAAACTTCACAGAACGTCGATATTTACATAGAGGAGGAGCAGGCCGGCCAGATCCCCTTCTCTCCCGCCCCCCGCGCCCAGCGGTATGTGTCAACTTCTCTTGAGGGGTCCTACCAGACCATCGAGAACGACACCCTGTTCCCCGGGCGAAACCCGGAGAAAAGCCTGCGGGGCACAGAATCAAACGCCGGGGACCTGGTAGTAAACTTTGCCCCCCATGAACATGACGATTTTTTGAAAGCCGTCCTCTGTTCCGTTGATGGGTTTGTCAGGAACGCCGCCCTTTCGGACACCCTGCACGATGTTTATGATATGGTTCTCGGAAACAAACAACGGTCTTTTTATCTGGAAAAAGCCTTCACCCAGGACCCGGCGCTTTACCACCTTTTTCAGAACCTCCAGTTCAGCACGGCGAGCATTTCCTTCGCGATAAGCGCCCTGGTAAAAATCACCTTCGGCCTTATGGGGAGCAACAACCCCAAATTTGAGACAACCCCGCCGGTTGATCTTTCAAACGCCCTCCCGCCCCTGGAAAACGAACAGTTTTTCACCCTCCAGGGCTCCGCGAAATTTCAGGGGCCGGACGACCCGCAGCCGGTGGAATACATCGATTACGTCAGCATAACGGTGGACATCAGCAACAACATGGCGGACCTCCAGGGTCTTTTCCAGCTCAAAGCTATAGACAAAACCATCGGTATGCTGAACATAACCGGGACTATCAGCGAATACGTGAAGGACGGCAAGCTTTACAACCTGGCTAAAGAAGGCAAGGGCGGGACCCTGTATATCACTGTTTACAATGACGAGGCCGAATACACCTTCATCCTGAAAATCAGCTTCGATAATTCCACCCTGTCCGGGGACCAGCAGCTTCAAACGGCGCTTCCTTTCAAGACCTACGGGGCGGACCGCTTCATCCTTCGCAAATCGGTCCCCCGCATCCCGGTAACGGGCGTTGCACTGGATCAGAGCGCTCTGTCCATGACCGTGGGAGATTATGAAACCCTGACCGCCACGGTAAGCCCCGCTAATGCGACCAATCAGAATGTAATCTGGACCAGCGATGATGATGGCGTAGCGGCGGTTGCTGGCGGCGTAGTAGAGGCGGTAGGGGCCGGGACCTGCACCATTACCGCAACCACTGAAGAGGGCGGCCATACGGGCACTTGCAGCATAACGGTAAGCTAATCAATTTTCCGCCTTCCCGCAGCGGGAGGGCGGCATATAGAGAGGAGTAACAGATGGACATCAGCAACCTTGCGACCAGGGACAACGCCGAACAGGGCCAGTGGTTCCGTTTTGAGGCTTACGGGAAAAAATGGCCCTTCGACCTCAAAATTCTGGGGGCCGACAGCGACGCCGTACAGAAATACAACCGCAAACGGCTGCGGAGCGAACTTTTCGGGAAAATCCAGTCCGGGAAGTTCGAGGAGATAAGCGAAGCGGACTATGAGGAGATTGACGATCTCTCCGATGAATCGGTCCTTGTCAGGCTGGCGGGTATCCGGGGCTATCAATACGGCCCCGAGGATAAGAAACAGAAGACCCGCATCGGATATGAGCCGGTAGTGCTTTTCGACCGGGAATTGAAAGCGGAACGGAAGGACTTCCAATACCTTATCGACCAGATACCGGCGGTCAAGGATTTCGTGCTTGAAAAGTCGAGGCTGCGGGAAAATTTTTTATCCGAGGGGAAAGAGGGCTAGAGGCCGCGGTCAGGCGGTTCTTTTTCCTTCATGCGGACCGAACGCGGAAGGCGGGGAAAGATATTGAACACTACACAATGGCGGAGCAGCGCGACGGCATCATCAACGCCGTCGGGTATGAACGATGGAAGCGGGGGCGGAAAGATTTCGCCGATTACATGGATATTGATCCTCCTCCTCTATTCTCCGGCCTTTTCAGTATATTTATTGACCTGCATTATTTTTGCCCTAACGGTATTACTTATCAGGACATTGCGGCTTACTGCGCTTCAACTCAGGCTGCATTATCTGTCTATGAGGTCGGCCTTATACGGAAAATGGAAAGCTGGGCGGCATCGGAGAATAACAAAGCCCTTAGAGAAAGCGGCTGAAAGGTAACATTATGCCGGATATAAGCCGCCTCGTAATAGAAATAGACAGCCAGGGCGTTCTCACCGCCAACGGAAACCTTGAGGTGTTTTCCAGATTGGGCCAGAAGGCCGGGCAGACATCCGATGATATGTCCAAGAAGTTCGGCGCCTTCATGCTTATCGTCAACAAGCTACCCGGGCCCCTGCGCTCTATCGCCTCCGGGCTTATGGGCATAGTAACCCCGGCCCAGGCCGCCGTAAGCGTTTTTCTTGAACTTGGGGAAGCCGCCGTCAATTTCGCTAAAGAATCCATTCAGGCTTTCGCCGATTTTGAAATGATTAAGGCCAATCTTGAAGTGGTTATGGGAAGCGCACAACAGGCCGCCGTTTCCTTTGATGAAATCCGCAAAATGGCTGGGCGCACACCTTTCAATGTCGAACAGCTTGCAAGCGCGGCGGTGCAGTTGAAACAGACCGGGACCGCCGCCAACGACCTTGTTACGGTTCTAACCATGCTGGGAAACACCGCCGGGGGTTCTTCCGATAAATTCAACCGGATTGTGGCGAATTTCGCCCAGGTTCAGAGCGTGGGGAAGACCACGGCTATGGACCTGCGCCAGTTTGCCATGATGGGCATCCCTATTTACGACACGCTGCGCCAGATGGGAATAGAAGGCAACGCTACGGCGGACCAGGTAACCGAAGCCTTCCGGCGCATGACCGCCGAGGGCGGGGCGTTTTACAACGCCATGGAAAAGGGGGCCGGAACGCTCCAGGGGAAAACAACGAACCTTGAGGGGACATGGAAATCTTTTCTGGCGACCTTTGCGGAGACTACCGGAATCGGCGAACTGTACAAAAAAATTATTGATGAAACAACGGAAGCAATAAACCGTGAAACCGAGGCTCTTGTTGCTAATCAAAATGCCCGCAATGCCCGGAACGCAATTGAAGCCGGTGAAGATACAAATCAAAACTACTATAACCAATATGCCAATGAATTGATTGATATTGAAAACAAAATAAAAAGATATGAAGGCATGGCCGGAGGCACAAATACACAAATAGCCATGCTGGATATCCTTTATAAAAAAAGAAAAGAAATTATTGCATTGATGAAGCCCTATGAAGACAGTGTAAAATCTTTAGAAGAAAGTGAAAAATCCCGCGTTGCCGTACTTCAACAACAAAAAGATTTAATAGCCGTCCAGGTAAAAAGTTATGATTCCGCCTTATCCAGTATTCATGAAAGATATACCTCAACCCAGGATGGCCGGATGGAGGCACTGCGGAAAGAACTGGAGACATATCAAAATGAATACAGGGCGTTGCTTTCTCTGGGCAGGGCGGAGGAACAGGAAAACCTTCAGGAATTCGGCCCCGGAAACAGGTACGAAGCCCCGATAAAGTTAATCTACCGTCCCGCAACGGATACTGAAAAAAGGGAATACGAGGCGGCGATAAAGGCGGTAGAAAAAGAAATCCAGGACATGCTGGAAAAGACGAAAACCCCCTTAAAAGACTGGCAGATAGAGCTGGGAAAGATTTTCAATTTTACCCCCACAGTGGAAACCAGGGGATTGCAGACAATAACAAATTACATAAACGATCTTACTACGGCCAGGAACAAACTTTTTTCCACTTATAAAGACAAGACCATAGCCGACATACTAGGAATTGCTGAATTAGATCAGGCAAAAAAAGAACTTGCGGATATGCAAAGCAATCTGCGCCAAATGCTTGAATTTAGAGGTTCCGAAGAATGGACGGGCGATGATAAATCAATACAAACATTGATTGACAAGATAAATCAGGCACAGACCGTGGTAAATGATCTTGATTATGAAGAATACATCCGGGGCCTTGATAAAGAACTTAATCTCATAAGCCTGTCAACACGGGAGCGGAATAAACAACAGCTACTGGAAAAAAACCGGTTCTTGAATGAAGAAAAAGTGCTTACGGTGTTAGAGAAGCAGGAAATGATTCTGGCCAGGCAAAGCAGGTATGACACCATACGGGGTATATTAGGAACCGGTGGAAATAACGACATTGAAGATTATATGTTATATATCGCCAAAATTGAATCGGCGGCGAACCGGCTAGATAATCTGCGCCGACCGGAAGAATTCCCTATGCAGGCGTGGGAATTCGAGATGGATAACGGCGAGATAATTACGCATGATTTCGCGGCGGAAAATAGAAAATTCATAACCGATATGGGGTTAGATATTACGCAGCTATATAAAGACATGGAACAGGAATTAAGAAACATAATTATTGATTTGTATAAGGCGGGAGAATCTCCCGCGAATGAATACTTCTCTGAGATAATTAAGAAATATACCAGCGTTAAGTCAATGGCGGACAGCATGACGACCGTGGAAAAGAACAATCAGGCCTATGAAGACTTAAAGGAAGAACTGGAACTCAGGCTGGAACTGCTCGGGCTGTCAGAAGAAGAAGCAAGAATAAAGGAACTTACCATCCAGCTTGGGGACGAAGCCCGCGCCAAAGAGATATACGCCCTTGAGCAGGAGATACAAAAGACGGAGGCCCTGAAAGAAGCCCTCGAAACCCTCAAAGAAGCGGGAATCAGTTTGGCGGCAACATCCCTGGTGGACTTTGCCCATGACCTGGGCAAGGCTTTCCAGGACGGCACCGTATCATCGGACGAATTTTCAGACGCGGTACGGAATATGCTCCGAAACCTCATAGACGCCATGCCGCAGCTTCTCCTCAATGTGGGCTTGCAGCTTATCAGCGCCGGGCAATGGCCGGTTGGATTGGCTTTTATCGGCGCTTCCGGGCTTATGTCATTCATAAGCGGCCTCGTATCGGACGCGGAGGACAGCGGGCGGAATGACGAACTTGAAAAACTAAACCGGATACAGCGGCAGATTACGGACCTTATCGCCGCCCAAAAGGAACAGGAGGAATACTACACGGTCAAACGGCGGCAGTTGACTGCCCAATCATCTATAAGTGTCAATGACGCTATTATCACTCCCAACGGCATTGTAAACACCCACCCGGAAGATTTTATAATAGCAACAAAACATCCCGAAACGTTGATGGGCGGGGGAGCCGCGCCGGTTAATATCACCATCATCAACAACACTCCGGCAACGGTAACACAACAGGAAGGCGTAGACGAAGACGGGGCCCGGCAGATTACCGTCCTCATTGACCAAGTGGTGCAAAACGGCCTTGCCGGAGGGAAATACGACCGAGCCATGGGGGCCATGAACCGGCGGGCAGCGGGGAGGCATGTGGTATCATGATCCCCTGGCCCACCCTTAACGGTAAATCCATAGGCAAGGTGCTTATTCCTTCTTCATGGGGCTCGAACACCGGCGTAATCGCCGATCAAACCCGCAGCGGGAAACTCAAGGTACGGGCCGATCACATAAAAACGCCCAATCCGTTTACCGTCATCATGCACATGACCCTGGAGGAATACCGGGTCTTTAACGTCTGGTGGAACAACACCGACCGCAGGGGGGTATATACTTTCTCCTATCCCAAAATAAACGACAACACCGGGGAGCAGGTGGAATACCAGTTCGTGCCGGAATCGGCTATCGGGGTAAAGAATACCTCGGCGCTGAACGTGGAAGTCTCCATGAACTGGCAGGAGGCTACCTGAATATGCTGATTAGCCCCTTTTCAAAACGGCAGATAACCCAGCAGCGGACGGCGGCGAGTTTCCCCTGCCTTATAGCAATAACCCACGACGACTACCCCGATATGTTCTACACCAACGGGTCCGAAAACATAACCTATGAGGGAAACGTCTACAACGCCGCCGCGTTTTCCCTACAGCCCCCGGACCGTGACGGTTCCAAAATAGGGGATGCTACCCTCACCATGTCGGCGGTTGACCAGGTGTGGATTGAAAAGATACGCGGCACCCAAAAACCGGCGAAACTGCGGTTTATCGCGGTTATCGTGTATCAGGAGGGCTCCATAGCGGGAATAGAACCCCTGGAGGAAAACAGCTTTACGCTGCGGGCGGCAAGCTGGAATGAGATTTCGATCTCGTGGACTTTACACTTCGATGAGAACATGGCCGTCATCGTACCGGCGGAGAAATGCACCGCCCAGACTACCCCGGGGATAGCGTGATGGACATAAAAAAATACATCGGCACGCCGTACAAGCCCCACGGGCGCACCCTGGAGGAGGGACTGGACTGCTACGGCCTTGCCCTGCTGATATTCCGGGAACGGGGGATAAAGCTGCCGGACCTTCCCTACCTTGATACGGAAACGGCCACCAACCGGCGCGTCATGGGCAGCCTGGAAGCGACCATCCCGAACATGCCCCTTGAGAAGCCGGAGCCGTTCTGCGTGATTGAGTTTACGGTCCTGGGGGAGCCTTCCCACATCGGCATATATCTGGAACACGGGGAATTCATCCACGCTTCCCGGCATACCGGGGTGGTCATCGACAGGCTTTACCGATGGTCTAAAAGGGTAAAGGGATACTACCGGGTGGCGGCATGATTTTAGTCAATATTTTCAGGAGTTCCCTGGATGACAAACACGATACGCTTACCCCCGGGCATGAAATAACGATACGGGAACTGTTCCCCGATACGGACTTTACCAATTCTATCATATCGGTCAACGGCTTTTTGCAGGACGAGGCCTACCTGCTCAAAGACGGGGACATCTGCGCCATCCGGCTGTTCCCCGAAGGGGAAGCTAAAGACTGGTTCGCGGGTTTGGGATTGGGGGGCGCCCTTGGCCTTATAGTCGGCGGTTTGATAAGTATGATTTCCGGTCCAATCGGCTGGGTCGGATTCGGCCTGGCTATCGGCATCGGAGCGGCGGCAGGAACGCTGGGCGCCGGTATCGCGTCCGCCGCCGGATGGAGCCTGTGGGATTTTCTTGTCCAAAAACCCGGAACAGCGGATACCAAGTCCGCCGATGCCTTACAACAAATCCCCCAGCTCCGGGGAGCCAAAAACCAGTCGGCCTACGGGCATCCCGTTCCTATCGTTCTTGGCAAACATCTCTTTACCCCCCTGTACATCGGGCGGCCCTATACCACCATAGGCGGGACCGACGGGGAAGACCAGTATTTCCACGCCCTGTACCTTTTGGGCTACAGCCGCCTGAAGATAAGCGATATTAAGCTGGGGGAAATCGGCTACCTGGCGGGTAACGGAAGCGCCGTCATGGACGGCACCCTGCCCTTTGACGGCAGGCCCGAATACGCCGCGAGCAATCCCCGGCTTGAACTGCAGCAGGGGGCAAGCGAAGTAAGCCTTTACCCCCAGGCGGTGGTGGAAGAACAATTAAGCGTTGAGCTTTCATACCCGGAAGGGTCAAGCCCCTTACAGGCCCTGCGGCATACCGCCCAAAACCCCATGAAAGTACAGGTCGAATTCACGCTCAATAACGGGCTTATTTCCTACAATGACAAAGGAGACAAACAGGACGCTGCGGTCAGCGTCAGTATTCAGTGGCGCAAAACGACCGAGGACGACAGCGATAATTGGAAGCCTTTCGGACAGGCGGGCGCGGGCCAGGCGGGTATATACTATTCCGCCCCCGTCACTACCATCACCCGGCAGAAAGCGAAAATTATGCGCTTTGTAGCGGAACGGGATTTTTCATATTCCGATGTCAAGGACGCCTCCGCCCGGACTATCGAACTGCGTATCGCCCGCACCAATATCCAGGCCAATGACAACCGCACCGCCGACCGGGTATACCTCACCGCCATCCGCACCTGGCTCTTTGATCCGGACGCGTCCGCGGCGGCGAACAGCAGTATCGCCCAGGTCCCCATGATAGCGAAACTGCGGGACAAAACCGCCCGGCTGGGGTTTTCGATCAAGGCTACCGACGCCCTCCAGGGTAACATTGACTCCCTTAACTGTATCGTCCAGTCTTACGGGCGGGTGTGGGACGGTACGCAATGGACGGACCCGGACTGGAATATCGAAAACCAAGCTTGGGATACCGGGGCATCGGCTTCCCGCGAAGTACCCGCCAACAACCCCGCGTCCATGGCCCTGAAGCTCCTCCAGTCTCCCGGCCTGGGACGCAAGGCGTACCCGGACGGCATGCTGGACATGGATTCCTTTGCCGGGTTTTACGAATGGTGCGATGAACGGGGTTATGCCTGTAACGGCGTTTTAGCTGCCGAGAAACGGCTGGACGATGTTCTGGCCGTCATCCTTTTCACAGGCCGGGCCATGCGCATCCTGAACGGAGATAAATACGGCATCCTGGTGGACAAGCCCCGGGAATACCCCGTCATGGTGCTCAACAGCCAGAACGTGCTTGAAGCAAGCAATCAAAAAGCTTTCGAGGAAGTCCCGGACGGGCTTTCCATCAAGTTCATCAACGAAGCAGACGGCTACCAGGAAACCGAAGTCTACGTCATGGCCGACGGTTCAAAGAAGCCCGGGCCGGCATCGGTCATCGAGAGCGCGGACATGCCGTATGTCACCAGCTATGAACAGGTCGTGAAAAACGGCTGGTACCAGCTTGCCTGTAAGCGCCTGCGGCCGGAAGTGTGGACCCGGAAGGTATCGGTAGAGGGATACCTTATCGGCATCGGGGACCGGGTGGAAGTCCAGGACGACACCATCGTAGTAGGAATAGGCGAAGGCGCGGCGATTAAGGGACTCAAAGTAGAAGACGGGCTTATCACCGAAATACAGACGGACGGAGTATTTGACGTTACCGATACTGCCAAACAGTACGGCATCAAAATTATGCAGTTTGACGGCGCGAACCCCGGCACAATACGGACCATCCAGGTCCCGGTACCGGAGCCGGGCATATACTGTAATTTTACCGTGGCGATCCCGCTGGATTCGGACCCGCCCCTTCCCCACGAGGGGGATATAATCGCCTTCGGGGTATACGGCAGGATCACCACCCCCGCCCTCTGCTTCGGGAAAAAGAACAACGGGGACGGCACCTTTGAGTTGACGCTGATACCCTACCAGGAAGGGATTTACACCACCGATTCCGGGATTATCCCGCCGTATGAGGCGAATATCACCACCCCCCAGGCCCTGGCCCCTCCGGGGGATATGCCCCCGGACCCGGTGTCCAAATCTGAAATCCTGGAATCCATCAGCGGAATGGACTTTACCGGGGCCCCCGCCGTCGTGTACGAACTGCGGCCCGGCGTTAGCGTTATTAAGCGGGAGGATGACGGAACCTTTACCCCCGGCGCCGTATCCTGCGCCCAGGTGTTCATCACCGGAGACGGCCTTCCGGAGACGGCCCATAAGACCCTCTCCTATATCACGTCGGAAGACGATACCCCCGAATACTACACCGTCCCGGTAACTGCGGGAGGCTGGGACTGGATAGAGTTTATCCTTTCCGATAACGATGTTGAACTCGACCGGCAGCGGGTCCCGGTGCTTCGGAACGGCATACCCGCCACCGTGTACGAACTGCGGCCAAGCGTCAATGTGATAAGCAGGGCCCAGGACGGCATAACCCTGGAGCCTTCGGAAATAAGCTGCGCCCAGGAAGCGGTAACCGGAACCGGAGCCCCCGCGCCTTCGGGCAAAACCCTGAAATACATTGCCTCCGGGGACAGTGATGAAACGGATTATTCGGGCCCGGTGGCGGTTGATTCCGCGTGGGAATGGATAGAGTTCCGCCTGTATGACGGGGACAGCCTCCTTGACCGTGAACGGGTTTTAATCCTTTACCAGTACGTCCCCGCCACCGTCTATGAACTGCTGCCGGGCGTTTCGGTTATTAAGCATAAATACGATGATACGATAGAGCCCTCCTCGATAAGCTGCGGCCAGGTCAAGTATACGCCCGGGCTCTCCCCTTCGCCGGGGGACAAGGTTATACGATATGTAACATCGAATAATCCCGATACGGAGACGGACTATACCGGGGAAATCACGATAAACCCGGCGTGGGCGTGGATAGAGTTCCGCCTGTACGAAGGGGCCAGCCTCTTGGACCTCGAACGGGTGCCCGTAGTCTATGACGGTTCGGACGGTATCGCCGCCGTGGTCATTGATTTTGCCAATGACAATAAAATTATCCCCTGCGGCGAGGACGGCGTACCCTATCCTGGGGTATTGCCGTTTACCAACCAGGGGACGCTTTATAACGCCGGGGGCGGCCCGGCTGCCTGGAGCCTGGACAATCCCCCTGCCGGGGTAACGATTGACCAGGCGGGGCTTGTTACCGTGGCGGACGGGGCCGCCCTGGGGGAGGCCGAAGAAATACGGGTTTCCCTGGTGCTGGGAGGAAAAACCTACGGCAAAACGTTCAATATCACCAAGATTATTGACGGCTCGAACCCCGTCTTTGTTGATCTCGAAAATGACAACAAAACCATCGCCTGTGACGAGGACGGCGTTCCCCTGCTGGATGCTTTGCCCTTTACCAATCAGGCGGTATTGTACCGGGGAAACGCCGCCGTCACGGAGGGGGTGTCATGGCGGGTTGAAAACGCGGCCCCCGGCCTCTCTATTGACGGGGAGGGCCTTATAAGCGCCGAAGCCGGGACCCAGTTTGCCGATAACAACGACATCGGCGTAACCGCAACCCTTGGCGGCGCGGACTATACCGCCGTTTTCACGGTGTCCAAAGCCTACGCCGGGAAAAGCCCGGTAGTTATCCACCTGGACAACCAGAACCGGGAACTCATGTGCGATATTGACGGAAACGTGAAACCCGGCCAGCTTCCCATGGCCATGAAGGCGGAACTGTACCGGGGAACCGCCAGGGTAACGGGCTATGTGGGCATGGCGTACTATCCCGTTTCCGGCGGGGACGATCTGATTGACCCCATGCCGGGCGTTCCCTATCCGGTAGAACCCGTGATTATCTGGTCCCTGCTTGGCGCCCCGCCCGGGGTTAG
>JAISCR010000193.1 GCA_031265435.1 Treponema sp.
CTTCCGGTAATGCTGCCCCCTTCTCCTAATCCTGCTTTCCCCTTCCCTAGTAATGCCAAATATCACCCCGGCTCCCCTTCAGGACGCCGGCTTTGCCCTTTAGGGCAAGTGCACAGATAGTAACCCTCATCTCCACATTCTGTCAAGCCCTTAGGCCCCAAAAATGGAGAAAAACCGATAAAAAAAACAATAGATTTGTTTGAGAACTCGATTGATCCTCTCGCAAGTCCTGAAGTTTCAGAACAACTCTACTATTTCAAGCTTTGTTTTTAATAATTCAAATTCTTCGAATCTTTAGAAACAAAAAAAAGCTGTTCCACAACCAGACAAGCTACGGAACAAAATCAAATATATATATTTTCTCAAATCATGTCAATAGATTCCGAAAAAAAATTTTACAAAAAATTGACATCCTGATTCATTCCGGGTGTTTTTTTGTGAGAAACCGGACTCAAGCGTCTGCTTTTTTATACACCCTCACATAATCCAAAAAAGAAAGCACGGAAAAAACCACCGAGATACTGAAAATACCCAGGGCGGCAACGCGGAAAGGCGGGACAAGGGCATCATAGCCAAGACGTCCAAGGCTGGAGGACGCCAAAGCGGCAATTCCGGCGATGATATAGGTAACGGTCTTGATCTTCCCGCCCATGCGGGCTCCCATGGCGATGCCCTTCTTCAGCATGAGGTTTCTGATGAAAAGAATACCGAATTCCCGGTAAAGCACGACCAGAAAAAGCGCCGCCGGCAGAATTCCGTCAACAACAAAGCAAAGAAAGTAGCTTACCTGTACAAGGGTATCCGCAAAAGGATCAAAAAGCCTGCCGAAATCGCTCCCTTCGTTGAATTTTCTCGCAACCATGCCGTCCAGCATATCGCTTATCTCGGAAACGATGAAAAGCGCCCAGAGACAGGGTACTGTCCAGGCCGAAGTGTCTTTCAGTGAGGGAAACCAATGGGGAAGGAAATATATGACAACAAAAAAAGGAGCCAGAATCAGTCTAATGGAAGTAATTTTGTCAGCCTTGGTCATATGTAACTATTGGCCTGCGGGAAGGCCGCTGTCAAGAGAGTGGAATCCTTCAGCATCAAAGATCAGGGGGATTTCGGACGCCCAGAGCCCGGCGGCAAGGGCCTGGTCACGCCTGTTTTCGCGGCGGATGCCGAAACGGCCTTCCTTTCCACCGGACTTGAGGTAATCATAGAAACGATCGAGGGCGGGGCCGGAAGGAAAGACCGCGGAGTACACGCGCTTCCCGGCATTGTCGATACCGGTGATCATGCCGCGAGTTTCCCCGCCGATTACCGGATACAGGGGATCGCAGGTGATATAAACCCCCTCAATAACAAGGGGGCTGCCTTCATCAAGGCCTTTAATGGCCTCTTCCTGTCCCGAAAAACGGAAACTATGGCTCTTATTCCCCTCGTAGCGGACATGGGCCAGGGGGACGGATCTCTCAATCAGGGGGAAACGGAGAAAGGAAAAGGCCAGCCACACCACAAGAAGGCCGGCAGCCAGAAAAAGCGGAAAGGCAAAGGCCCTGGGGAAGAACGCCGCCAGGGCACAGAGAAGCACGATGAGCGCCGAAGGTAAAACAAGGGGAAAACCGGTTAAAACCCTGCCCCGGGAAATGAGAAGAGCGGCGGTAATGCAGATCAAGGTTCCGGAAAGCATGAAGAGAGCCGCGGAAACATAACGGTTTGTGGAACCGGTGGTACCATTCCTCTTGAAAAGAGAAAGGAAAAAACCGAACGCGAGTCCGGTAAAAGCGGCGGCCAGATATATCAGATCCCTGGTAAGGGGAAAATTGTCAAAATCCATAAATCTCCGGATACCAGCATACTATAGAAAACACCGTCTGTTAAGGCATGATATTGTATTCCTGCACGACCTGAATTTCGGACTGTACGTTCTCCACACCGGGAACCTCCCGCGCGGCCGCCAGGGCGGCCTCCACCAGAGACTGGGAATTAGCAACGCCATAGATAAGAACCTTCCCCGGGGATGATACGGAGCTTTCCAGAAAATGAACCGGGATCTCCTTCTCATAGAGGATGCGATGCTTTACAAGCTGCCCGAGGATAAGCTCCCTGATACGGGCCCCGCTCCGGGCTTCCGTCTCTTCGTTTATGCTTTGTTCCCAAAGATGTTTTATGATCTCGGCGCAGACCGCGGGATGCAGATGGCCTGTATTGAGCGAAAGATGATAGTTCCCGGGATCTTTCCAGTCTGTGTCAAAAAAATACCGGTGGAAACCCATACGGTCATGATCGCTCTGTTCAACAATCTGCCGCCCGCGCCTGTCATCGCAGTGGAAGTAACTCTTTACCCGTTCAACACGGATATCCGCGGGGGCAACCAGGAAAACCGAAAGCACGCCGGGGACATTCTTCAACATGACGCTGGCGCCACGGCCTATAAAGACACAATTACCTTCGCCGGCTTCGGCAAGAACCACGGTTTTAAGGTAGTGAAGATAATCGTCCCTGTCCTGGGAAAGAGAGGCCCAGAAAGAGGGCTTCTTTTCGTCATACTTTTCGAATTTACGACTTTCTACCCCGTATCCTTTGATCCGCTCCTCAAGAACATGCTTGTCAATAAAACGGTAATTCAATATTTTTGCCAGCTCATGGGCGGTTTCGTCTCCCAAAGCGGCCAGTTCACGGGAAATAGTAACGATAGCCATAAGGGCCTCCTTAAAATGAAAAACGCTGCATACGATTCAGTTTTTGTGCCTGATATTTCAATATAGTAACCGCTTCCCGGTGAATTGTCAAAATCGGCTAATGTAAGTATCTTACTATTATATGGAAACAGAATACAAAAAGCTTGTCTGGACTGAAGAAAAGAGCAGGGAAATTTTCCGCTGCCCGGTATTTTCTATAGATGAAGTCTCCAGTCTTTCCCCGGACAGGGAATCAAAAACCTTTACGGTGATGAATGCCCCGGATTGGGTCATGGTAATCCCCGTGCTGGATACGCCCCGGGGGAGACGCTTTGTTATGGTACGGCAATGGCGTCACGGCGCGCGGGAATTGAGCCTTGAATTTCCGGGCGGGGTACTGGAACCGGGGGAAGACCCGGCCGAAGGAGCAAAGCGGGAACTTCTGGAAGAAACAGGCTACACGGCGGAGGATCTCCTGAAAATCGGAGAATTTAACCCGAATCCGGCTATCATGTCCAACAGGATACATTTCTTTGTCGCCACAAACCCGGAAAAAACCGGGGAACAGGATCTGGATGATGATGAATTTGTAGAGGTGGAAAGCGCCAGTGCCCAGGATGTGTTCCACAAACTCGGCTCCCCTCCCTATATTCATGCGCTTACCGGCTCCGCCCTGGTTCTTTACATGCAAAGTTCCGCGTCGGAGAGGGGCTATACGCCGGATAATCTTCAATAAAACCGAACCTGTGCCAAAACTCAGGGCTTTTCGGGACACGTCTATTGAATAATCCACACTTTCGGACTAGAATAATGGTAACCTGCGGCCCAGCGGCCGTTCCGGTTGTAAATCCTACCTAATTTTGAGGGAAAAAATGGCAGACAAGAACATGGTCATGATTGATGGTAATACCGCGGCGGCTTATGTAGCCCACGCGTTGAGCGAGGTAATCGCAATTTATCCGATTACGCCATCCAGTCCAATGGGAGAACTCTCGGACGAGTATTCGGCCCAGGGCCGGAAGAATCTCTGGGGAACTATTCCCCAGGTTGTCGAAATGCAGTCCGAAGCGGGGGCCGCCGGCGCGGTTCACGGAGCTCTGACCACCGGGGCGCTTTCCACGACTTTTACCGCTTCCCAGGGTCTCCTCCTCATGATCCCCAACATGTACAAGATTGCCGGAGAACTGACCTCTACGGTGTTTCATATAGCGGCGCGGGCACTTGCAACGAGTTCCCTCTCGATTTTCGGCGACCATCAGGACGTTATGGCCTGCCGCCAGACCGGCTGGGCCATGGTTGCCAGTAACAGTATCCAGGAAGTTATGGATCTCGCGGTGATAAGTCATGCCGCCACGCTCCGTTCCAGGATACCTTTCCTCCATTTCTTTGACGGTTTCCGCACCAGTCATGAACTGCAGAAGGTTGAAGAAGTTCCCTACGACATAATGAAACGTATGATCGACGATGATCTGGTGCGGGCGCACCGCGCACGGGGTCTTAGTCCCGAAAAACCCACTCTCCGCGGCACTGCCCAGAACCCGGATACCTATTTCCAGGGCCGGGAAGGCGTAAACAAGTACTACGATCTGGTTCCGGGCATCGTTCAGGCGGAAATGGATAAATATGCCACACTCACCGGCAGGGCATATCACCTCTTTGACTACTTCGGCGCTCCGGACGCGGAAAAGGTTATCATCATCATGGGTTCCGGGGCGGAAACCTGTGAGGAAACCGTTGAATTCCTCCAGGGTACGGGAGAGAAGGTGGGCCTCCTCAAGGTACGGCTCTACCGGCCTTTTGACGCGGGCATTTTTGTAAAATCCCTGCCCCACACGGTTAAAGCCATTGCGGTTCTCGACCGTACCAAGGAACCCGGTTCCCTGGGTGAGCCCCTCTACGAAGATGTGCGCACCGCCATCGGGGAAGTGATGAGCGCCGGAGACACCCACTTCAAGAGTTACCCCGTCATACTGGGCGGCCGCTACGGTCTGGGTTCCAAGGAATTCACCCCCGGCATGGTAAAGGCCGTATTCGACAACCTCAGCGGCAAGAAGACTGCCAACTTCATAGTCGGTATCAAGGATGATGTACAGGGCAAGAGCCTCGACTACGACGAGCACTTTATGATCCCCGAAGAGGGAATGAACGAAGCGATGTTCTACGGTCTCGGTTCCGACGGTACGGTCGGCGCCAACAAAAACTCGATCAAGATAATCGGGGATGCCAAACCGGAACTTAATGCCCAGGCTTACTTCTCCTACGACTCCAAGAAGTCAGGCGGTTTTACCGTTTCCCATCTCCGTTTCGGCAAGAAGTCGATTCGGCGGCCCTATCTTATCACCAAGGCGGACTTCCTGGCCTGTCACAAGTTCACCTATATGGAAACCTACGACATGCTGGCCAACTGCAAGGAGGGCTCTACCTTCCTGCTCAACAGTCCCTACGGGGCTTCCGAAGTGTGGAAGTACCTTCCCGTGGAGGCTCAGAAGCGGATCATCGACAAGAAGCTCAAATTCTTTGTGATCGACGCCTTTGAAATTGCCGGAAAGGCCGGCATGGGCACGAGGATCAACGTAGTCATGCAGGCCGCGTACTTCAAGATCTCCGGGGTGCTCCCCGAGGCGGAAGCGGTAACGTACATGAAGAAATTCATCGAAAAGTCCTACGGCAAGAAGGGCGCCGATGTGGTGCAGAAGAACAACGCAACCATCGAACTTGCCCTGTCCGCGGTTCAGGAAGTAAAATACCCCTCCTCCGTCGAAGGGGATATCCACATGAAGAAGGCCATGGCAGGCGCGAAGGATCCCTGGATTCGGGAAGTGCTGGGAACCATGACGATTCAGGAGGGAGACAAGCTCCCCGTATCGAAGATTCCCGAAGACGGAACCTTCCCCACCGCCACTACCCAGTACGAGAAACGGGCCATTGCCGAAAAAGTCCCCGAATGGGACGCAAATATCTGCATACAATGCGGTCAGTGTACCGTCGTATGCCCCCACGCGGTCATGCGGATGAAGACTTTAACCGACGCGGACGTGTCAAAGGCGCCCAAGGGCTTCAAATGCGCCGAACTCAAACCAAAGGGGGAAGCGGGAAAAAAGATCACCTTGCAGATTTCCTCGGAAGACTGCATGCAGTGCGGAGTGTGTATCAACCAGTGCCCCGCCAAGTCCAAAGAAAACCCCGAGCGCAAGGCCCTCAACTGGGTACACAACAGCATCGAGTACCGGGAAGAACAGGCGCCCCTCTGGGATTACTTTATGACTCTGCCGGAAGCCCCCGCTTCGGAGATCAACCTGGGAACCCCCAAGGGTCTGGCCCTCAAGCGGCCCCTCTTCGAGTTCTCGGGCGCCTGCGCGGGCTGCGGCGAGACGCCTTATGTCAAGCTGCTCTCCCAGCTCTTCGGCGACCGGGCGGTAATTGCCAATGCAACCGGCTGTTCTTCGATTTATGGCGGAAACCTCCCCACTACCCCCTACTGCCAGCGCGCCGACGGCCGCGGGCCGACCTGGTCGAACAGCCTCTTTGAGGATGCCGCGGAATTCGGCATGGGGATGAGGTTGACCAGCGACAAACTCGCCGAACATGTCCGGGAACTGGCTGTCCAGGCCAAGGCCGAAGACATTCAGACTTCCCTCCTCGACAAGCTCCTTGCCAATACCCAGGCGGATGACGCCGCCATTGAGGAACAGCGGAAAAACGTAGACGAACTCAAGAAGGCTCTGAAGGCTGAAAGCAAGCCCGTTGCAAAGATGCTCCTCTCCCTGGCGGATCACTTTATTAAACGTTCCGTGTGGATTCTCGGCGGCGACGGCTGGGGTTACGACATCGGCTACGGCGGTCTTGACCACGTACTGGCTTCGGGCCGGAACGTGAACGTCCTCTGTATGGACACCGAAGTCTACTCCAATACCGGAGGCCAGATGAGCAAGGCCACCCCGGTGGGAGCCATCGCCAAATTCGCCGCGGGCGGAAAGGACATCGTAAAGAAGGATCTGGGCGCCATGGCAATGAGCTACGGCTATGTGTATGTGGGAAAGATCTCCATGGGCGCGAATATGTCCCAGGTGATCAAGGCCTTCCGTGAGGCCGAAAGCTACGACGGGCCTTCCATCATCATCGCCTACAGCCACTGTATCAACCACGGTATCGACATGATGCACGGCATGGATCAGCAGAAGGCGGCGGTTACCAGCGGACTGTGGCCCCTGTACCGCTACGATCCCAGACTCAAGAGCCAGGGGAAGAATCCCTTCCAGCTTGACAGCAAGGAAGCCACTACGGCCCTTGAAGACTTCATGTACAAGGAAGTCCGCTTCAAGAGCCTCAAGGCTGCCAGCCCCGACCGGGCGGATGCCCTCCTCGCCAAGGCAAAGGCCCAGGTGGAGCGTGTCTGGAAAGAGTATAAGTATTTAGCCGACCGGCCTTTCTAAACGGTTTCAATTGAAATCGTAAGGATTGAAAGCCCGGGGCCGCGGTTCCGGGCTTTTTTTTAGTAACGGGGAATATCAATGGTAATTACCGAAAAACAGGAAAAAAAACTTGTTTGTGAGTATGCCAGAAAGGCATTGAAGTCCGCGGTCATAGACAATGATCTCTACGCAAAATACGAGGTAAAACGGGGGCTGCGGGACAAGAGCGGCAAGGGGGTTCTGGCAGGGCTTACCGAAATATCGGAGATTGTGTCTTACATTATCGAAGATAACGATCTTGTGCCCTGCGAAGGCAAGCTTTACTACCGGGGGGTCAATATTGAAAGCCTGGTAAAGGGTTTTACCGGAGAAAACCGTTTCGGGTACGAGGAAATTACCTTCCTTCTCCTCTTTGGTCATCTCCCCAAAAAGAAGGAATTCCTTACGTTCCGCAGTCTCCTTTCCCGCTATGCCGTTCTGCCGGAGGCGTTTGTCCGGGACACGATCATGAACGCCCCCAGCACGGACATGATGAATTCTCTGGCAAAAAGCGTACTGACTCTCTATTACTACGACAACAACGCGGAGGATATCTCCGTGTCGAATATCATCCGCCAGTCCATTCAGCTTATCGCCCAGTTTCCCCTTCTGGCGGTCTACGGTTACCAGTCCTATGCCCATTACCACAACAATCAGAGTCTCGTGATCCATCCTGCCCAGCCTGAGCTTTCCACCGCGGAGAATATCCTTTACATGCTCCGTCCCGACAGCAGCTACACGGACTTTGAGGCGAAGGTTCTCGACCTGGCCCTGGTGCTTCACGCGGAACACGGCGGGGGAAACAATTCAACCTTTACGATGCATGTGGTTACTTCTTCGGGAACAGATACATATTCCTCGGTGGTGGCCTCCCTGGCTTCCCTCAAGGGGCCCAAACACGGAGGCGCAAACATCAAGGTGGTGCAGATGTTCCAGGATATGAAGAAAAAGCTTAAGGACTGGGATGATGATGACGCGATTGCCGCGTATATCGCCAGAATCCTCAAAAAGGAGGCTTTCGATAAATCCGGTCTTGTGTATGGCATGGGACACGCGGTGTACAGTCTCTCGGATCCCCGGGCGCTGATATTCAGGGACTTTGTGGAGCAGTTGGCTGAGGAAAAGGGCAGGCTGGATGAATACCGGCTTTACTCAAAGGTAGAGAGTATTGCCCCCCGGATAATCGGTACGATGCGCAAGATTTACAAGGGTGTAAGCGCCAATGTGGACTTCTATTCCGGCTTTGTGTACAGTATGCTCGACCTGCCCGGGGAACTTTTTACCCCGCTCTTTGCCGTGGCCCGGATTTCCGGCTGGTGCGCCCACCGGCTTGAGGAAATTGCCAATGCGGGGAAGATTATCCGGCCGTCCTACAAGTCGGTTACCGGGCACATCGGCTACATTCCCATGGATAAACGCTGAAGGAGCGGAAAGCTCTTGCGGAAAGCTCTTCCCGTATCTTTATTTTCACGGAGATTTATAATAGTATATTTATAGTACGTAATTTTATGGGGGCAAAATGGCTGACGGTGTAGTAAATAAGGTCGTTTCATTCCTTACCGGGGATGCTTCCGGTTCCGAAGACAAGATGGTTCTCAAGACTTATATTAAGGATATTGCCCAGAACCGTTACGCGAAGTTTTTCCGGACCCGTTCCGACGAGTTTGATCCTGCCTTTGCGGTTTTCATGTATGATATTTACAAGACCCTCTACCCGGTGAGGATGTTTCTGCAGGAAGCGGGCAGGATGGAAAGGCTCAAACAGATAGCCATTGAAGCCTTTATGGATCGTACCATCGTGGAAACCATGAGGCATATTTCCCCCGAGGAAGCGGCGGAACGGGCAAAAACCACTTCCCCCACCGAACTGGTAACCCGGCTCAAGGGAGATCTTTCCCGTCTGACCGAATCTTTCGACGAGACCAGGAAAGAAGGGGTCAACCGATGCTTCAATCAGATCTCCGCGCTGCATGATTTTACCGGTTTTGACTATACCGGCCTTCTTAAAAAATTCGATCCCGCCATGCCGGAAGGGAATTTCCTCTACACTCCCCGTTTCCAGCCTGCCAGGGCGGATTCCCTTATCAGGGACATAACGGAATTTCTGGCGATTTCCCACTATGTGACCGGGGAGCAGGAATGGAAAACGGCCTGGGAAGCCATAAAGCTTGCGAATAACGGCGTGGAACTGGTTCCCATGGAAGAATGGAACAGAATCATTGCGGACCTTAAAGACGTAAAGGGTTCGGGGATCATCGATTACTGCATGCGTTATGCCACAAAGAATCCCGGCTGGAGATGGAAGCCCAGGATTCCCGGCGAAAATCTGGCACAAACCTGGCTTGAAGCCAAACAGAAATCCGTCCAGGGTATCATCGACAAGATAACCAATGCCCAGAAAACTTCCCAGATCAGCGCCCTGGTTAAGGCGGTATTCAGCGTTCCCGATATTGTGCGTCTCCACTACTATGTGCCCAGGGAAAACGCGAATTTTGAACAGAGGGAACTGGACGGCTACATCTACGCCGAGGGGCTCAACTATCTGGCGGCCTTCCTGCAGGATGTGCTTGAAAAGGAAGTGAAGGAACTGTGCGACATCATTCTTATCCGGGGACAGTGGACGAACAATGCCGCCTCCATGGAAATGTCGGAAGCGTTCCATCAGGTTATAGAGATTCCCGCGGCAATCGGCGAACTTGATGAAAGTCTTTCGGAAGACGGCGACAACGGTTCCAGGCTCCGGGCGGCCATGCTCCGGGTAGACAGGGACAAGACACAGAGGCGCTACATCAACAGTATCTGCGGAGGACTCAACGATGAAGCCCTGGAAATTATTAACCGTTCGGCCACGCATCTGATCATCATCGGCAGGCATTTCAAGGCCCTGGTTGACGATTTCCAGAAAAAGCCAAGCGAACTTTTAACCAACTGGAAGGAACTGGCCGCTTTCTCCAAAGAGCCGCTGGTACACCGGATTTCGGCTTCCTACAAGAGCATCAATTACTTTGTCCAGCTTATGCGGCTCTGTACCCAGTAGGTTATTTCCATTCATGGGAACGCTGTTTTAAGAAGAATTTTTTACCGCGAGGTCGTCTATGATAAAAGTCAAGCACTTTTTTTCAAAAGTGTTTGACTTTCTAGAAATTTTTTGTAGGCAGCCATCTTTGCCTCGTGTTTCACCGCATCCCGTCCGTAGTGATACTCCCC
>JAISCR010000022.1 GCA_031265435.1 Treponema sp.
GCCGGGGAAACGCGGCCCCGCCGCCGTCTGACCGAACGGCAAAGAGCGGCTATCGAGAAATGCTGGGGTATCGCTAAAGGCGTTCTATCCAGTGACGAATCGCTTGAAATGAGGCGGGAAGACTTTGAACTGGAAGAAGCGAAATACCGGCGGCTTTTCCCTGAGGATGGTGGCAATTGAATTACGTCCTCGACGCCTGCGCCCTCATAGCTTATCTCAATAAGGAGCCGGAGGCTCTTAAAGTAAAATCGCTCTTTGAAAGCGCCGATACCGAAGATATTTCTATTTTTATAAGTGTCTTCAATCTGGTGGAGGTGTATTACGACTTTATCAGAAAATACAGGGCGGTGGAGCAGGCAGAAAATCTTTCCGTGCTCTGGATACGCTGAATTAACCATCTTCCTTTTTTCCCCTTTCCATTTGACTTCTCACTGCCCCCCAATTCCCGCAAGCGTCGGATACCCCCTGCTCACACCGGAGAAGTCCCAGGGCGGGGCGGAGACCGTAAGACCCGGCATACAAGCCTCAACAACAACCCTTTTAATCGTTGGCAAAATTCCCCTTGTGCGTTATTATTGAAATATTATGATTATAGAACAAATTGTAGAAATACCGGCTGACCATCGGCTGACGATTGAGGTTCCCCCCGAGATTCCCGTTGGAAGGGCCATACTTGCCTTTACCCCGGCAGAGACAGGAGAAAAAACGCCTCTTGACCGCGAAACGGCGAGAGAAGAAATGAACCGAATACGGAAGCTGGTAGAGGGTATGGACTACCAGCCGCCAAGCTGCGATATTACCGATAGTTTGAAAGAAGCCATTCGCCGTGCCTCTACAGAAGCTGATGTTCGGGAATACCGGCGTATGCTGGATTTGCTGCCCCGTATTATTGAAATTTTGGACAATGACGAAGGAGTTAGAATTCAACGTAAAATGAGGGCTGAATGGGATAGTCCCCGGGATTATACTGAACCGGCGGCTCATCATGCCTGAACCCAACGGCCCGAACTGCGGGCTGCGGCCCCAGTTTTCGGGGTAATAGACCTCCACCGTAAGCCGCGCCGCGTTGGCGTAGGCAGCCGCCTCGTCAATCGCCCGCTCCACGTTAATCTCCGGCTTGTTGTTCATCAGATCACAGCCCGCAAAAACAGAACCAACACCGGAACCGCCGTCCCGAAAACGCCGCCCCGAAAACGCCGCGTTTACGCATAGTTCACCCCTCTGGCCGGAAAGGCTCTTGGTGTGGACAAAATTTTTTTGTAAACCAGGAAAAAATTATCCAATGTAACTTGCAAAAAAATTATGAATAACCTATCATCAAAACCATGAATGAATTGCGAGCGTATATCTCCATTGATCCCGGAATACGTTTTGGAAAGCCCTGTATTAAGGGAACCCGCATTACCGTAGGCGATATTCTCGGCTGGCTCTCTTCGGGTATGACCAACCAGGAAATTCTCGAAGATTACCCGGAACTTCAGGAAGTACATATCCGGTCTGCCCTGGCATTTGCCGCGGAACGGGACGCCGTTACCAAAATCATCATCCATAACAAGCGGCCCGCATAATTGATGAAACTGCTCCTTGACGCAAAATTGTTGTTGAGCTTTCAAAAAAAGAAAAATTAAAAATTGAATTCGGCGCCGGAAGGGCAGCGCCTTTACTCATTTACTTAACCGCATTGAATTTCCAGGCGCCCGAAAAAAGGTAGATGACAATGACCAGCAGCGCTCCTGCGCTTGCGGCGGGGGCGCCAAAGCCTACGCCGGAAAGTCCCCAGCCGAGTGTTACGCCCAGGAAGTAGCAGACCGGAACACGGAGAAGGACCGCGGAAAGCATATTGGTTATCAGGGTGAACATGGTGTGGCCGCCGCCGATAAGGAAACCGTTAATGCAAAAGATAAAGGGGATCAGCAGAAAATCAAACGCAAAACTGCGCAGATATGTTACCCCATCATGTATCATCTGGGGATCACGGCCGAAAATTTCAAGCACCCGGGCAGGGAAGATCTGTACAAATACAAAGAAAAGCCAGGTAACGATGACCGAAAAAACTGTGCCGATTTTTGCGGCCAGCACTGCCCTGTCCATGCGTCCGGCGCCTATGTTCTGGGCCGCCATGGCCCCTATTGAGGCGCTTATCGCCTGGGTCGGCATAAAGGCAAAACTGTTGAACTTCCCCACCGCGCCCACCGCGGCCGAAGCGCTTACCCCGCCCACGATGTTTACGATGGTAGTCAAAAACATGAAGGAAACACCGGTAACGCTGTTCTGGATGCAGGTTGGAAGGCCTATCTTGAAGATGAGGGCCAGTTCCTTCCGGTAGATCCTGAACGAACGGAGTTTGAAATCAAACTGAAACCCGTTACGAATCATATAGATGATGCAGAGGATCATGCTCATCGCCTGGGAGATTACCGTAGCCAGGGCGGCGCCAAAGGCCCCCCAGCGGAAAACCGCCACCATAAGGAGATCCAGAACAATATTGGTGATACTGGCCGCCACGACAAAGTAGAACGGATGTTTGGAATTCCCCATGCCCCGCAGTATTCCTGCCAGCGCATTGTAGCCGAAAATAAACACAAGTCCTGTCAGTGTTACCGTAAGATATATGTCGCTTTCCGCAAAAGACTCTTCCGGAGTCCGGATAAGGCGGAGGACGGGAATACGGACTGCCAGCATCACTACTGTAAGGACAAGCGAACCGATAAGCAGTATCGTAATAAGGGTAGCGGTTACCTTTTCCAGGGCATCCCGGTTTCCGGCCCCCATGTATTGACCGATAAGAACAGTACCGCCCACGCACAGGCCGATCACCGTATTGGTGAGGATAAAGGTAACCTGTCCGCCTATATTAACCCCGGACATGCTCTCCGTTCCCACAAAATTCCCCACAATAAGCATGTCCGCCACATTGTAGAAGGACTGTACAAGGTTGGAAAGAAGAAAGGGAATGGCAAAACGCACCAATTTGCTTAATACATTCCCGCTGGAAAGGTTGTTTTCTATTTTTACCATAAAAAAGCCAGGGCGGTTCCCGGAACCCTGTGCCGGATCGGAACAAGGCTTAAGCCCGTTCTCCTCCGGCCTGTGCCGGAAACCGCCTCAAACCGGCTACCGGGCCAGCCGTATATCCTGCGCGGGCAGTACCCACAGCCACGCGGGAGAAACCGCAAGACCTGTATACTTCTTGTTCAGGGCGCTTTGGCGGATCGTGTAGTCAAACACGACATAAGGCACATCGTCTACCGCAATGTCCATGAGCTGTTTCTGAATTTCAAAACGCCTGACAGGATCGGTGGAACTCCGCTGTTGTTCAATGAGACTGTCAATCCTGGGATTGGCATAGGCGGCGGCGTTGTAGCCGTCTTCCCCGGCCTGGCTGGAAACAAACAAAATCTCAATATTGCCGTTCAGGTCAGGATAGTCCGCTTCCCAGCCGCCGATGAGCATATCGTAATCCCGTTTGCCGTTGGCATCCTGTACGCCGCCCATCTGGTAGGTATCATGCTCGTCCCCGCTCATCTTGCGGATCTCGACATTGATATTGAGAGGCCTCAATGCCTCCTGCAGGAAAAGCGCCCGCTGACTGGCAATGGAAGTTTCGCTGATAATTAAAACGCAGTCAAAGCCGTTAGGGTACTTTGACCGGGCAAGGAAACTTCGTGCCCCGGCAAGATCGTAGTCATATTTGGGAGCGGAGGCGATATAGCTCCTCCATCCTGAAGCGTTTTCTCCGTAAAGAGCTGCGCCAAAGGGCAGCACCGTTCCTGCGCTTCCCGCGCCCTTGATAATCGTCCGGTGAAATTCGGGAAGATTGAGGGCATGGGAAACCGCCTTACGGACATTCAAATCGTCAAAAGGCGCCCGCTGTGTATTCATGGCCAGGAAAGTAAGGCTGTAGGTATCAACAGAAGTCATGTTGATATCTCTGGCGGCGGTAAGACGATCCAGCATGTCGATGGGAAGATTGGCACAGAAGTCTACACTTCCTGTCTCAAGGGCAATAACCCTGGTGGTGTCTTCGGGAATGATCTTGAAGACCAGGGTATCAACGATGTTGGCGGCAAGTTTTTCCTTGTTCCAGTAGTTCGTATTCTTTTTCAGGACAATTTCCTGTCCGCTTGTCCAGCTTTGATACGCAAAAGGCCCGGTAGCAACAATGCCGCCCGAAGCGCTCCCGAAGTCGGAAGTATGTTTTTCATAGTAGGCCTTGCTGATGATCCTTCCCGCCCCGGTGGTAAGGAAGTACTTGAACACCGCCGAAGGCTGACTCAGCTTGATGGTGAGCTGCCATGGGCCTGTTGCGGTAAAGCTCACCACATCGGCAAAGAAGTCGGAAAAATAAGTCCCTCCGTCGGGATCCTTTGTCCGGTTGAGGGAGAAAATCACATCATCCATGGTCATTTTGCTGCCGTCGGAGAAGGTGATGTCATCCCGTACCTCATAGATGTAGGTAAGATCGTCCGCCTGCCGCCAGCTTTTGGCCAGTTCCGGCACAATGTTGTTGTTGGTGTCCAGGGTTACAAGGCCCTCGGTAATCTGATTCGTTACCTGGTTTGTTACATAGTTCCAGGCAACCCCGGCATCCACCGCCCGGATGTCTTCGCTCAGGGCGATGGTAAAAGTTATGCCTTTAGAGGCATCCTTTCTGCCCCCCGCAAAAGCAATACCCCCGATCAGGGTAAAGGCA
>JAISCR010000035.1 GCA_031265435.1 Treponema sp.
AAAAGACGCCGAGGCATGGGATGTTCTGGGAAGCGTTAGTAGTCTTTCGCTTATGGATCATCATGTAGGAAAATGGATCAAGGTTAAAGCTACGAATAAATCGAGTAATGCGGAAGAAGAAAGCGATCCCGTCGGTCCCGTCCTCCCCGCGGATTAAACCGATCTTGGTTGCGCGCCCCGCCATTTCAGGCGGGGCGTTTTCCATTTCCGGGCTTATCCCCCACAACCCGCCCGCCGGCGGAATCCCGGCGGGTCCGGGTTGTCTGCCGGGCTTGCCACAGCCCCGCACTTTGCCGGTTTTATAAGGAATTGGTTCGATAGCTAAAAAAAGACCCGCTACAATACGCCTGTTTCCCCGGCGCGCTCCAGGGCTTTTTGGCACAACTCCGGGGTGATTCGTATGGTGGATTGCTGTAATAACTCAATGAATGGTTTAATCCGGGGCACAGTTACCATGTTGAGCTGTTTAACAAGCTTATTGATTTGGAATTCGGTACAAGGAGCAGTATATGACAGATTTTGAAAAATCAATCAAACGCAAAATGACCCGTGATAAGTTTGTAGAAATCCGCGACCATATTTACGGTGATGGTAAAAATCGCGTTTTATAATTCCTATCCAAAAGGGGGCAACGCGGGATACAGAGAAGGCACAAGACTCACATTGGCCCCTTATATAACCATTCCTTAAAAGGATATATGGATACCATAGAAATCGGACAGTTGGGTATACTTGATATTGAATCTGTTCAAGAATATTCAAGTTTAAAGAAGAAAAAAGTGAATTTCAAAAGTGGTTTACCGGCGTTGAAGAAATTATTGGTAGAAAAGAATCGGATAAAAAACATGGAGGCAGGAAAATGGTAACTTGTACAAACTGCGGAGCTGAGTTAGAGTTTGGAAAAAAGTTCTGCGCGGCCTGCGGGAAGAAAATCAATAAAAAAACAATCTCGGCCATGGAAAATGAGAAATATGACAGGGACATTGCCGATTATACCAGGATCATAGAGCTTAAACAGGATAATAATAGAACTTGGTATCTGCGCGGCCTGTCCTATTACTTTAAGGATGACTATGCCGCATCTATTGCGGACCTTTCAAAGGCCGTTGAGATTGACCCAAATAACGCGCAATACAGGGAAACCCTTGAAGTCATTAAACAGGAAGCCGACGCTGCCGCCGGGATGAGATTTATTATGCGTCCCGCCGTTAGAAAAATGAAGGTACGGTGGTTCAAGGATACGAAAAAAATTTATCATGAAGTGGTAAAGCAAAGCTGCGGGATGCCTGAATATGTGCCGGGAACCCTGCGCTCACGTATAGCGGAAAAAGCAGACATTCACACAGAAACAAGGAGGAATGAACGCTGATTCACCCGGGACGATGTGGCAGGCAAAGGCTACAGGTTTTACTGGAAGCCCGCAACAAAGGGGCTTATCACCGTCAGTCCGGTTCGCAAAATCGACGAAGACTGGTCCTGTAACCATGCTGGGCTGTTTAACAGGCTTATTGATTTGGAATTCGGTACATAGCCAAACCAATGGGGGTACATTAAATTAAGCAAAATTCCGCCGCCTGCCCTCTCCCCCGCCGTCCTGCCGAAATGCCTGTTTGTCAAAACCGTCAAAAGGGGATATAGTTAGGTCATTGGAGAAGATCATGGGAACAAAGGTTAAGCCGGTACAGCCGACAGAGATAAAAGACAAGAAAATCGTCAAGGAAATCATTGCCCAAATCCGCAAGCCCATCCCCCGGTTGGTTGAAAAGAAGCTTGAGAAAGAAGACGAATTAATCATGAAATTCTTCAAATAGGCTCATTCCGGTGAAATTCAGCAAGACAGTCGGCAGCACCTATTTTAAGCTGGAACAATTAACCCCCGATGTACCGGTAGATGTTTTTTCTTGTTCCGTTGCGGAGTATTCGGCTCTTTTATGATTTCCTCAGCCCGTACCATCGCCCGTAAGTGCAATACCCATGCGGTTTTTCAAAAGCCCGTATCTGATGCTGCCCTATAGGGTGACATTCGTCCTGATTCTTCCGGCGCTCCTGGCGTTTTCCGCCTGCGCCGCGGAGAGGGGAACTGTTCTGTCCGCGCGGAACTTGCCGTCGGGGGAATCGGTGTACGCCTTTTCCCGGCGCTGGGTAGAAATAGAACGGGCCGCCGTGCTTGCGCAATACGACGAGCCGGAGAAGGCCGAAATTTTGGCGGCCCTGGGGGACTTCCGCTCTTCCCTGGGGGCAATTTTTGAGACCCCCCTGTACAAGATTTATCGTTATAATCTGAGCTTTCACGGGAAGACCATCGAGCGGATCTTTGATCTCAGCGGAACATTTGAGGAAGCGGTCAGGTCGGGACGCCGGGAAGAGCTTCCGGCCCTGGCCCTGGATATACAGGAGACTTTTACCCTGTGGCTGGAACAGGACGCGGACCTGGCGGATTCCATTCACCTAAATTATTTTTACCAGTTTTTTATTTTTGCCTCGGTGATCAGTATTCTGGCCCTGACAATATGGCTGCTGGGGCGGGCCTTGAGCCGTTCCCGGCTTCGGGAGGAACAAAGCGCCGGTTTCTCAATGGTCATGGTTATGGCCCAGGAAGCGGAACGGGGCCGCATAAGCCGGGAACTCCACGATTCGGTGGCCCAGGAACTGCGCTATCAGGCGCTGCGGGTGGCAAAAATTGAACGTACCGAAAGCCAAAAGGAACGGGCGCTGTTATGCGCCGAACTGATAAACGCCCAGGAATCCATGACCGGGCGGATCCGCGCCATCTGTGACGGCCTCTTTCCCCCGGACTTCCGCCACCAGGGGCTTCCCGGCGCCCTGCGGCGGCTCTGCCTGGATTTCGGGAAACGGACCGGCATAGACTGCCGCCTGAGCATCAAGGAAGACGCCGCCCTTCACAACCTGCTCGTCTGCCTGGACGCCGACGCACAGTTGCACTGTTTCCGTTTGATCCAGGAGTCGCTGACCAACATAGAAAAACACGCCGGGGCCACAGAAGCGGTGATTGTGGTCCGCGCCCGGGACGCGGACACCCTGCTCGTATGCGTCAATGACGACGGCAGGGGCTTCGCTGTTCTGTCCCCGGAAGACCCGGAGATTCACAAGCCCGGCCATTACGGTATCCGGGGAATGTACGCCCGCATCGCCATCCTCAAGGGAAGTTTGGCCTTTGAAAGCGAAAGCGGCGAGGGAACCGCCGTGATGATAACCATTCCGAGGCAAACGCGGACTTGAGAAAAACTCTGCCTAAACGTATGGATTTTTGACCTTACCATGTCCCGGAACAGTCTCGTCTTTTTCCGTATACTCCGGTATGATAGACTGATAACGGGGGTGGCTATATGAAACTGAACTTTTTTTGCGGCATGTTGGCGATGGCGGTTTCTCCGGCGCTTTTCGGGGCGGAACCGGCGATATACAGCATAAAGATAGGGGAATTCGATGTACGGATGCTTGTTGAAACCCGGGGGCCGGGGAGACCCAACATCCTCCTGGATCTGAGCGCCGCTCAGCTTGATACATACATTCCCGGAGGCAGCTTTGGTTCACAGACCAATACCTTTCTTGTCCGGGGAAAAGGCCGGACGGTGGTGGTGGATACGGGTTTCGGGGGCGCCATTTTCAGCAGCATGAGGGAACTGGGGGTGAAACCTGAAGATGTGGATACGGTGCTCCTTACCCACATGCACGGCGATCATATCGGGGGTATGGCAAAGGACGGGAAGGCCCTCTTCCCCAATGCGAAGGTTCTCCTTGCCGGGAAGGAGCGGGCCTACTGGGTCGATCAGCAGGGGAACGCGGGAGCAAAAGCCGCGCTGGCTCCCTATTCAGGCCGGGTGGAGACCTTCGAGCCGGGCGCCCTCTCCGCGGGAGGGATTGAGATACTTCCGGGTATCCGGGCCGCGGCAGCCTACGGGCACACTCCGGGACACACGGCCTTCCTCGTCCGGGACGGGGGGAAGGAACTTGTCATCTGGGGGGATCTTATGCATGTTCAGGATGTCCAGTTCCCCCTGCCTTCCGTGTCCGTCACGTACGATACCGATCCCAAAACCGCCGCGGTCTCCAGGGAGGAATACCTCTCCTACGCGGCCCGGAACAAAGTCCCGATTGGCGGTATGCATCTCCGTTATCCGGCGGTGGGAACCGTAGTTTCCGAAAAAACAGGCTACCGCTTTGTTACCGAATAAGGAGTTATCAGGAAGCATCGCTTCCTGTTCGGTTTAGTAGTACGGCCATTCGGCCGCACAAATTAGGAGTTATTATGAAACGGATACTTGTGTTTCTCTGTTGTATTTTTGCCGCGGGAAGTCTCTTTGCCAAAGGCATCGCGGAGGATGTCAGGTCGGCGGAACAAAAATCGGATACCGGCTATGCCTTCGGCATGGTAATCGCCGGAGATCTCGTTAAAACCGGCCTGGAATTGGACTATTATTCTGTGTACGAGGGTCTCAGGGCCGTGATGGAGAAGGAAGATACCCGCATCTCCATGAACAATGCCATACGCATAGTACAGGGCGCCTTTCAGGAGGCCATGGAAAAACAGGCGGCGGAAGCCCTGGCGGCGGAAACCGTCTGGCTTGAAGAAAACGGCGCCAAAGAAGGTGTTACCGGCACGGAAACCGGACTTCAATATCAGGTGCTGACGGAAGGGGAGGGGGAGCGGCCCGGTCCCATGTCAATAGTCAGGGTACACTATGAGGGTACGCTTACCGATGGAACGGTTTTTGATTCTTCTTGGGAACGGGGAGAACCCGCGGAATTTCCCCTGGAAGCGGTGATACCCGGCTGGGCGGAAGGCATCCAGACGATGAAAACAGGGGGCACAAGCCTCCTCTTCATTCCCTCAAGTCTTGCCTATGGTTCCCAGGGCGCGGGACAGGTGATCCCCCCCTATTCAACCCTGATCTTTAAGGTAGAACTGCTTGAGATAGTGAAGCAGGAGGCCTCCAGGGACGATCTGTTGCCCCCGGAGGAGGAGTATGAATAAACTTTCGTATGTGCTGGTAACACCCTATACTATCGCGAAGAGCAGGACAGGGGGAGTCATTGCGCGGCTTCTTTCACGCACGGATCTTGAACTGGTGGGGGCCCAGATGATTGCCCCGGATGAAGATTTTGTAAATCAATATGCCGCGTCCCTGCGGGGAAGCAAGCAGAAAAACCTTAACAGCGGGGCGAAGCTGCTGGCGGACTATGTTAAAAAAAATATGGAGCCTTCCGGGGGGAGGAGGCACAGATCCTTACTCCTCCTCTTTCGGGGGGAAGATCCTGTCAGCAAACTTTCGGATATTTGCGGCGCCCTCTTCCCGGAAAACCGGAGCGTTGAGTCGATGACCGGTGAAACAATCCGGGATACCTATGCGGATCTGATTCTCGATCAGGAAGATCCCGGCAGGATCATATATTTTGAACCGGCCGTGCTTACCCCCCGGAGCCAGAGTCTTGCCGATGAAAACTTGGCTCTCTTTGCCCGCTGCCTGAGAACCTGCCGGAACATGGTAGACAACATGATCTACCCGGAACCTTCCAGAATTGAAAAGACACTGGTGATGATCAAGCCGGATAACTGGTCGTTCGCCTCGTCCCGGCCGGGGACGATCATCGATATGTTTTCCCGTACCGGGCTGCGGATCATAGGTATCAAGATCTTCCGTTTTTCCCTGAATGAAGCCCTCGATTTTTACGGCCCCGTGGAACAGCATCTTCTGGAAAAGCTGGCTCCGGTTTTTGGGCGGAAATCCAGGAATCTTCTGGAAAGGGAATTCAATATTCCCCTCCCGCCCGAGACCGAAAGGGGTTTAACGGACAGCTTCGGCGTCGAATACGCCAGGGAGCAGTTCAGGCAGATAATCAACTTTATGTCGGGGAAACGGCCGGATACCTGTCCTGAAAACGAGCGGAACAAACCGGGAGACGTAAAGTGTATGATCCTTGTCTACGAAGGGGAAGATGCCGTAAAGAAAATCCGGGCCGTACTCGGCCCCACAGATCCCCTCAAGGCGCCGGGAGGTACGGTACGCAGGGAATTCGGCAGTAATGTGATGGTCAATACCGCCCATGCCTCCGATTCCGCGGCAAGCTATGAGCGGGAAAAAGCGATAGTCCGAATAGACGAAAACAATCTGCGGGAAATCATCGAAGAGTACTTATCCGACAAAGCCGAAAAAACCGCCTAATCTTCCTATACGGGGTTGTTCCGAAATAACAGAGAGAACTATAGCGATCCGGTTTTTTATGTGATATAATAAGACAGTTATGCTTGAAATCATGCGGAATATCGGCATCATGGCCCATATTGATGCCGGTAAGACTACTACTACGGAACGGATTCTCTTTTATACCGGCAAGAGCCACCGGATAGGCGAAGTTGACGACGGCGAAGCGATCATGGACTGGATGGAACAGGAGCAGGAACGGGGCATAACCATCCAGAGCGCCGCCACCACTACCTACTGGAACAGGGCCGCAGACGGCGGAAAAGAACTCAAGTACCAGATCAACATCATCGATACTCCCGGACACGTTGATTTTACCGCGGAAGTTGAACGATCCCTCAGGGTGCTTGACGGGGCTGTGGCGATATTTGACGCGGTTCGGGGCGTGGAACCTCAGACGGAAACGGTGTGGCGGCAGGCGGAACATTACCATGTACCCTGCATTGGTTATGTGAACAAGATGGACAGGGTGGGAGCGGATTTTTTCCAGGTCCTTCAGGATATAGAGAACAAGCTGGGGATAATGACCGCTCCGATTCAGATCCCCATCGGGAAGGAAGGGAACTTTGAAGGTGTGGTGGATCTTATCGAAATGAGGGAGATCCGCTGGGAAGGGGATGAGGGTGAAATTCCGGCCTATAGTCCCATATCCGCCGTAATGGAAAAACGCGCGGCCCAGTGGCGGGAAAAACTCATTGACGTGCTCTCTTCGGTTTCCGATGAAGTAACCTTGAAGTACCTTGCCGGGGAGGAATTGAGCCCGTCCCTTATCAGAAAGGAACTGCGGAAGGCTGTGTTGAACCGGAGTCTTCTGCCCGTACTCGCGGGAGCTTCCCGCCGCAACATGGGGGTGCAGCCCCTCATCGACGCGGTGGTAGATTACCTGCCCGCGCCCAACGAGACGCTTCCCGCGTCGGGCCATCATCTTAAAAAGGATGAGGAGATAGGTATCCCCTGCGATCCGGGGGCTGGGGCCCTGGGTCTCGTCTTCAAAATTCAGAACGACAGGGAGGCGGGGAGCCTCTGCTATGTGCGCATGTACTCAGGCGCGCTTAAGCCGGGGACGGTAGTTTACAATGTCGGTAAAAAGAAGCGGGAACGGGCAAACCGGATTCTCCGCATGCACTCCAACAAAAGCGAGCCCCTGGATGAACTTGCGGCCGGAGACATCGGGGTGATCATCGGGATGAAGGAAGCCCAGACCGGGGATACCGTCGGCAGCGAAGGCTGGCCTGTGCTGCTGGAAAAGATGCAGTTTCCCGAACCGGTCATTTCAGTTTCCATCGAACCGAGAACCATTTCCGAGCAGGATAAACTCCACGATATATTGGCCATTCTTTCCAGGGAAGATCCCACATTTACCACCAGGGAAAATGATGAAACAGGACAGTTGATCATCAGCGGCATGGGAGAACTGCACCTTGATGTTCTTGTTACCCGGATTCTCAAGGAATTCAATATTGAGGCCAGGGTTGGCAATCCCCAGGTAACCTATCGGGAATCAATCGGCGTTACCGCGGAACAGACACAGAGTTTTTCCCGGGTAATCGCGGGAAAGGAAAATGCCGCCCGGCTCAGCCTTAAAGCGGAGCCCTCTGAACGGGGAAGTGGCAACCGTTATTCCAATATGGTAAAATCCAGAGACATACCGCAGGCGATCCTTGACGCGGTGGAGCGGGGAATCCGCGGCTGTTTTTTATCGGGAATTGTGCTGGGTTATCCCTGCATTGATATAGAGGTCAGCCTTACGGACATTGAGTATTCGGAGCTTAGCGGAACCGAGTTTGCCTTTGAAGCCTGCGCCAGCATGGGTTTTGACGAAGCCTGTAAAAAGGCTCATCCCTATCTCCTGGAACCGATCATGGCGGTAGACCTCGTGAGCCCCCATGAATCCGTGGGAGACGTGATGAGCCTTATCACTCAGCGGGGGGGACAGGTTCTCCGCATGGACAGTAAAAATACCTTTGATGAAGTAAAGGCCCAGGCTCCCATGGCAAAAATGTTCGGCTTCATGACATCCCTGCGCAGCGTGTCCCAGGGCCGCGCAACCTTTACCATGGAATTCTCTCACTTTGAAAAGAAATCGGAAAGATAATTGAGCTTGTTCCAAAACCATTGAGGCTTCGGTGTAAACTCCCGCACTTTCTATTTTTTGAGCACTTTTAATGTTACTTCCAGCAGTCTGGTCATATCCAGCGGTTTTGCAAGGTGGGCATTCATGCCGCTGGCTATCGCCTTGTCGATATCTTCCTTGAACGCATTGGCCGAGAGCGCCACAATCGGTATGCTCCGTGCGTCCGGGCGATCCATGAGGCGGATTGCCCCGGCCGCTTCGTGTCCGTCCATGACGGGCATCTGAACATCCATGTAGATAATATCAAAGTAACCGGGCTCAGAATCGCCAAAGATCTTCAGTGCTTCGCCGCCGTCTCCCGCCTCTTTAATTTCGAGGCCCGTAAATTCCAGCATACTCACGGCGATAACCCGGTTAATTTCCACGTCATCCACAAGGAGGGCGCGTTTACCCTTGAGTATGTTTTCGGCGTTCTCCGCCGAAATTTCATCTGCCGCTTCCGGGGCGGTTTCTTTCAGGCTCAGGCTGAAGCTGAAGCTGCTTCCCTCGCCGGTTTTCGACTTTACCACAATGTCTCCGCCGAAAAGCTTGACAATGTTCCGGGAGATTGCGAGCCCCAGGCCGGTACCGCCGTATTTTTTGGTGATCTGACTGGAAGCCTGCTCAAAGGGCCTGAAGAGGGAAGACAGCGATTCTTCCGCAATGCCGATTCCCGTATCCCTGATACAAAAATCGACAGTCCCTGTTTCCTCTTCGCCGTTTCCCCGATACATTACATCAAAGAAGATGCTCCCCGTTTCGGGGGTGAATTTGACCGCGTTTCCCAGAAGGTTTATCAGCACCTGACGGAGCCGCAGAGAGTCTCCCCGGAAAGCCCTGTCCTGGGGAAGAACGAAGCGGGTTTCAAACATGATGTTCTTTTCTTCGCAGCGGGGCCTGATAATCGATACCACCGTGTCGACCAGTTTTGAAAGATCCATGCTTTCATCGTTTAGTTCAATTTTTCCCGCTTCGATCTTGGAGATATCAAGAATATCGTTGAGTAATCCCATAAGATGCTGGCTGGACGCTTCAATCTGGTTGATATTGGCCTCGATCTCATCGAGCTTGACATCATTCTGGGCAAGCTTCTTCCTGACAATAGAAGTCATCCCGATGATGGAGTTCATGGGAGTGCGGATCTCGTGGCTCATCCGGGCAAGGAATTCACCCTTGTGGGCGTTTGCCTGGTTCGCCTCATCAACCGCCCTGGTAAGCTGTGTCTGGGTATTCCGGAGTTCCTGTTCCGCCTGTACCCGTCCTGATACATCCCTGGCAAAAGCGAGAATTCCCATGGGATTATTGTTGTCTTCGTAAAGCGGGGTAAACACCATGTCCAGAGTTTCTGTATGGCCGTCATGGAAAACAATTGTCTCTTCGGTATAAACAGGTTTTGCCCCGGCATACACTTCGTCATCAAATTCTTCGTGGTTGTAGATCATTTCCCCGGGGAATACTTCCTTTACATCTTTGCCTATAAGCTCTTCCGCTTTGAAGGCGGAAAGGGACGCCGTGCGGGGATTGGCTGCCAGGATTTTGCCGGCCTTGTCCTGGTACCAGATAAGATCAGGCGACGCGTTGAAGATCTTGTCCAAAAGGGATCGCTGTTCGGCAATTTTTTTCTGTTCAAGAATAATATCCGTAATGTCAGAACTGGTGATTATGTAGCCTATTTTCCAGCCTGAATGATCGGTAAGGTAGCTGGCATTCCCCTTTAGATAACGCCCGGATTCACTCTGGTAGAAAATATCGGCCTCCCTGTCTTCGTGGAGGGCCAGTATCGGATCGAAGGGGGAGCCTGAAGGGTAGATGCTTATATCCTGGTAACTCTTCCCGATGGTTTCCTCCAGTGTCAGGCCCAGGGCGGACAGGGCCGCCTCATTGGCATATTTAATACCCTGGGAAAAGTCGGTAATTATCAGAGGCCTTTGGTCGCTTTTCACCAGGGAGTCGGCCATGTCGTCGAAAGAGTCCGCCAGGGTACCTATCTCATCCTTTATCGAGGCCCGGAAGCGAAAATGCCGCTCTCCTACCCGGAAACGGTCGATGCCGTTGATAAGGCCGGTGATGCTGGAGGTAAAGATATTTGCCATCCAGATTGCGACCAGGACGACAAAGAGGATCATGAGTAATGCGGAAACAAGGAGCTTTATCGAAGTGTCCCTCAGGTTTGCGGAGATCATCCGCTGGGTTTCAAGGGCCGCCTGCCCGAGATCCGCATCGGCCCGATCGATTACCCTCTGCAGGAGCTTTCCGGTTTCCCGGGCCGGCTGCTGGAAATCTTCAAGCCCGGCCCCGATGGCTACAAAACCGAAGCCCCGCTTTGTCTTGCCGTAGTTTCCCGTGTAGTAGGGTATCGTCGCCGCGGTGTTGGGCTTCCATATTCCGCTCCAGAGGATCAGGAAGGAACCGGAACCGCCTTCCCTGGTCAGATCCATCCAGCCTATGCACTGGGGGGCATTGTTGAGGTAGCGCCCGTCCAGGCCGACAAGACCTGCCGCGGTAAGTTCAGGCGCGGGTTTCTTGCCGCGGGACTGTTCATGGAAAACAGGAACATCCTTGAGGAAGTCCCCGAGGGGCAGGCCGGAATCCTGCCAGTCCCGGTAGATGCTCTCCTCCAGCCAGGGGATCTCCGGTTCCCCGGTATCGGGATTGAAGCCCACAATGGAATGGTGGCGGGGGTGACAGATGCTGCGGCACTTGTAATCCCAGATAAAGGCATAGTTCCCCTCATAGGCGCTTGGCAGTTCCACATAACGTTCCGGCATCGGGGTGGTATGATCGGTAAATTCCATGATGAAGTCGTGATCCAGAGCCAGGGTAACATAGCCTGTAATCCTGCCGCCCTGTACCACGGGAGTGGCCCAGCGGACAATCCCTTTAAAACGCTTGCCGTTTGGGTTCTCCCGGCCCGCGTAGGCTTCCTCCTCAGGCTGCCAGCTTAAGCCCTGGTTTTTAACGTTTTCAGGATTGTACATGCCGATGAGGCGGCTGTGAACATAGGCCCCTATCACATCGGAGACATAGATCTCTCCGGGTTTAAGCAGCTTCAGTTCCTCAAAATACGTTTCCGCTTTGATATATGTATTGAGCCGGTTGGAGACATTCTTTTTCCGGGGATCCATCTGGTCCGATGTTGTCACCTTGAGAACTTCGTTTCCCTCAAGGTCTATGTAGGTCATCTCCAGATAGATCGGGCGGAATTCCGTTTCATAGAGATCCGGCGGCCTGTTGCGGTAATTGGTATCATTCTCGGCATTGCTGGAAGGGGAGTAGTTTCCTTCCCTCAGGGCTTCCTTTGGAATCCAGTACTTCTGATCCTCCGAGAGAATCCATTCCCGTTTTTTGACCAGGGGCTTCTTCTTGCTTCCCACAAAGAGCCGGTATGCGTTTTCGTTTACCGGCAGTTCCGACACATAGAGAATATCATCGTCCCGGGAGTACAGAAAATCCGCCACCCTGCGGGCCATATCGGTACTGGTGCGTTCAAGCTGTTCGATGGTCAGATTATTGAGAGCAGTTACCGAATCTTCCACCGCCATAGTACCTGTTGTGGTAAGGGCGTTGGCGGCCCTGGTCATCAATTCCTCGTTCCTTTGACCCAGCTTCATTCCCAGATCCAGGGCCTGCTTCGAGGCCAGAATCGTGAGGATGATTAAGGGAATCATCTTGATTATTACAAAGATTATGATAAGTTTGGCCCGCATACCAAACCCGAGCCTGGTAAGCAGTCCGCTGATGAAATATTCAAGACGCTGAATTGGATTCATTACTACTAAAATACACATTTTCTTTCAAAAAAGAAATATGTACGACAAATCGCGGGTAAAAAGGCGGCCTGTGTGTTAATCGAGGAAGGGGTTGTAGTCTTCGCCGGAATACAGGGGAGGCAGGCTGAATTCCTCCTGCAACGGCTCCCCGGAAACATCGGGCGTTAGGTCATTCTCCAGGTTTTCATCGCTTGAAAGGGAAGGGGATTCCCAGGGATAGCCGCCGCCGGAAGATGTATTGAAATCATCGTCAAGGAAAGGATTCCGCAGGGTATTCCGGCTGCCCTGATTGGTATTTCTGTTTTGGTTTGACTGACTGCCGCTCCGGCGGGTAGCATTCCTGGAAACAGGACCACCCGCGGCGCTTCTGCGTAATTCGGGGAAAAGATCCGGATCCAGAGTAGGCATCGTAAGGGAACCGAGAAGATTTTCTTCATCAAGCCCCAGAATCCCCGTCTGCATGGAGCCTACGGCTGTTTCCGCATAGGAAGCCTCTCCGTGAAGGTTGCAGTATTGGGTGGGCTGGGTTCCCTCAAGGAAAGGCAGGGTTACCTCGCCTTCGTTGCAGGCCGGTGTCTTCAGAAGCCCGGATTTGGCACATACCGTAACGTCGATAATGCCGGAACTGGGCCGGGGAAAGTCCCGGAAAGGAAGGCCCTGATGGATCTCCCGCATATAGTTTCCCCAGAGAGGCCCGCAGAGAGTGGAGCCTGTAAGGGAAAGCCCCAGGGAGTTCCCCGGTTTGTCAAAACCGAACCACATTGCCGCTGTATAGTAGGGAGTATAACCCACGGCCCACGCGTCCGACCAGTTCTGGGTGGTTCCCGTCTTCCCCGCCGCGGGCATACGGAAATTCTTTCCGTTGGCATCCCGGAAGGTAAATTTGGAGCCCCAGCCCGCGCCGTTGGCCAGTGTGCCGTATTCCACGGTTTTTTTCAGTATACTTGTCATGATGTAGGCGTTCTGGGAACTTACCACCTGGATAGAGGCTCCCTTCCGCCGCTGTTCCAGCCTGAGATCCCGTTCCGTATCCATCACCACCCTGCCGTTCCGGTCTTCGATTGAACGGATGGCGATGGGGCTTACCTCACGTCCCTGGTTGGCAAAAACCGCAAAGGCCCTCGCCATCTGTACGGGCGCCACCGAAATGATCCCCAGGCCCATGGGATATACCCTCGGGAAGGTACGGCGTATCTGATCCGGATCGTTTATACCCAGGAGGACCGCGGCCCGGTCAATTGCCGCGTCAAAGCCGATGCCGTCCAGAATTTTCAGGGAAGGCACGTTCATCGAGTGGGCCAGGGCATCGTAGAGAAGCACGGGGCCCTTCCATTCGCCCTGGTAGTTCAGGGGAATGTATGGGGTACCGTTTTCGTTATGAAACACGATGGGAACATCGTAGATGAGACTTGCCGGATTGAATTTCCTGCTGTCTATGGCCGCCGAGTAGTACAGCGGTTTGAAACTTGAACCGGGCATGACCCTGGCCTGGGTGGCCCGGATAAGCTGATTGGATTCATCGTATTTGGAACCCCCGATTATGGCGGTGATATAGCCCGTATCGTTTTCGATGCAGATCATGGCCCCTTCAACCACATTCTTTTCGGTTGAGGTCTTGAGTTCCGCAAAGGCGGTATTGGTCAGAACCTTGAGATCCCCAATCCCGAAGGCAAGAGCCGCCATGTCCACCACAGGATTGACGACCTTGGTATAGCGGGACAGGGCCTTCTGTTCATTCTGGGCGTCTCCGGTTGAATGAATGTCTTCCAGGCCAAAGTAGAGGGAGAGCAGATCGACAATGGGAATATAGGTTCGTTCGGCCCGGGTAAGCCGCACCCCCTGCTGACGTGAAAATTCCTTGTTCGCCCTTTCAAGGCCCTCCGCCATATACTTTTCGGCGGCTTCCTGATGTTTCAGATTGAGGGTGGTATGTACCGTGTAGCCGTCCCGGTAATAGTCCATGGTACCGTACATCAGGTTATCCAGTTCCCGGCGCACGTACTCGCTGAACCAGGGAGCCCTGTCGTCCCGGTTATAATAGGCGGCGGTGGAAGCCCTCGTGTAATCGTAGTTGTCCCAGTACTCGTTAAAAGAAACTTCCGCCTCTTCCTTGCTGCAGTAGCCGAATTCAATCATCCTGTCCAGAACCGCAAGCTGCCTGTCACGGGCAATGTTGGGATTATCCAGAGGATTGTAGCGGGAAGGACTTGAAAGCTGAATCACCAGGAGCGCCGATTCGGCCAGGGTAATATCCCGCGCACTGTGGCCAAAGAAGAATTTACTTGCCGCTTCAACTCCATAGGTACCGGGGCCCATATACATATAATTAAGGTAAATTTCGAGAATTTCGTTCTTGGTATAGCGCCGCTCCATCTGGAAAGCCCACCAGAGTTCCCTGATCTTCCGGTTGATGGTTTTTTCGCTCCGGTCGGTGTAAAGCGTACCCGCCACCTGCTGGGTTATGGTGGAACCGCCTCCCATGTTGCGGCCGATGATCTGCCCCACAAAGGCGCGGCTTATGCCCCGGACGCTGAAACCCTTGTGGTTGTAGAAGTCAGGGTCTTCCCGGGCCAGCACCGCGTTGATGAGATGCCGGGGAAGTTCGTTAAGGGAAACCAGTTCTCGCTTCTCGTCCGCGGAGAATTCGGTTACCAGATCCCCATTGATGTCCACGATACGGGTGGGAAGGGCAGGGGCAAATTCGACAAAGTTTTCCTGATTTTTGATATTCGCCGTTTCGGCCATGGAAAGCCCCAGGGCGATACCGATGCCTACAGCGACGATGATCGTAAAAACCGCCATGATGCGGATAATGATACCGGTTATGAGGGAATCTCCCCCATGAATACCCATAATACCAGCCTAAAAACTTGCGCTCCCGTTGTCAAGACATAAAAAAGGCCGGTGGAAAACCACCGGCCATGCCCTTGAGGCATATCGGAGATATAGTGATTTGGGAGGGGAACTATAGATCCGACATTTATATTATCGCACAGTTCTTCAAAATTCTGAAATAAATTCGTTCAATTTTTGAAAAAAAATACAATTTGAGGCGGTTCCGGGATCCGGCGGGATCATACTTGTGGAACAGGCCCAATTAATCCTCGTGTACCGAAACATCAACTTCCATGGAGACTTTATAGGTTTTTCCCTTCTCGACCTGAAGCGTTTTGAAGATTCCATAGTCCCCGATGCGGAACTGTACTTCGTGAGTCCCCGGTTCCACGAGGTATGGGGCCGCCCTGTTGGGCACCGCTTCATTATTCAGGAAGATCCGCGCGTTTTCCGGGGCTTCAAAGTAGATAACCGGGGTTGGATCCTTCAGTTCTATGCTCAGTTCCAATACTTTGGCCCGTTCGATGATAAAACGGCGGTTTTCGTTCCGGTAGTCATCCGAAAGAATCACCAGATGATGTTCCCCTTCCTTAAGGAAGCGGCTTTCACCCGGATTTTCTATCATCACGTCGTCGATGAGCACCGTAAAGGGCTTACCGGGAAGCTGTTCGGGCCACCGGAAACTGAGCGTTACGATCCCTTCATCGCCGAGGATCGGTTTGGCGGAAAGCTGAAAATTCATCGTTTCCAGTTCTTCATTCATGCCCTTGATCACCGGCATGAGCCGTATCAGAAGGGGGAAGGAAGTCACCGGAATCACCCCGACCGGCACGGAAACATAGGGAGAATTCCGTAAATCGTGGTTTCTGCGCAGGGGAATCTGGTAAACCGACTGGATCTTGGCAGGCAGGGGTTCATAAACAATACGTTTCGCGTCCAGATCCGCTATGCCGGCTTCGGGAATATGATCCAGGTTGCTGTACATGGCAATGGCAAGACTCCCCTGATAGAAAAGCCAGGCCGAAGGGGAGATGAGTTCCAACTCCACTCCTTTGAAAAACCGGGTATCCTCCTCCAGGGAGACCAATACCGAAGAGTTATAGGTGAGGGGAAGAGAGATCTTTGCGGTATTTTTCAGCAAAACCGGCAAATTCCCCCGGATAATGACCCGGAGAGGTTCCGCTTCTATCCCCAGAGAAAAGAAGAAAAGTAATACCATTATAAAAGCATAGCAACGCTTCAATGAACGCCTCTTGATTCCGGCCGGTTTACGGGAGGGAACGGAATAAAAGCCTTCCGGGATCTTCCGCCCGGCCGTTCCGCCGTAACTCAAAATGAAGATGGGGCCCTGTAGACTGCCCTGTTGATCCCACCCTGCCTATAAGATTACCGGATCGAAGCTCGCTTCGCAAGGAGGTTTCAATTTTTGAGAGGTGGCCGTAAAGGCTGGCCCAGTTATCTCCGTGTTTTACGATGATAAAATTGCCATACACCGGGTCTTCTCCGGTCTCGGTTACAGTCCCGGCGGCGCAGGCATACACCGGCGAGCCTTCCGGAGCCGCCAGGTCAAGTCCCTGATGGAAACGTATCTTCCCCGTTACCGGATTCCGCCTGACCCCGTAGGGGCTTGAGATCCGGTAGTCCCGCAGGGGAAAGCGGAAACCGGAATTGAGAAAGAAGATCCGTTCGGTTTGGCTAAAGTCATCCCCCGGATAGAAGATATAGGGGCGGCTTTGACTCCCTTCCCTGATCCAAAGCCTTTCTCCGGGGATATCATCTCCCCGCGCCGAGATAAGAAGCCGTTCAAAGTCCGTTTCGGGTTTTTCCGGCGCAAAAATACCGGGCACCGAAGGGAGCAGGAGGGCTTCCTGTCCCAGGGAAGAGGGGTGGCTTATGCGGTTAAGGCTTGCCAGACTTGAATATGGGATATTACAGCGGCCGGCAAGGAAGAAAATATCATCCCCCGCGGAGGGCAGGTAACGGTAAATCGTAAGAAAACCGGCAATGGATTCTTCTTCCAAAGCCGGCCCCCGGTTAAAAAGCCGGCGGCGGTTCTGTTCCACCTCCTGAATATACTGTTTGAAACCTTCGTCAAACTGATTCAGATGCTTGATAAGGAGGTACGCTTCTTCGGGAAATACTCCGGAAACCAGGATGAGCAAAAAAAAGGCAAGGGCTGCCCCCTGCCTCTTCTTTGTCAAGCACATCCCTTCAGCCCTGACAGGAACTCAAGCCTGAGATATCGCTTCAGTAGGACAGGCTGAAGCACAGGCCCCGCAGTCCTGACACTTATCGGCCTCAATGAAGCGTTTCCCGTCTTTTTCGGAAATCGCCTCCACCGGACACTCGCTGTCGCAGGATCCGCAATTGATACACTCATCACTTACTTTGTATGCCATGGTCCACCTCTCTTGGTAATAAGATACCTCCAGGGTATACGGAAAAAACGGAAAATTCAAGGTGCCCGACCGGATTTTTGTCAAGACGCAATAGAAATGTCCCCTCGACCGGATTGTATTCGCATAACGGGTTTCGGAACGGCTATTTCTTCCGCTTCCGTTCTTTCAGGGCCAGATACAAGGCAGTGCCCAAAAAACCGAGAAGAATAATGGTGAAGATGATAACCATCCAGGGCAGGCCGCCGTCTTTTTGCCTGGGAGAATCTCCGGGGAAATCATCAAAGAAAACCCCGGGTTCAGGCTCAACCGGGATTGAACTACTCCCCACAAAAACCAGGATAAGGCATACCATCACCGCCAGAGTAATTGCCCCCAGCGCGACAATCGCCGCCAGCCTCAGCCTGGGTTCCGTTTTTTTGGAGACGGCAAAAAATACAATCACTCCCAAAAAGATTATCGCCAGGGGAATAAACACATACAGCATGAAAAATAGTACCACAAAAAAACCGGTGACAGCTAGAGTTTCCGGCATTTACTATATACGACAATCCGGTTTATAGTGAAATTATGACTTCAATCCGCCCGGCAGCCGAGTCCGACATTCCCTATTTTTATGAAATTTGCCTTAAAACCGGCGATGCCGGGAAAGACGCCGCGGCTCTTTTTTACGATCCATGGATTTTGGGGCAGTACTACGCGGCGCCCTATCTTTTTTTCCCCGGCAGTCTCTGCTTTGTAGCGGAAAACGAAGGGATCCCCGTCGGCTACATCCTCTGTGCTCCCGACACGGAAGCCTTTAACCGCTGGATGGATACGGTCTGGCTGCCCCCTTTGCGGCAGCGTTACAGACAGCCCTATCCTGCCGAAAAAATCCTTTCCTATTTTGAAAGCAACATGATCATGCTGATCAACCGGCACCCCGGTGCGGATCCCCTCTCTCCGTGGTACGGTGAGTACCCGGCCCACCTTCATATCGACCTTTTACCGGAAATCCAGGGCCGCGGTACCGGCCGCACCCTGATTGAGACCCTTCTTGTCCCGCTCAGGGAGCGGGGCTGTCCGGGCCTGCATCTGGGAGTGTCCCGCCGCAACACCGGAGCCCTTGCCTTTTATACCAAAACCGGCTTTACCCAACTGGAAGAACACGACTGGGGCATTACCCTGGGAAAGCGGATTTAGCTGTACCGTAAAAATTTTGTTTGACAATTCCACTATTACCGCTTAAAATTTCCTTTAGCAATCGATTGCCGAAGCGGAGTGTAAAACCGCAAAGGAGGAACAAAGCCTTGTATATAAACAAAAGCGGTTTCCTTTATGAATTCAGCAAGAACAAAGCCCTGTTTTTTATGGCTGCTCCTGCGGTATTACTGGTACTGGTGCTTCAATATTTCCCCATGGCAGGCCTCATTCTGGCCTTCAAGAATTACCGTTTTAATCTGGGCATCTTCGGCAGCCCCTGGTACGGTTTCAGCAACTTCCGTTACCTCTTCCAGTCCGGGACGGGGCTTCTCATTACCAGAAATACGTTTCTCTACAATCTTTTCAATCTGCTTACTTCCCAGGCCCTGGCAATCATAGTGGCTGTTTTTATCTCCGAACTGCCGGGGAAGATCTACAAACGTTTCTGCCAGTCGGTGATCTTCCTCCCCTACTTCATTTCCTGGGTCATCGTGGGTACCTTTGTGTTCAATATTTTTAGTTTTGAAATGGGAGTCATGAACAGCATCCTCAAGTCCCTGGGGGCCGAGCCGGTGAATGTGTACAGCAAGCCGCATGTCTGGCCCATCATCATCGGTATCTTCAATGCGTGGAAATGGGTGGGCTACAATTCCATCATTTTTATCGCCTCCATCACCGCCATAGACCCTGAATGTTTCGAGGCCGCCGATATTGACGGAGCCAACATCTTCCAGAAGATCTGGTACATAACCTTTCCCTCCATCAAACCCACCGTCATCATTGTGCTGCTGCTCCACATGGGCCGGATTCTCCGGGGGGACTTCCAGATGTTCTACCAAATTATCGGCAACAACGGACAGCTCTACAACGCGACCGATGTTATCGACACCTATGTGTTCCGCTCCCTGGTTTCCAACGCGAACCTGGGCATGACCGCGGCCGCCACCCTGTACCAGTCGGTACTCTGCTTCATCACGATCATGGTGGTAAACCAGATCGTAAAAAAAATTGAAGCGGACTATTCGCTCTTTTAGGCGGAGGTAAAAATGAGTGCCGGAACACATTACAGAATCAGGGATACTGCCAGTACCAGAATTTTTAATGCCTCAGGCTGGATTATCATCACGATCATCACCACGGTGTGCCTCCTGCCCTTCATACTGCTGATCTCCGGTTCCTTCAGTTCCGATCAGGCGATCCGGTTTTACGGCTACAGCATACTTCCCCGTGAGGCATCCCTTGAAGCCTACAATGTGGTGTTCAGGTACCCGGAAAAAGTGTTCCGGGCATACGGAGTAAGTATCTTTATTACCGTTACCGGAACATTGTGCGGGCTCTTTCTCCTTACCATGACGGCCTATGTGATCAGCCGCAAATCCTTCAAATACCGGAACATCATCTCGTTCTATTTCTACTTTACCACTCTTTTTAACGGCGGCATGGTTTGTACCTATATTTTTTACATACGCTACCTCCACCTCAAGGACAGTTTTCTGGCACTGATACTGCCGGGTATGTTCAACATTTTCTATCTCCTCATCATGAGGAGTTTTGTCGCCGCCATTCCCCAGGCTCTGATTGAGTCGGCAAAGATTGACGGGGCCGGGGAATTCAAGATCTTTGTCAGGATCATACTTCCCCTGCTGCCCTCGGGGCTTGCTACCATCGGGCTTTTTATGGCTCTGGAGTACTGGAACGACTGGTACAACGCAATGCTCTACATCAATACCAACACCAAGTATCCCCTGCAGTACATGCTCTACGATCTCCAGATGCAGGCCCAGGCTCTGGCCCAGATCGCAAGCCAGGTCGGAATACGGGTAGAAAACCTGCCGACCAATTCACTTAAATTGGCAATGGCGGTAGTAGCCACGGGGCCGATAATCCTGCTCTATCCCTTTGTGCAGAAGTACTTTATCAAAGGGGTAACCATAGGTTCGGTAAAAGGCTGATTTTACTTTCCGTACGGTTCTGTATGAAAGTATTACGGCTTGTACAGTGCCCGCTCCGGCGGGCCCTATATCACAGGAGGAATGTATGAGAAGAACACAGCTTTTCGGATCGGCAGTAATGGTATTGCTGCTTCTGACACTGGTGCTTTCAGGCTGCGGTAAAAAAGCCGCCGCGACAGGAGCCGGTTCGGATGGACTTGACACATCCAGACAGGTAGAGCTTTCGCTTTATGTTATCGGTGTGGAGCCGCCCAGGCAGGCTGAACTCTACGAAAACTTCAACAAGATTGCCCTGGAAAAAGTTAATGCGACACTCAAGGTGAACTGGATCGGCTGGGCGGAGTATCCCACCAAGTACCCGGTGCTCTTCTCCTCGGGTGAAGCCTTCGACATGAGTTATGCGGCTACCTGGCTTAACTTTGCGGCCCTCGCCCAGAGGGGAGCCTTCCTGGAACTGGATGAGATGTGGCCCAAATACGCGCCCCAAAACTACGCGCGGCAGTCCAGAACCGCCATCGGGCAGGCTACGGTGAACGGGCACCTCTATGCCGTCCCCACCCTGCAGGCCACCTACTCCGCATACGGTCCGGTTCACCGCGCCGATCTTGCCACCCCCTACGGCTGGGACGGCAAGATGGATAACTTTGAAGACCTTGAAAAATTCCTGGAGATTGTTCATGCCAACAACCCCGGAATTGAGCCCTATCAGGTCTACCAGTCCGGTTCCGAAGCCGACGACAACTTTATCTACCAGGACGGCATGTTTGCGATCAAGGGTTCTACCAACGACTTCTTCTTCTTCGATCCCAGGGAATCAAATCCCAGGCTCTTTACCTGGTGGGAATACGGTAAGGTGAATGAATTCCTTACCATAATGAAACGCTGGAACGACAAGGGCTTTATCTACAAGTCCGGCCTCTCCGACGCGGACAGCGAAAAATTCAGGAACGGCAAGAGCGCCATTTATTTCCACAACATCGACACCTATGAAGGCCAGTACAGGGATCATCCCCAGTGGGATGTCCGCTGGAACAACTTTGTGTCCGACGTTTCCAACATGAGCTTTACCCAGGATGCCCTGGCATTCCCCACCACCGCAAAGAACCCCGAACGGGCCTTAGCTCTCTATGAACTTATCACCAATGACGAGGAGGTGTTCCGGGCCTTCTTCTACGGCGTGGAAGGCAAGAGCTTCGAACTGGCAAACGAAGGCGGTCAGCCCCAGATTAGATCGCTCAATGCCGAAGAGTACAGCTTCTCCAACCTCTGGGCGGCAAGGACAAACGAATTTGTCCTCCCCGTGGTCGGCGCTCCTACCGATCTCAAGTCACGGAAAGCCGCTTATGATGCATATATCCAAGACGGCGTTAAATCCCAGAAATACCGCTCCCTCGTAATCGACACCACTTCTGTGGAAACCGAATATGCGGCCTGCATCAGCGTACATCAACAGTACTGGTGGCCTCTGGAACTGGGCTATGTGGATCTGGCTTCCGGCCTCAAGGAATACCAGGACAAGATGACTGCCGCGGGTATTGAAAAAGTCCGCGCCGCGCTGCAGAAGCAGCTTGACGACTACATAGCAAACTACAAGTAGGAAGAGCCGGTTCCAAAACCTCAATGGTTTTGGAACTGCCTTAAAGGAAAAACATGAAACTTATCATCAGCAATCCGGGACGTATACGCGAAGAGAGGCCCCTCTCCGCGGAAAAGAAAGGCGGACGGCCGGGGCCGGCGGTGGCGCTGTCGGACAAAACCGATCAGAGCATGCTTGGTTTCGGAGCGGCCCTTACCGAATCGGCCTGTATCATGCTGCGCCGTATGGAAGAGGCTTCCAGGGAAGCCCTGCTTGAGGAGATCTACTCCCCACAGGAGAGCAACTTCTCTGTCGGCAGAATCTGTGTCGGCGCCAGCGATTATGCGGAAATGGTTTATGACTTTGCGCCCGTCCCGGATGATATGGAGATGCGCTGTTTTGACGCATCACATGATGATGAGCACATACTTCCCGTACTCCGTGCCGCACGGAAATACAATCCCGATCTTTTTCTCTACGCGTCCCCCTGGTCTCCTCCCGGCTGGATGAAAACTTCAGGCCAGGCCCAGGGGGGCTGGATGCGGATGAAGTACATAAAGGCCTATGCCCTGTACTACCTTAAATTTCTGCAGCACTACGAAAAGGCAGGGCTGCGCGTCAACGGCCTTACACCCCAGAACGAAACCGAAACGGATCAGGTTTCCAGAATGCCCGCGTGCCTGTGGCATCCGGAACTCGAGATGGCGTTCGCCCTGGAGATGCGCAGACTTCTTGATGAAAACGGATTTAAGGATCTGAAGATTTGGCTTCTGGATCACAACTTCATCATGTGGCGGAGGCCCTGTTTCCAGATGGACGATCCAGAGGTAAAGGCAGCCTGCGCGGGCGTTGCATGGCACCCCTACGAGGGCCACCCGGAGATGGTCAGCTGGTTCCGCGAACAGCACCCGGAATGTGAAAATCACTGGACTGAAGGCGGCGTGGTTCCCATCGAACTTACCGCCATAAGGAAAAAGACTTCCATGGGGGATCTTGCCTCAGGCTTCCTCCAGGTGATCAATTCAGGCTGCCAGTCAATTACTGTCTGGAACCTGGCCCTCGACCCGGAAGGCTACCCGAATGTGGGACCCTTCAACTGCAGGGGTACTGTGGAGATCGGCAGGGACGGCAAAACGGTGAAGCGTTCCGACGAGTTCCATGTGCTCCAGCACTTCTCCCGCTACATCAAACGGGGCGCCAAACGGATCGTCCTGGATGAGCTGGCCCTTCCCCGGAACTTTGAGGCGGCGGCCTTCAAAAACCCTGACGGTTCCAGGGTAGTGCTCATCTCCAATACAGACACCTGGGATTCGGATCTCTGTATCCGTGACGGGGACAGAGACATTCCCCTTCATGTGCTGCGTGAATCGATCAATACGGTGCTGCTGTAGGCAGGGCGCGGGATCATTGACAGAAAGACTCCTTATGGATAACATAGTTCATAAGGAGATTCTGTGGCGAAAGAAGAAGCAATTGAAGTTGAAGGCGTTGTCAGAGAGGCTCTTCCAAACACCATGTTCCGGGTAGAGCTGGACAACCAGAACGGTCACCTGATCCTGGCCCACCTTTCCGGCAAGATGCGCAAGCACTACATCCGCATCGTTCCGGGGGATCGTGTCCGCATCGCCCTTTCGCCTTATGACCTGAGCCGGGGTCGTATCATTTACCGCGAACGTTAACAGGGTCTGCTGGTCGTATATTAGCTTTTTATACTCAATATTTTGATTTATCTGAATAATTGAATCAACCCTTGTATTTGCACATGGTTTCGAACGGATTCTCCCCTTCGCGGTTCTCGACGACCACCTTTTCTCCGAACCGCTTAAAAATACAGTGCCCGATTCGCGTGGGTCGGTTTATCTCGTGGTGTTCGGGACATTCGTACTTATAAACTTCGGCCAGCATAAGTGGTTCGTCCACAAACAACTCTTCCAACTGGTAGTCCTCAATATTCTTTTAGAGCTGTAAGAAACCTAACGGTGCCGAAATGTTTTAGCATTTTTGAACTACTATACCCTTGCGTACAAAACCTGCAGAGGCCCCTTTTGTCTAAATTTTAACACGCTGTACCTTATCAAGAATTCAATCATGTGATCCCTGGTCTTTCTTTTTTCTTCGCCCTTTCTGATGCTCTCGTCCGTCATTTCGCTGGGTTTGCCGCCGATGGCACCCGCGTAGCGGATCTTTCCGCCGCGGGCCAGGTTTTTATTCATTTCCTCGAGCTCCAGGCAGTTGCGTAGTATGCTGTCGACGATACCCCTGATCGCGAGAGGTTTTATGTTCGTCTTCGAGACGGAAAAGATCCCATTTTCGAGACAAATGCCATAGAAACCGTTGATCGTAGTGTTCATTTTGTTCGTGACAAGGATACGGTACGTCTTACCTTCCTCGCCCACCTTGACACGGAAAACGCGGTGGAATTCGTAACCTTTAGTTTTTATGCACATTCAAACTCCAAAAATAGAGTTATATATCAATTAACGACGATAAATACAAATTCTACCAGTCTAAATGCCTCTTGTCAACATAAAAAATCGCCTTTTGTCGGCCGGCAGGATGAACGGAGTACCAGTTCCGCCGGTATGCGCTTTAGTTCCGCTCTTTCCTCTCCCGAAAGTCTCTTTAAAAGCAGCTCCGCGGCGGTTTTCCCGATAAGAACCGAATCCTGGCGCATGGTTGTAAGGGGCGGGCTGACATACTCTCCCAGGGGATCGCCGTCAAAGCCGACAATTGAAACATCCTGGGGAACACGGATTCCGGCCTCATTCAGGGCCTTTATTGTACCATAGGCCAGGTTGTCGCTTGTGGCAAAAATTGCGGTGAAGGTCTCTTTCTTCTCAAGCAGACGCCGGGCCGCCTCATAGCCTCCGAGGGCCGACCAGAGTCCGGCTGTCTCAGTCAGCTCAGGGTTCTCCGTTATGCCGTTCCGTTTCAGGCAGTCCCGGTAGCCCTGAAAACGCTCCTCCGACGCGGGGGACATCCAGGTAACAGGCCCGGCGATATACGCGATATGACGGTGCCCGAGATCTACAAGGTACTGTACCGCCGTAACAGCCCCCCCATAATTGTCGGTGATCGCCGTACTGATGCCGGGAAGAAGATCGTTGGTAGAAACACAGGGCAGGCGGCTTTTGAGGAGACTCCTGTATTCTTCCTCGCCCGGGATTGCAAAGAGCAAAAAACCGTCGATGTTGCGGTAGCTTGCGGCGGTAAGAAAATCATGGGCGCCCCGGAGCATGAGAAGTTCATAGCCCTGGGCTTCCATCACCTGCCGGGCTCCCCCGAGAATATTGTTGAAGATAGGGGGAATAAACACATCGGTCAGGTAAATATCTTTGTTGATAATACCGATAAGGCGCGAGCGCCTCGTGCTGAGCGCCCTGGCGGTTAAATTGGGTACATAGCCCATGTCTCTGGCGGCATCGAGAATCCGGCCGCGGGTGACGAGGCTCAGGGTTCCTGCGCCGTTGAGGGCCTTGGATACCGTTGGGGGGGAAAATCCGGTTTTTTTCGAAATATCATAGATGGTAACCAAGTTTCTCTATAACTCCCGTAAAAATTTTGTTGTCAATAACCGGCAAAAAAACATTTTACTTTTCCCCCCCATAATTGGAACAGGCTCAACTTATATCTTGCCCGCTTCCACCAAAGATTTTTCGTAGATGTCGATAAGCTTGTCGTACCAGGCTTCGAATTCAGGATCTTCTTTCTGGCATTCCTTGTGGGAAAGCATATAAGCTACCGTTTCCCGGATGCCCTGGTCAAAGCGGATCGTGGCCCGGAAACCGGGAACCATGCGCTTCAGTTTGGAGTTGTCGAAGATGACCGAGTTGGCCTTGTCGCCGATCAGGGCGCCTGTAAAGTTGTAGCCCCTGGGGTCTCCCGCGGCCGCGAGGAATTCGCTTGAGATATGCACAGCCTTGAGCGGTTTCCCGAGGGCGCAGGCCACGCTTGCGTAGATCTGGTTCCAGGTGACAATTTCATCGCTGGTGATATGCACGGTTTCCCCGATGGCATGGATGTTTCCCATAAGACCGGTAAAACCCTTTGCAAAATCCCGGTTTGTGGTCACCGCCCAGAGGCTTGTCCCGTCTCCATGGATGATCACCTTTTTCCCTTCCAGTATCCGTTTCAGGAGACCCCAGCTTCCCGTGGGGCTGTGGATACCCATGGGCGCGTTACGTTCGTCGTAGGTATGGCTGGGCCGGATGATGGTTGCCGGGAAGCCTTCGCTCCGGTACTTGCCCAGAAGGAAATCCTCACAGGCTATCTTGTCCTGGGAATACTTCCAGTAGGGGTTCGCCATGATACTGGATTCGGTGATGGGCAGTCCTCCGACGGGTTTCTGGTAACCTGAGGCGGAACTTATAAAGAAATACTGTTTGGTGAGATCTTTGAAGATGCGGTAGTCCCGTTCGACTTCCCCGGGTACAAAGGCGATGAATTCTCCCACGCAGTCGAATTTTTCCCCGTCTTTGAGCAGAGCCTTGACCTTTGCGGCCACCGCCGCTTCGCTTTCCGAGCGGATATCGCAGGCAACTTCGATGAGTTTACCTTTTTTGGCGCCGGGTACAGAGGCTCCACAGTAGTCGTCCCAGGTCTTGAAAGGAGCCTCATCCCCTTCGGTAAGTTTGCTGTTCCGGTTTCCCCGGTTGAGGAGGTAGAGATCCCAGCCCATCTCCAGCACACGGCGGGAAATTGCCGTACTGATCGTTCCCGTACCACCGATAAATAATGCTTTCATAATAAATCACTCCTGTTTTAAGAAAATTGAACACGTATTCAATAATACCATCAAATTATCCGGTTGTAAATAGATCGCATCAAATAAGGTGACAGGTTTCTTCCCGGCGGCTATTTGACACAAATCCCCCATACATTCTAAAATGACTGAGCTTGTTACAAGACACTTAAAAGGAGCGTCCAAAATGAAAAAGGTACTCATGATCGCAGCCCTTTGCGCTGCAGTTCTGCCTCTCGCGTTTGCGGGGGGCAGGAAGGATTCAGGCACTGCGGATGCCCCCTCGGGCGGGGCAAAACAGATCCGTATTGGAATTTCAAAGATTATGGCCCATCCGGCCCTTGACGCATGCGAACAGGGGATTCAGGATCAGCTCAAGATCCGGGGTTTCAATGCCGCATTTGACCTGCAGAGCGCCAATGGCGACCCCAGCACCGCGGCCCAGATTGCCAGCAAATTCAAGAATGACAGGGTGGATGTTGCCATCGGCATAGCTACCCCTACCGCCGTAGCCCTGGCAAACGCCATCAAGGACATTCCGGTGGTATTTTGCGCGGTTACCGATCCTGTTGAAGCGGGCCTTGTGTCCAGTCTCTCCCGCGGGGAAGGAAACGTAAGCGGCATGAGCGACGCTATTCCCACCGCGGATCATATCGCCCTGTTCAGAGAGATTGCGGGCATCAAAACCCTTGGGTATATCTATACCGGTTCCGAGGCCAACTCGATCAGCGCTCTGGAACTGGTCAAAGAAGCCTGCGGCAAACAGGGCATTTCCCTTGTGGAACAGTCAATCAATACCTCCGCGGACATTCGCCAGGCCGCGCAGGCCATTGTAGGCCGCGTTGACGGGATCTACATGACCACCGATAACACGGTATTCTCCGCGGTTGCGGCGATTATTGATGTCTTCGGGACAGCCAAAAAGCCAATCTTTGCCGGGGATGTTACCGGTATCAAAGACGGCGGCTGCTTTATCGGTTCGGGCTTCAACTACTACAAGGCCGGCATTGCCACGGGCAATATCGTTGCGGACATTCTTGAAGGGAAGAAACCTGCCGACATTCCGGTAAAGTTCCTCACCGATCCTTCGGAGTCGGATCTCATGTTTGATCTTGACAACGCTAAAATGCTCGGCATTACCATTCCCCAGAAGTACCTTTCCCAGGCCAACCTGATTTTCGAAAACGGGAAACTTACGGAGAAATAGGCGTGCAGGCGGCTTATATATGATCGAAGGGATTTTAACCGAAGGCTTCATCTACGGCATCATGGTTCTGGGGGTATTCATCACCTTCAGAGTCCTCAACTTTGCCGACATGACCGTAGACGGCTCCTTCCCTCTGGGAGCCTGCATCATGGGTGTGATGCTCTCACGGGGGATCCCTTCGCCCGCGGCCCTTGCCCTGGCCTGTGCCGGAGGCATGCTGGCAGGCCTCGTTACGGCCCTTATTCACAACAAATTAAGGATACCGGATCTGCTCTCCGGTATCCTTACCATGACCATGCTCTATTCGATAAACCTCCGGGTGATGAGCAACCGGGCCAATCTTTCGCTGATCAAGATTCCGACTCTTTTTTCAAAGATAAACGGCTGGGCCCAGAGTTTTACCATTCATCCCGGCTGGGCCATCGTGATCTTCTGTTTTATTACCATTGTTATTATCAAAATTATTCTCGACCTGTTTTTTCATACCGACTTCGGTCTCTCTCTGGGCGCACTGGGAGCAAACACCCAGCTTATCATCAGCCAGGGAATGAATCCCGAAGTGATTAAGACCGTGGGCATCTGCCTTGCCAACGGCCTTGTGGGGATCTCCGGCGCCTATGCCGCCATGTACCAGGGTTTTTCGGACATCAACTTTGGAAGCGGCATGATCGTTTCGGGCCTTGCCTCTCTCATGATAGGAGAATTCCTTATCCGTTCAAACAGGATCGGCCTTCTTACCCTCCGCGTGATCCTCGGTTCCATTCTCTACCGCGGCCTCATGTTCTTTGCCCGCAACTACGGCTACCACATTCACATGACCGCCAACGATCTAAAGCTTATCACCGGACTTCTTATAATTCTGTGCATCATCGTGTCCCGCATGGGTTTCCGTTCCGGCTACCGGCCGCGAAAGGATCGAAAGAGGCAGTCATGATTAGGGTTGAAAATATCAGCGTAGTGTTTTCTCCGGGAACTCCCGACGAAAACCTTGCCTTAAGAAATATCAATCTTACTGTCAAGAATGGAGACTTTATCACGATCATCGGTTCCAACGGCGCCGGGAAAAGTACACTCTACAACGCCATCGCGGGAACCATCATTCCCTTTCGGGGACGCGTATTTCTGCGAAATGATAATACGGAAACCGACATAAGCCGTAAGCCTGAATTTATACGCGCCCGCTATATCGGGAGGATCTTTCAGAATCCGCTGCTGGGAACCGCGGGAAAGATGACGCTGGCGGACAACATGATGCTCTGCCACAGAAAAGGTTACAAGGGTCTGAAAATAAGCCTTAACAAGCAGATGAGGGAAACTTTCCGGGAACAGCTTTCCTGTCTCGGCATGGGTCTTGAAGACAGGCTCAACGATAATGTGGAACTCTTCTCCGGAGGGCAGAGGCAGGCGCTTACCCTGCTCATGACGGTTATGTCGAGGCCCAGCCTCCTTCTTCTCGATGAACATACGGCGGCCCTTGATCCCCGGAATGCGGAGATTGTCATGAGTCTTACCGGCCGTTTTGCGGAGGAGTACAGCCTTACGGTGATGATGATCACGCACAACATGAATCATGCGCTGGAAGCGGGTAACAGGCTTCTCATGATGGACGGAGGAGAGATCATCCTTGACATTGATGCCGAAGAAAAGGCAAAGCTGAGCACCAAAGATATTGTTCAGCGTTTTAAGGATATTAGAAAACAGGAACTTGCCAACGACGAAATGCTTCTAAACGATAAGAATTAGCATAGTTTGTTGTATTAAAAAGTGAGGTTTTTATGAGTATGAAGCAGTTGACGATCCTGACAAAGGCAAAGAGCAGATCCGTTTCCGCGGAAAATTTTTCGGGAGAAAAGGGCAGGGGAGGCATGGCTCTTGAAGGAACCGGCAAGAAATGCGCGCGGGATCTGGGGCAGGGCTGGAAGGTCTCCCCCTCGGTGAACATTGCCCCGGGCGAAGTTTTTACCATGGCCGACATTGAAGGCCCGGGTGCCATTACCCATATATGGATGACCATTGCGGGAAACAAACGGCTTTCGATTCTGCGAATCTACTGGGACGAACAGGAGCATCCTTCGGTGGAAGTTCCCGTCGGGGATTTCTTTGCCTCGGCGTATCCGGGCTATGCCCAGGTCAACAGTCTTGCTGTCTGCGTGAATCCTTACAGCGGTTTTAATTCCTACTGGGAGATGCCCTTCAAAAAACACTGCAGGATCACTATGGAAAACCTCGATCCCAATCCCATGGTTCTCTACTATCAGCTTGACTATGAACTCCGTGAAGCCGCCGCCCCCTGCGCCTATTTCCATGCCTCATTCAGGCGGGTAAATCCCCTGCCCCGCAGAGAAGTCCACACGATTCTTGACGGCGTCGAAGGCTGGGGCAGCTATGCCGGTACCTATATCGCATGGGGAGTGCACAGTAACGGCTGGTGGGGCGAGGGGGAGATCAAGTTCTACATGGACGGCGATAAAGACTGGCCCACAATCTGTGGCACCGGGACGGAAGACTACTTCTGCGGCTCCTATGACTTCGATGTAGAGGGGCGCTATGTTCCCTTCTCATCTCCCTACACAGGCATGCCCCAGGTGATCATTCCCGACGGCCTCTATAAATCCCAGCAGCGTTTCGGTATGTACCGCTGGCATATCACAGATCCTGTCCGCTTTGAAAAAGATTTAAAGGTAACGATACAGGCCCTGGGCTGGTTCAGCGACGATAAAGCCGATGAACGCCGCTACCTTCCGTTGAGGGATGACATTGCTTCTGTTGCCTACTGGTACCAGACCCTGCCTTCAAAACCCCTCGCGGCCCTTCCCGGCCGGGATGATTTGACTATTAACTAGAAATATTAGAATTACGGAGTGAATGATGTTGAGGCCCTAGAAAAGGGCGGCGGTCTGGTAGATGTCGCAGATGAGGGGAATGTCCGCGGCCCGCAGTATCGGTGCGCCGGGATCGGTGTTTAGGGCGCAGAGCTTCCGCGCGGCCTGAACCCCCGCCATAAACTGCACCGACCCTGAGACGCCCATGGTGATGAGGAGCCGGGGGGCGATACAGCGTCCGCTGAGACCGATTTGGAGGCTCTGGGGGAACCAACCCCGTTCAACGAGGCTCCGGGAGCACATCAGTTCCGCCCCGATAGTGTGGGCCATCTTTTTGAAAAGTCCAATGTCTTCCCGGGTGCGGAGCCCGCCGCCCAGGGCCAGCACATAATCGGCCTCTTTCCCGCCGGGGGAGGGGGCTGTGAGTGCTTCGGCCTGAATCCGCGGCAAGGGGAGGGGGCCTGTTTCGGCCTGTATAAGCCGGGCGGTTCCCGCCGCCTCGCCGCCGCGGAAGATCCCGTAACGGACGGTGGCGATCTGGGGACGGGCATCGGGGGTGATGATCCGCGCCATGAGGCCGCCTCCGAAGGCCGGCCGGGTCTGTACCAACAGGCCCCCGGCGTCCAGGGCGAGTTCCGTGCAATCCGCGGTAACTCCGGTTTCCAGGGGAACCGCCGCCAGGGGCGCCAGACAGCGGCCTTCCGGGGTGGCCCCCACCAGGAGGATGCCGGGCCGCAGGGCCCTGACGCAGTGGAGCAGGGCGCCGGTATGCAGTTCCGGGATAAACGGTCGGAACCGTTCATCCAGATACAGATAGACTTCCTCCAGGCCGCAGTCTTGTACTTGGGCTTTGGCGGCGGAGATGAGTTCCCCGCCGATGAATATTCCCGCGGTCTTGAAGCCGCTTCCCGCCGCGAGCCTCCGGGCGGCCCCCGCAAGTTCCCGTGAGATAGGATGCAGACCCTCCGCGTGCGGCTGGAGCAGAACCAGGATGAGTTTTTGCGCCCCGGATTTAGTGTAGGGAATGGTTTGTCCTCCCAAAGGAGCGCCGCAAGCCGTCATCCGCATCAGTCCTTTATTCCGCCAGGGCCTGGTGTATCAGGGAGGCGGCCCCGGCGGCGTCCACCCGCAGGGGGGGTGTTTTGATCGCCGGTATGGGGGTATAGAGTTTCCGCACCCGGGTCGGGGAACCTGAAAGGCCGTAACGCCGGGGGTCCGGGTCCGGCAGGTCGGCAAGGCCCCAGATTGTTATGGGCATTTTTTGCGCCGCGAGCCGGCGGGGCAGTGTCGCGGCCCGGGGCTGGACTGCTTCCCGGCCTATGGCGAAAAGGGCCGGATACCGGCCCCGAACCCGCACCGTCCCCGGGGAAAGTTCCTGTAAAACCGAATAACCGTCTTCCCTGAAATATTCGATTTCCTTGACCCAGCCGATGGCGGGGATGCCGAGCCGGGCCGCCAGGGCGAAGGGAAGCTGGGCCGTATCCCCATCGGTGGTTTGCTGGCCGCAGAATAGCAGATCCGGTACGCCGTATTTTTGCAGGGCCCCCGCCAAAGTCCGGGAGGTAGCCGCCACATCGGCCCCGGAAAACGCGGAATCCGTAAGCAGCAGGGCCGACGACGCCCCCAGCGCCAGGGCTTCCCGAAGCGTCCGTTCCGCCGAAGGGGGGCCCATGGTAAGGGCCAGGATCTCCTCCGCGGCCCCATCTCCGGCGCTTCTTCCGGGGGTAATCTGTAAGGCGGAAGCGGCCCGCAGCGCCGCCTCCAGGGCAAACAGATCGTAGGGGTTGATGACCCCCTCGGCGGAACTCCTGATGAGGACACCGGTTTCGCCGTCCATCCGGGCGCTTCCGGCGGGCACCTGTTTGACGCATACTCCAATCCGCATCTTAATCCTCCGCGGCCGCAAATCCGCCCAGAAGATTCCCCGGATCAAGAACGCGGAGAATAGAACGAATCTGACGAAGCCGCGCCGGGGGGAGATGGCGGCGGAGCAGGCCCCGTTTGAGCCGGCCTATTCCGTTTTCCGCCGCCAGAAGGCCGCCGTCTTTTATAACCAGAGCCGCCCAGCGGTCCAGGAGGGTGCGGCTCCTGTGGAGCGCGTCGGGGTTTTCCGGCAGGATGTTCACATGGAGCCTCCCTTCGGCAAAGTGGCCGAAGACAAAGCCCCGCAGCCCTTCCCGCTCCATATCCCGGCGGTAAGTTTCGCGGTAGGAGCCGGTAAGTTCCGGGGGAACCATGAAATCCGCGGCGGTTTTACGCAGTTCCGGCAGATTCCGCCGCAGCCGGTCCAGTTCCGTATTGATAAGTTCCGGTACGGCATGGCGGAGGAGGCGGAATTTCTCCAGTTCCGCCGGGCTCGCCGCCGCCCAGGTGTCATCCTCTCCGCCGCCGGAGGCCAGGAACAGTTCCAACTGCCCGGTCAGTATGGATTCCAGGGTCTCCGAATCGTCCCCCTCAAGTTCCACCTGGACGGCCGCCGCCATCCGGGGATTGATGGGGGGAAGCTGCCGCAGGGCGGTATTTTGGGGCGCCAGGCTCCGTACCAGTTCCAGGGAGGGCCGGTCATAATATTCCAGAGTAGAAAGGGCTTCCCCGCCGGGATCCTGTTCCCGCCATTGCCGCAGGGTTTCGGCAAAATCGAGGGCCTGTTGATCCTGTTCAAAAAAATAGATCACCCCCCAGACGGCGGCGGGCGGTGGACGGAGAGCCAGGGAAAGTTCCGCCGCGAAACCCGCAAGCCCTTCACTGCCCGCAAGAAAATCGAGCAGATCCAGGGCGGGGCGGGGATGGAGAAAAGGGGTCCCCCCGGCGGGAAGGCCGGTATCGCAGGGGAGGCGGCCGCCGCCGGGAAGGGCACAGCCTGTTTCGTCAAAACGGTACTGCCCCCGCCGGATCCGCCAGATCTCCCCCGCCGGGCTGATCCAGGTAAGGCCCCGCACATGATCCCCCATGCCGCCCCAGCGTGGGGAATTGGGCCCCCGGGCGTTACAGGCAAAGGCCCCCCCCAGGGTTGCCGTGGTTTCGGTGGGGTTCGGGGGGAACCGCAGGTTTTGACCCTGTGCCCGGAGGAGGGCCCCTTCTTCGGCCTCCCAATCCTCCGGGGGAAGAGGCCGCCGCAGGAAATTTTCCAGGGCTTCAAAATTCATTCCCCCCTGGACCCACAGCGCCGGAACGCCGTCCTCCCCAGGAACGAAGCCCAGGGCACGGTTCATCTTTTCGGTGGAGAGAATAAGGCCCCCTGCGGGGACAGCCCCCCCGCTGATGCCGGTCCGGGCCCCCTGGATGGTAAGGGGGAGCCTTTGCTCCCCGGCCCGGCGTATGGCCGCCGCAGCCTGGACGGTATCCTCAGGGAAAACGATATAGTCCGCCCGGCCGTCCAAACGGGATTCGTCATGAAGATAACTCAGGTAAGCCGGAAGGGCGGCAATAAATTCTTTCTCCATCTCCATCAACTGTTTCCTATTTCTGTTTTAAGATCTGCTTCAAGGGCGGCGATAAATTCATCCGCGCCGGTGATGATGCCTATATCCGCGTAACGGAAGATCGGGGCGTTCTTGTCCGGGTTTATTGCTATCAGGGTGGAGACCGATTCGATTCCCGCCATAAAGGCCGCGGCCCCGGATACCCCCACCGCCACGCAGGTTTCCGCGCCGCTGCGGAGGCCCGACTGCCCGATGATCCCGTCCAGTTCCCCCCAGCCGTTAAGGGCGGCGGGGCGGCTGAAACCCAGGGGGGCGCCGAAACGCCCGGCGATCCGCCGCAGCCGGTCACAGGCGGCCCCGCTTCCCAGGCCCCGCCCGGCGGCAAAGATCAGCGGGGCGGTTTCCAGAGGTTTGGAGGGAAAAGCTTCGGATTGTTCGTATGCCAGGATCCACGGGGGCAGGGGGGAAGGTTCTATCGGGCGGTTTTCTATCCGGGGTAATCCGCTTTCCCCTTCCCCGGTGTTCCGAACATCAGACCACGCCGGAAGCCATGGGGCCGCCGCCTTTCCCGTCACGGTCAACACCGCCGGATATTCCGCGATTCCGGCGTCCCAGTCAATGTTTGAACCGCATACTTTCTTACGGGCAAAGAGCCGTTTCCCCTCCCGCAGGAGCGATCCGGTTTCCGGAAAACAGCCACAGTTGAGCCGGGCGGCAAGGCGGGTCCCCAGTTCGTGACCGGCAGGGGTTTCGGGAAAGAGGATAAGGTCCGGCCGCCGTTCCGCGCAGAGACCTTCCAGCCAGCGGAGAATGCTTTCGTGGCGGCGGATGTCCCCGGCTTCGCTCCCCGCACAGGCTGACCCCCCGGGCCCGCCGCCATCCGGGATGCCGCGGATAACCAGATCCAGCGCCGGGAACCGGAACGAATCGAAGGCCGGAGGCTGGAAATCGGTCCCCGGCAGCCAAAACTCCACCCGGTCTCCCGCTTCCCTGACGGGGTCAATGAGATCCCAGAGAACGGGAAGGCCGGGGTCAGGCGCCAAGGGACGACTTGAGGTTTCTCCTCCCCCGGCCCCCCGGAGCAAAACAAAGACTATATTCACCCTTCCTGCCCCCGCAGGTATTCCCCCCGCAGTTCCGCCACGCTCCGGGCCAGATCATCACCGGCGGGGAGGAAGCGGCAGGTCTTATGACGGTCTTCCCGGCTGAACCGGGGCGCTTCATCGGAATTTTGCCTATCCCATCCGTTGAATGGGGGAACGGTTCCATCGGGGAAGGCCGGTCTTTCGGCGTTCCGCCTGGAAGCCGCCATCCGGGCGCTGAGGGTCACCGCCCGGAGCGCCGACACAGGGCTGTTCCCCAGCGCCGCCAGGAGGGGCAGCCGGACCTGGAGCCGTTCCCGCCCCGCCTCAGCGATCCGCCTTACCTCGATCCCCCCGGCGCAGGGAGCGATCTCCTCCGCCCCGGTTAGCGCCGGAATCCCCAGGATCTCTGCCAGCAGCAGGGGGACCGTGCCGGTATCGGCGTAACCGGCCTGGCGGCCCGTAAGGATAAGATCGTACCCGGCGGAACCCAGGCAGTTTCCCAGAATTGCCGCGATATGCCGGGGCCGGAATTCCGCGGAAAGGGCCGGAGACTCCCCGGGGAAAGCGCCGGAAAGATCCAGCACCCGGTCAAAACCCGCGGCGAACAGCGTTTTACAGAGGGGCGGCGGGAGAGGGGCCGCCGTAACGGCGGTACATTCTGTTTTTTCGCCCCCCTCTTCCCAGGCCGAGCGCAGCCTCAGGGCCGTCTCCAGGGCGCTTTCATCGAAACCTCCGAAAACCCGCTTTACATATTCCAAACCGGCGGAAAGATCAAAATGTTCCCAATCCGCGTCAACCACCTGATCAAAATCGGGGACGGCCTTAAAACAAACGGCAATCTTCATCGATTCATTACATCCGTTAATCTATTAACAGAACGCCCTTGTTCAGTATCCGGTTCGGGTCCAGGGCCTCTTTAAGTTTACGCAGCAGCACATAGGAACTGCCGTGTTCTTCCGGCATCCACTGGGTGCGGTACTTCCCCGATCCGTGATGGTGGGCGATACTGCCCCCCCGTTTCAGAGTTTCTTCCATGATTACCGAAACAGCCTTCATGTAATCGGGACGGGCGGATTCGGCTCCGTTTTTCACGATGAAGCCGAAGGTGAAGTAGATGTTGGTTCCCTGGATATAGCTGTGGGAGGAATGTCCGCCGATGGAGACCAGATTCGGCATCTCCCTGGGAAGCCGTTCCCGAATCGCGTCGTAAATCGCGCCGATCCCCGACCAGGGGGCGGAAATTTCGCAGGTATCCGCCACAACGCCGTGGCGGTAGTATATCGGCTCATCCATGTGGTAACAGACATCGTTCCGGGTTTTGAGCCAGGACTCAACGGGACGCTTTCCCAGATCGGCCGCCTGGCGGCGTCCGGCAATTTCGGTGATCCCCTGCCCGATGGCAGCGGTAACGGCGGCGGGCCCTTCGGCAAGAAAGAGGAGGACGCAGTAATCTTCCGGCACGGAACCGCTGAACATGCGCTGCACCTCTTCGGCATCGTGGAGCCGTACCACCGCCGGCCGGTAGCCTTCCACCATCACCTCCCGGATAAGGTCGAGGCCCGCGGACATGCCATTGATCGCCCAGGCCCGCATCCACCGGGTTTCGGGGGTATAGCGGAATATCTTGATCGCGGCCTCGGTGATAAAGCCCAGCATTCCCTCGCTGCCGGTAAAGAGATGCCGCAGATCCGGCCCTACCGAACGCCGGGGACTGTTTTTTATTCTGATAACCTCGCCGTCCGGCAGCACCGCTTCCAGGCCCACCAGAAGATCCTCAATGCCGCCATAGAGGGTGGAAAACTGGCCGATACTCCGGGTGGCGATAAGGCCCCCCAGATGGGCCAGGGGCAGGGATTGGGGAAAATGCCCGGCGGTAAATCCCCGCTCGTTCAGATAATTCTCCAGGTATTCCAGGGGAGTCCCGCATTT
>JAISCR010000184.1 GCA_031265435.1 Treponema sp.
TTGAAATTGCATGGAATTATAAAATTTATGCATATGATGCCTGTTATTTAGAAGCCGCTGTAAGATTTGATTTGCCACTATTGACGTTTGATGGTAATATGACAAGGGTTGGCAAAGAACTTGGTGTTAGTATTATAGGAGGATAAAAATGCTCATATTTGATATTTCCGAATTTACTCAAAATGCGACAAAAGTTTTTGATGCGGCATTAACAGATGAAGTAATTATCAACAACAAGGATGGGAATAAGTATAAAATACTCCCGTTCAAGAATGAAGGCAAGGAAGGGAAATCACCGTTTGAGGATATTCCCTATATAACGGCAGATATAACGACACAGGAAATTGTAGAATTATTAAGAGAAAGTAGAGCAGGAATATAAAAAAATAGTAGAAGTCCAAAAACGGCACATAACAGGACTGTTATGTGTAAGTTTTTTGAACCCAATGGTGTATAAAATATTATACATTTTTCAAGTATTTCAATTAATTGTTCTTGATATAAACTATTTTATAAGTATAGACTTTTGTGGAGGCTGATGTTGAATTTTAAAGGTACAATAATAATCAAGCAAGAAGAAGAATGGGTTGTTGCAACCTGTCTTGAAAACGATGTTGCTTCACAAGGAAAAACAATAGATGAGGCCGTTGCAAATTTAAAAGAGTCAATAGCATTATATTATGAAAATGAAAAAGAAGATTTAAGTTTAATTAAAAAAGATCAAGTTTATATAACCACCTTAGAAATGGCAATATAAATGTAAAATGCAGAAAGTAATATACCTTTTTTGACACTATCCGCAGGGCGTAAAGGTGGGGCCCGTTCACCCTAAACCATGGTAACCCTTGAATAAAGGCTAAAACGGCTGACGGAATGAAAGCCGTTATTAGAAAAACTGAAGGCGCTTATCCCAATAAAGCCGTTATCCATCAGGAGGGGTGAATGTGTAAACCTTTCCGCCCTGCGGTATTTGCGAATATTGTCATATTGCCTTATACTATCCCCATGAAAGATAAAATTTTTTCCTGGATAGATGCCTCTGCCTCCCTGGCGGTGGAACTGGAGACGGAACTTTGTAAACACCCCGCAATCTCCCCCGAATCGGGCGGCGAAGGGGAACTGGCAAAATGTGAATTTCTGGAAACCTGGCTTAAAGGCCGCGGTATCACATCCCTGGAACGTTACGACGCTCCGGACAGCAGGGCAAAGGGAGGAATACGGCCTAACCTGATAGCAACCATAGACGCCGCGGATAAGGGCGCTTCAAACACGGACAGAGGCTGTCTCTGGATCATGAGCCACCTGGACGTGGTGCCGCCCGGCGAGGCTTCCCTCTGGCAGGGAGATCCCTGGACGCTGAGGCGGGAAGAGCGGGGCACACGGGCGGACGGCAGCAGTACCGGGGCCCGCGTCATCGGGCGGGGTGTCGAAGACAATCAGCAGGGTCTGGTATCGTCGGCGCTTGCCGTCCTCGCCCTGATCAATAACGGAATCAAACCGGCCAGGACGGTAAAGCTTCTCTTTGCGGCAGATGAAGAAAACGGCAGCGCCTACGGCATCGGCTGGCTTATCAGAAACCGGCCCGAACTCTTCAGCAAAAACGACATGGCCCTGATCCCCGATGGAGGCGACAGCCGGGGAGAATCCATCGAAATTGCCGAAAAGAACCTCGTCTGGGCAAAGTTCAGCACACACGGGAAACAGGCTCACGGTTCCACGCCGGATCTCGGGGCAAACGCATTTCTTGCGGGCTCGGAACTGGCTTTGAGCCTTCATGAAGGGCTCTCCGCCGCGTTCGGCGATCACGACAGCCTTTTTGATCCGGATTACTCGACCTTCCAGCCTACCAAAAAGGAAGCCAACGTCCCCAACATCAATACTATCCCCGGAGAAGACGTGTTCTACATGGACATGCGCATCCTCCCCCGGTATCCCGTACACGAAGTGTTAAAGGAGGTTGACCGGATCAAGGGAGAAGTCGAAGCCAAATACCGGGTAAAAATCGATTACAGCTTTAACCAGCGCATGGAATCGAAACCGACTGCCGCGGACGCGCCCTTCATTAAAATGCTTTCCAAAACTGTGGCGGAAGTCTACGGGGTAAAGCCGAAACCCGTAGGCATCGGCGGCGGCACCGTGGGGGCATATCTCCGCAACGAAGGCATCGATGCCGCGGTCTGGTGCCGCATCGACGACACCGCCCACCAGCCCAATGAGTACGCGCTCATCGAAAACATCCTGGGAGACGCAAAGGTAATGGCCCTGCTTATGTGCGGCCCACCGCTTGAAGATTGAGGGAAATGAAAAACCCAGGCCCGCGAATCACTTTGTTCTTAAATCTTTTGCGTTTCATTGAAGCGCCCTGCAGTTCAATACCCTATAAAGGGTATGAAACTGCATTATGGAGTTCTGTTTTCACTTACCCTGGGAACAGCCTTGTTTTCGGCAAGGCATCTCAAGGCTGAAACGGCGGCATCCTTTTCCGATCCCCGGCCCAGTCTTGGCTTTAGTTGTCTCTGGGCCGGTTCCTGGGAAGAGGGCGGCAATCTTTCCAACCGGGCGGATATGCGTCTCCGCTATGATCCGCCAGAACCGGGATCTGACGCCATGTTACGTCTTCAGTTTTTGGACAAGAGACCGACAACCGGGGACAAGCCGGGTTTCTCCGCGCCTCCCCTGAACCCCTTCGGGCCGGGGGCTAAGGAGGGCCCTTCGGATTTTGGCGCGGGGCTTTACCACGCGCGGAGCGGTTCCAGGCTTCTCTACGGAACGCTGGATGAATGGGGGCTGGCGGCCCGGCTCCGCAATCCCTGGCTGCGGGCCCTTCCCTTTGCTGAAAATCACAAACCTTCCCTGGCGGATATAAAGACTGAAAAAACCTCAACAAAGCCGCCTGAAACATACCTCTATCTGGGAAGTCCTGCCCTGAATCCCGTGCGTCTCTTTGCCTCTCTGCAGGGCAGTTTTGCGGAGATTAACGAAGACGGCGGTATGCGGCCCGCCTTTGGTGGCGGCGCGGAACTGAAGCTTCCCCGTTCTTCGGAACTGAGGTTTGAAACCTTTACCGCAAGCGGCAGGCTTCCCGCACAGAAGGCTTCCGCCTGGTTTTCCGCTGAACCGTCCCTCCCGGAAAGGGACTACCGGCTTTCCGGTTTCGGCCTTCTCTTCGGATCGCCGTACTTCAGCGCGGCTTCCGATCTGGGCTATTCCGAAACATTCAGCCTGGGGAGGGATCTCTACGGAAGCGTGGCTCTCCGTTTCGGGAAAACCGGCATGAGTCAGACAGCTTCGCCCCTGCCTTTCTCAGTCTCACTTGCCGCAGATGCCGCGGGGAAGCGGTTTGCGGGCAGGGACGGTACGGCCGCCGGAGCGGGGATGCGTGTCGGGGCCAAACTGGAATGGCCCTTCAGACGGAACGGCCTTTTCCGCGTTTCATCCAGCCTGAGAGGTCCCGGTTTGGGAGAGGAGTTTAACCGTTCCGAAACAGGCCTCTACTGGCGGCTTCCGGCGCCGCCTCCCAGGTCAAAACAGGCCCTGCCCGGTTTCCGCTTTTCGAGGCTCTCACTCAGCGCGGAACGGGACGGCAGGGACATTAAAAAGACGCTGGACGGTCTGGACTGCTCCCTGGCCTTTGTCCTCCATTTCCCGGCGGGGAAGGGTGAAAACAGATTCCTTAAAAGCTACCTTTCAAGTCCTCTGCGGCTGAATTATACCTTTTCCCTCGACGGCCGTCCCGGCCTTCAGGATGATGTTTCTCCGTACCCCCTGAGTGCCCGGGGCTGGGAGTATGCCGCGGCAAAATGGACTGCGGAATTCGTCTGGTCTCCCTGGATTCTGGATCTCCGTTCACGCTTTGGGCAGACGGCAAAGGATGGAAAAGACGCCGTCTGGGAAACTTCATTCAGCGCAGCCTGTAAGACGAAATTCGGCCGCATGGGTTTCAAGGCCGCTTCTCCCGATTTTCCTTCAAAATGGAACTACACCCTTTCCTGGAGACTGGAGCTGTCTTCAAAATAGTTAAACTCGGGGTTGTTCCAAAATCTCACCTGGTTTTGAACAGCCTCTTTCATTTGAGAAAAAATAAAGACAGTGGTATCATTTAAGGATGAAGCAATTCTTTTTTTGTATCCTTGTGTTGCTGACGGGCCTGTTTGTTTCTTGTAAAACGTCTCCCCCGGCGGAACCTGTTCCTTCCCCCGGTCTTTCCTCCGTGGAAGAAGAGGGAGGGGCCGCCGCCGTTCCGGAAATTGCAAGCGCCATGGCACGGATAGTACGAAAGGTACAGAGTCGGGACGTTCCCGTGTACTATACTTTGGATGAAGACGCCGCGATTGTAGTCAAGTCGGATCTTGTTGACGATGAAGGGGAAAACGAAGAACTCTTTGAGGTGATCTACGATCTTAAAAACGCGGCGCCTGTTGAAGATTTCCGTTACCGGATACCTTTTTCCGTGGAAAACAAAGCCGGCGGTTTAAAGGAGGATCATGAACTTGACTGGAACATTGAGGAGGGCCGATCGGGCCTCCTGCTCTCCTTTGACGATCATTTTACCGGCGTCTGGGCGGAAAACTTTGAACGTTTCAACAGTCATGGTGCCAGGGTAACTTTTTTTATCACGGGAACCTGGCATGAATTCTGCGCGGAAGCCCTGCGGCAGGGTCATGATGTTCAATATCATTCCCTCGGCCACCTCAACCTGACCAAGGTAAGCAGGGGCGTTTTTTTCAGGGAAACTCTCGCGGCGCTGGACAGTTTCCGAAACAAGGGACTCCATTTCAATGCCTTTGCCTACCCCTTCGGACTCCGGGAAGACTGGATGAACGATGCCCTCTATCCCTATTTTGAGATACTCCGGGGTTACGGAGTCATGTTCAGGCTCTATCCCCTGGAAGATCTGGGCCGGGGCTACCATGCTTCTGCCGCCATCGATAACATCATCTATAAGGATGATGAAGACTTTAAGGCCCATGTCACCCTTATGCTGAGAACCCTCAAATTTGTTTCCGGGAATCAGGCGCTTCCCCTCACCACCCACACGATTAGCGATGGGGCTCTCTGGGGCATCAAACCCTGGCGGCTCGATTACCTCCTGGAAAGCGCCGCGGACCTCAGACTGCGTTACTATACGTATAGCGATCTTGTCAAAAGTACGCATTGACTACACGAGTGGCACTGATGGCAAAGCGAAAAAACGCGCACGGATGAAAGGCGCCGAATTTGAAAACCGTCACTCGTGCGTTGCCATGCTTTCTTTATATATAGCGTATATATTGATATGATACCGACAATAGTTATTTGAAACTACGATTTTCATCTATAAGTCCGTGGCAGTTTGTACATTTTCATGAATTTCATCCGGATTTCCGCGAATTTGTCCGTGATGGTCAGTGTCCATTCGTTATCTTCTAACCGGTCAGCAGTCTTTTTACATTTTTCCCCGGCGGTTCGCCAAACATCCGTTTATATTCACGGGTAAACTGGGTAATACTCTCGTAGCCGACCGAATAGGCCGCGTGAGCGGCATCCATGCCCTCGGTAAGCATGAGATGTTGCGATTCATGGAGGCGCAGCCGTTTCTGATATTGCAAAGGGCTTAACGTGGTAAGCCGCAAAAAATGCCGCCTGAAAGTAGACGGAGCCATATCAACCATTTTTGCCAGATCATTGACGTGCAGAGGTTTTTTATAGTTGTTTTTAAGCCAGAGAATAGCCTGTGTTATCTGATAACTCTGGGAGCCTTGAGTATGTATCATCCGGAGCTGGTTCCCCAGCGGCCCTTGGAGCAGGCGGTAATGTATTTCCCGAATAATCAGGGGGCTAAGTACCGCCCATTCTGCCGAAGACTTAACCTGCGGTTTTAGTAGTTCGGTAAGGCGCAAAAAGGCGTCAAGTACATGGGGGTCTGCATCGACAACCGCCATCCCCTGCCGGGGAGTCAATTTATCACATAGTTCTACTGTTTCAGAGGATGAAATCTCGGCCAGAAGTTCTGAAAAAATGGAGGCGCCCAACTCTAAAACAATCGCCAGAAACGGTTTTTCAGGGCTTGCCTCAATGATCCTTCCCTCGCTGGGCAGGTCAACTCCTATAAAAACACACTTCTTTGGGCTGTAGATAACTTCTTCGGTTCCGATAAAGGAATGTTTTTTTCCCTGCACCACAAGGGCAACAAACGGGCTGTAAAAACACCGGCTTATACCATCCGCCCTGTTCCGCCGTAATATCCTAAATCCTTTTACTCCGGTTGTAAAATTACCCGGTTCCGGCATGAGCCTCGTCAGGACTTCTATAAGCAGTTTATTGGTTTTTTTCAGGTTTATCCGGTGGTTTTTGTTCATTATGTCGCCCTCTTTGCCTTGAAGGCTATGCCCCTTTTTTTATTTTTGTCAACCGTTGAATGAATGAACAAATTAGGCAAAAAATAGGTCAAATTGTATATTTACACCGCTTCATACTTTGAATACATTAATTTTAAAACCGGTTCTGAACCGGTATTCAAACAACCGGAGGATTATATGGCAAAGCAGTTAGCAGAGTTCGAGAAGACATCCGTGCCGACTAAGATTGCCTATGGTATTGGCGCGTTTGGGGGAAATATAGTCAATATACTTTGTGCCCAGTTTTTACTGGTCTATTACACAGACACGGCCCTGATCGGGGTGGCGGCGATCAGCGCCATGCTGTTCCTGACAAGTATATTTGATGGCGTTACCGACATACTGATGGGTGCCGTCATAGACAAGACGAACACCCGCTGGGGTAAATGCCGCCCTTGGCTCTTACTCTCATCGCCTTTGATAGTTCTGGGCATAATATTCGTTTTTAATGTTCCTTTGGGAATTCCAGAAACGGGAAGGTTAATTTATGCGTATATTTCAAATGCCTTTTTAGTCTGCGTAGCTGTTACGATGAACAACATTTCTAACACATCACTTCTTGCCCGTCTTACACTGAATATGAACGACCGCACGACTATCGTATCCGTACAGGGGCTGTTCAATAATTCTGCTTTTATTATTGGCGTGATGGTTGTTCCGATAGTTTCCGCGATAGGCTGGGGCGGCGCCTCGATTGTTTTTGGCGTTCTTGCAGGTGTACTTATCATGGTGTGTTTTCTTGGTACAAAAGAGAAAGTGGGGGTTGATGCGGAAACAGGCAAGCTGAAACACAAAGAGCCGCCAATCAGAGAGGCGGCTTCGGCGGTTCTTAAAAATAAGTACTTCTGGGTGCTTCTATCCATGGCCGTGACCACCCTGATTATCAACGCGAGCGCTTCCTCTGCGGTTATTTACTACGTTAATGTAATTATAGGTGACCCTGGGTTTATGTCCGTAATGATAGGCGTTGGTCAGCTTCCGGGACTTTTTATGGTGATCCTCATGCCTTTTATCGCTCCGAAAATAAGTAAACGATGGTTTATGGCGCTGGGCTGTATTATAATGATAATTGGTTTCTTTATCATATCCATTGCCAACGGGAATAAAATCGCCGCGCTTGCCGGAATGGCTATTCGTATGTTTGGATTGGGTCCGCTCTTTGCCGGAATGTTTGCTTTAATAGCGGATATTATTGACTACGGCGAATGGAAAACAGGGATGCGTACCGAAGGTCTCATGTCTGCCGCATCATCGATGGGCACAAAGATAGGTATCGGCATAGGCGTCGGTATGACAGGCTGGGTACTTGCGGCGGGAGGCTATGTGGGTGGCGCTATGGAACAGACTGCATCGGCAAAATTTGCCATCAATTTCGCCTGCGGCTGGCTCGGCTGTATTCTCTCCGTTGTGCTGCTCATTCTTATCCTCATTCTGAACGTTGAGAAATACATGCCACAAGTACGCGAAGCACTTGAAAAGAAATATGGCGGCGAAGGCAAATAAGGAGGAATGATATGGCCCTTTTTCAAATTAACTTTTTTTCAAACGCTTTAGGGCGTGAAGTGAATATGGCCGCCGTGGTTCCGATGGAGACGCACCCGGAAATGGCGGACATGGGGATCAGGGCACCGGAAACTTTCAAACCAATCTACCTTCTTCACGGCATGACGGGGAGCTGTATGGACTGGCTTACCTTTTTTCCCTTACCCCTCCTTGCAGCGAAGTATGGACTGGCAATGATCATGCTCAATGGAGAAAATAGCTTTTACATGAACGACAATGTGCTTAACTACCACTACGAAGATTTCGTCTGCGAGGAGTTTCCCGCCTTCTGCCGGAAGATATTTTCGCTTTCACCAAAACGGGAGGATACTTCGATCTGCGGGATTTCCATGGGTGGTTTCGGCGCCTTGCATAACGGTCTGACCCGGCCCGATGTGTTTGGAAACATCATCGCCCTTTCTCCGGCGCTCATCATCGATGAGGTGTCGCGCATGAAGGAAGGGGAAAAGAACAAGATGTCATACGAATATTACCGCCATGTATTCGGTCCCCCGTCCATTCTTTTGGGGAATCATGCCGATCCTAAAGCACTCGCCAAAAAGCTTTCTGAAACACCGGGAAAAGCGCCCCGTATTTATCAGGCTTGCGGAAGCGAGGATTTTCTCATTGGGCAAAACCGGGATTTTCATCAGTATTTGCAAGACCTGGGTATTCAACACGAATATACTGAAAGCCCTGGTATCCACGACCCTAACTTTTGGATTCCCGCTTTCTCTAAAGCGCTGGAATGGCTGGATGGGGGAACCAATGTTTGAGTTTATGGAGGTAAACATGGAGAAGAACTATGGATTACGTTAAACTGGGAAATTCGGGGTTGGATGCGTCACGAATCTGCCTCGGTTGCATGGGCTTTGGGGATGTCGGCACCGGTTTTCATGAATGGGTTGTCGGCAAAGAAGAAAGCAGCAAGGTAATTCTTGGGGCCTACGATTTGGGTATCAATTTCTTTGATACGGCGAATTGTTACTCTTTCGGCACAAGCGAAGAATACCTGGGCGAGGCTGTTAAAAAACTTCCCCGGGAAGAAATCGTCATTGCCACAAAAGTCTTTATCCCCATGAGGACGAAAGGCGGCGGCGATAACTGGCATGACAGGAAACCCGCGCCCAACGGCGGGGGGCTTTCGCGGAAAGAAATTATATACGAAGCGGAGCAGAGCCTCAAACGCCTCGGCCTGGATTATATCGATCTGTATATCATTCACCGCTGGGATTACCATACGCCTATCGAGGAAACCATGTCCGCCCTGAACAATCTGGTCAGGGGCGGGAAGGTCCGCTATATCGGCGCTTCCGCCATGTACGCATGGCAGTTCCAGAAAGCCCAGTACACGGCAGAGAAAAACGGCTGGACCAAATTTATTTCTATGCAGAATCACTATAATCTGATGTACCGCGAGGAAGAACGGGAGATGATCCCGCTTTGTATCGATCAGAAGGTATCCTGCACCCCCTACTCCCCGCTTGCCTCGGGCCGCCTTTCCCGCGACTGGTCAATCGCCAGTAAAAGAAGTGAAACCGATGAGGCGTATAAGTCTAAATATCTTGCAAACGCGGATATAGACCGGCCTGTCATGGAGAGGGTGGCGGAACTTGCCGGTAA
>JAISCR010000115.1 GCA_031265435.1 Treponema sp.
TGGGAAGCCGCGAAGCACGTTTTAGAAATGCGCGCGAAAGCGCGGAAATATTAAGCGAGAGGAGGAGTATATGAGTAACGGAAAAGGCCCGCTCCATGAGATGACCTTGAAAACACCTACGGAATTCTGGAACGATTCCTGCTCGACCGCCGAATTATCCGACGCGATAAGTTACGGCGCTACCGGAGGAACCAGCAATCCCACCATCGTGGGGCAGGTTCTGAAAAAAGAACTGGAAACCTGGAAGCCGAAAATCGCGGAGCTTATCAGAGACAACCCCACGGCAACGGAAGACGGTATCGCCTGGAAGACCATTGAGATGATCTCCGTGAACGCCGCGAAACTGCTCAAACCCATTTATGACAAAAACCAGGGCAGGAACGGACGGCTTTCCATCCAGACCAATACCAAATTCTACCGGGACGCCGGGGCCATTGTGGAACAGGCGGTATACTTCGATACCCTGTACCCCAACAACAACATCAAGCTGCCGGTAACAAAGGCGGGGATTGAGGCGGTGGAGGAATTGTCCTACCGGGGGGTCAGCGTGAACGCCACAATATCCTTTACCGTGCCCCAGTGTATCGCCGTGGCCGAGGCGGTGGAACGCGGCATAACCCGCCGTCAAAAAGAAGGAAAAGATATTTCCCTTATGAGCCCGGTGTGTACGATTATGGTGGGCCGCCTTGACGACTGGCTTAAGGTTGTGGCCGTACAGAAAGGCATCGTTACCGATCCGGGCTATTTGGAATGGGCCGGAGTGGCGGCGGCGAAAAAAGCCTATCACCTTTATAAAGAACGGGGATACCGGACGCGGCTCCTGAACGCCGCCTACCGCAACCATTTCCACTGGTCGGAATTTATCGGCGGCGATATGTCCATGACCATTACCTATGACTGGCAGCAGAAGTTCAACGTCTCCGACGTGGAGGTGAAAAATCGTATCGACGATCCGGTGGACCCAAAAATCATCACCGGGTTGGAAAAAAAGTTCCCCGATTTCCGCCGGGCATACGATGAGCATGGCATGAAACCGGAGGAGTTTGACAGTTTCGGTTGCACCCGCAGAACCCTGCTGGCCTTCCTGAAAAGTTATGACGAACTGGTATCGGTGGTGCGGGAGATTATGATTACTGATCCCGACATAAAAGGGGAATGAGCGTTTTTCAAGACAAGTCTGAAATACGATTCCAGAGAACTTTTAACTGACGCGTTGATGGGGCCCCTGCACATTGATCGCCAAAAAGCTTATACTTTAAAAAATGGAAGCGGCTGCACAAGCGGGAAACAGTAAATTCATTAAAATGACTACCGAACCGGTTGGAAAACTGGTGGTAAGTCTGGCTGTCCCCAGTATCATGATCATGCTGATATCCGGGCTCTACAACATGGCGGATACCTACTTTGTGGGAAGGCTGGGAACCAGCGCCGTGGGAGCGGTGGGTATCGCGTTCCCTCTCATGGCCATCATCCAGGCTCTGGGTTTCTTCTTTGGGCAGGGTTCGGGAAACTATATTTCCCGTGAACTGGGGGCCCGGAGGATCGAAAACGCTTCGAGGATGGCTGCCACGGGGCTTTTCAGCGGTATCATCTTTATGGTTTTTGTGTCCGCGGGCGGGCTCTTTTTTCTTTCCCCTCTCTGCCGGGCTCTCGGCGCCACGGATACTATTCTCCCCTACGCGGAACAGTACATCTTCTTCATCCTTATCGGGGGGCCTGTCATGGTGGGTTCTCTGGTGATTAACCAGCAGCTCCGTTTCCAGGGCAGCGCCTTCTATGCGATGATCGGCATGATATCAGGGGCCGTCATCAATATTTTTCTCGATCCGCTGCTGATTTACGGTTTTGATATGGGGGTGAGGGGGGCCGCTCTTGCCACGATTATCAGTCAGAGCATTGCCTTTGTAATCCTTTTAATCGGCTGCAGATTCAAGGACAACATCAGAATCCATCCGAAAAACTTTTCTCCCGGTCTTGCCAATTACCGGGACATCTTCAGGGGCGGTATCCCTGCCCTGCTCCGCCAGTCCCTCATGAGTATTGCGACGATTATCATCAACCACTTTGCCGGGGTCTGGGGGGACGAGGCTATTGCCGCCATTTCCATTACCAACAGGGTCTGCATGTTTGCGGCCTCGGCCATGCTGGGCTTTGGTCAGGGTTTTCAGCCGGTGTGCGGTTTTAACTACGGGGCGAAACGTTACGACAGGGTAAAGAAGGCGTTCTGGTTCTGTGTGCGGCTGGCGGCCGGCGCGCTTTTTGTCGTTTCCATTGCCATGGCCGTCTTTGCACCGCAGATCATCGCCCTCTTCCGCAGGGACGATCCTGAGGTTATACGCATAGGAACCCTGTCCCTGCGGCTCCAGTGCATCAGCATTCCTCTTTCCGCATGGGTTGTGATGAACAACATGATGACTCAAACCATCGGTAAATCTTTTGAAGCGAGTATTTTGGCCGTGAGCCGCCAGGGGCTCTTTCTTATCCCGGCTATTTTTATTCTCACTCCCCTGCTGGGGCTTTTGGGCATACAGCTCTGCATGCCGGTGGCAGATATTCTGTCATTTTTCCTCGCCATACCCATTTCCGCAAAGATTCTGCGGGAGATGAAGTAGAGTTGGGAAACACTATCTGCGGATCTTCCCGGTATGGTTCTCTGTCTGGTGTCTGTCCATAAAGTAACCGGCCTTACAAACAGACCGGAGTAAATCCGCCGCTTACGAAATTACTTCGGTACGAATAAATTTTTCCAGTTCCCGGCGCAGTATTTCTGCCGCTTCTTCTTCGTTACCTGAGTCCACCCAGACTGTTTCATGTAAAGAAGAGAAATAGGTGATCTGCCGTTTGGCGTAGCGGCGGCTGTTTTGGGCGACAAGGGCCTCTATGGCGGAGAGATCCTGTGTGTTTCCGGCCCGCGCCCGCAAAAAATACCGGAGAACTTTACCGTTTTCCCGTTCTTCCGTAAAAAATTCCCGGTAGCCTATGGCCCGCAGACCCGGATCGGCAGGGCTGAAGCCCGCATTGAAGAGGGCCTCCACTTCGGCGGGAAGGCCCCTGCCGAACATCTCTGTAGTACGGGCATCGATGCGGCGGTATAGATCCTCCCTCTCCCGTCTGAGGCCCGCTATAAAAAAACTGTACTTCCTTTCCGTCCTGTTTTGCCTGAAGGAACTCAGGGGCCGGCCTGTCAGCCGGAAGACCTCCAGTGCCCTGGTGAGGCGGTAGGTATCGTTAAGGTGAATCCGGGCGGCGCTTTCCGCGTCCAGAGCGGCCAGTTCCTCCATGAGCGCGGCCGCTCCCTTTTGGGCAAGATCGGCCTTCACCGCCGCGCGGATGTGGGGATTCGAGGGGGGAGATTCGGGGAGGCCCCGGATAAAGTTTTTCAGGTAAAAGCCGGTTCCCCCGGAAACTACCGGAAGCTTCCCCCGGCGGTAAATGTCCCGGCAGGCTTCGCCGGCCAGACGCACAAAGTCCCCGACATTGAACTGTTCGGAAGGTTCCCGTATGTCAATAAGGTGATGGGGCAGCGCCGCCCGTTCCGCCGCCGAAGGCTTGGCCGTTCCGATGTCCATGCCCCGGTAGACCTGCATGGAATCCGCGGAAACCACTTCCGCCGGGCAAAGGGAAGCCGGGCCCGAAAAAAGACGGTACAGGATACCGGTCTTTCCCGATGCGGTAGGCCCAAAGAGGACAAAAACAGGGAACACGGGCCCTACGCTTCCGGTATGTGCAAAACGCCGGTCAGCCTAATCTTCAAGCCGGAATTCCACTTCCTTGGTAAAAACCTGCCAGGCTGCGAGGGAGACAACCTTACCGTCGTTCACCTCAATTTCCGGGTCTTTCAACATGGAAAGCTGATAAGAGCGGCGGGAAGCGGCGGAGGTGATCTCGTACATGTTTTCGTTATATTCAATAAGTTCTTCCAGGGGGAATATCATACTATGAAAAATACAATTTTTTTAAAAAAATGTAAAGGGGAGATGGGAAATCCCAGCAATTCTCCATGTTAACCAAGAACAGACACGAACGTTTGCTTCGATATTCCGCAATGTACCCTGAAATCTCTCCTTTGTTTGCCGGTAAAGAAGAATTTTTAACCACGATGTCGAAAAAGTAAAGGGAAAAGAGCGGTTTCTCTTAAAAAAACTTCTTCGACTTCTTCGACTTTTTGTGGTAATCTCTTCCTCTTTCGTTCGAGCGGTTGCCGGGTAGAACCGGGTGGTTATTCTAAATGGAGAATTCCTGCATACAAGGGGGACCTCCGGCGGGTATGCCGCAGGCAATGATATTTTGAGTAAAGCTACACTATATCTGGGGGGGGGGTGGGGGTGAAGGTAAACTCTTGCTATACAGGGAAGCAGGCGGCTTCATGGCATGTATAATCACAGTCCCGCGGAAATATCAAGGGGAAAATCACAGGATAGGCAATTTACATCTTGAAATAATGAGCTTTTCCGGTCAGAATAGGGGTAACAATTTTTATTCAGGAGTTATTATGACCTACGATCAGGTAGTGGAAATTCTTGATTTCGGCCCTTCGGTTACGAAATTGATTATGGGCATTGGGAAAAAACGTACGGCGCTTCCCATTGATATCAGCGCCTTTAGCGTGCAGGTAAGCCGCTATGACAACCGGATTGCTCTCCAGCAGGCAGCGGACAAGGCAGCGGGGAAAAAGCCCGCCGGGAAAAAGGGCAGGAACGTGCCCGGTCTTGTTGCCCAGGGGGAAAGAAGGGTATCCGATGCCTATGTTTCCGACGGAAAGGGCAACAGGGCGGATATGGGACAGTTCCTTACCCTGGAACTGGTCTCTTCTCCGGAAGATTCGCTTTGTTCACCCGTAAATTATGATGAAAACCGGATTATCTGGATCGAATGTAAGTATTCGATAATCACGAAGAAGTCTATTCCGGGTATCCCCTCATTCAGGGCGGATGTTCTTAAAAGAACGTACCGGCCCCAGCTAGAGATTTTTAATCTTTCGGGGAAATTCTCCTGCAAAGACGGGGAATACGGCAAGATGAACCTCCGTTATGCGGACTTCAAACCGGCCGGTGTCCATAAGGACTCCAATCTCCCCCTGATCATCTGGCTGCACGGCTGGGCCGAGGGAGGAAAAGATCCTTCGCTCCCCCTTGCGGGCAACAAGGCTTGTGTCTTTGCCGCTCCCGAAGTCCAGAAGATCTTCGGCGGCGCCTATGTGCTTGTTCCCCAGAGCCCGACCTTCTGGATGGACGCGGGAAGGCGGAGCAAGAAAGCGGCCGGGGATCCCCAATACGGACTTGGCAAAAACACAAGCAAGTATACCAGGGCTCTCAAGGCCCTTATTGACGAATATATTGAAAAGAATCCCGGCATAGACCGGAAGAGAATCTACATAGGCGGCCTTTCCAACGGCGGCTTTATGACGCAGGTTCTGATCCTTGAATACCCGGACTTCTTTGCCGCCGCCATTCCGGTCTGTTCTCCTGCTCTGGACAACCGCATAAGCGATGACCTTCTCAAACCGGTATTGAAGCTTCCCACATGGTATGTCAATGCGGCTACGGATGCCGTGGTTCCGGCGGTTAAACATTCCCTGGTTACCTATGATCGGATGATCAAATCGGGCGCCCCGGATGTCTACTACAGCTACCTCCGTGATGTACGAGATCTTTCCGGCACATGGAAAAACCGGGACGGCAGCAATTACGAGTATGGAGGCCACTCGTCCTGGATCTATGTGTACAACAACTGGATACACGAGGAAATAGGCGGCAAAGATACCCGGATTCTTGAATGGCTTTCGGCTCAGAAGAAGAAATAAACGCCCGGAACATTCCACCGGGCCGCGGCGAAGCGGAGGTGAATGTTCCCTGCCGGAAGCCTTTATGAGTTTTCTCTACGAAACCCATCTCCACACATCAATCTCCAGCGCCTGCGGAGTTTCCTTGGGATCGGATTATATCAAACACTACAGGGACGAAGGCTTCCGGGGCATCATCGTTACGGATCACTTCTTCCGGGGAAACACGGCGGTGAACCGGAATCTGCCCTGGAAGGAGTGGGTAAAGCGTTTCTGTCAGGGCTACGAAGAGGCCTGGAACGAAGGTCAGCGGCAGGGGCTGGATGTGTTCTTCGGCTGGGAAGAAACCTACGACAACTGTGACGACTACCTTGTCTACGGCATCGGAAAAGACTGGCTCTTGGATCATCCCGAGGCCGGAAGCTGGACACGGGCCGGGCAGTACCGGGCGGTACGGGAAGCGGGCGGCTGCGTGGTTCAGGCCCACCCGTTCAGGCAGCATCACTACATCCGCAGGGTCATCCTCTCCTCAGGCTGCGTAGACGCGGTGGAGGCCGTCAACGGCGGGAATGCCGAGTATTCCTACGATGCCCTGGCCCTGCGCTATGCCGAAAAGCTCACCCTCCCCGTTACCGCAGGCTCGGATATTCACGAAGAGGATCAATTTGAAACCGGAGACATATTCGGCGTAAAGCTTGCCGAAAAAATGAACGGTATAGGTGATTATGTTGCGGCGATCAGGAACAAGTCCCTGGAAGGCCTCCGCGCGGACATGAGCCGCTGCCGGTGGCGTGGAGACGAGACGGTAAAACTGCCGCTGGAAATACGGGACAATAAGGACCGTATCATAGGCCGGGATATTTTTGCTTTTTTGGAAAGAAAATAAGGAAGATAAAATGGACGAAATTGCCCAGGTACCGGGCCGTATCCGTGAACTGCGGGAGATTCTTGAGATCAGCGCCATGGATATGGCAAAGGATGTAGGCATTCCCCGGGAAACCTATGCCGCCTACGAGAGCGGGGAGCTTGATATACCGATCAGCGCCCTCTACAGGATAGCGGGCAGGCTGGGTACGGACATAACCGTGCTGCTTACCGGGGAAGAGGCACGGATGGACACCGCCAGTGTCTGCAGGGCAGGGAAGGGAGTGCGCGTGGAACGTTACCCCGGTTATGAATTTTCCAGCCTGGCCTACAACTTCAAGGGCCGGACAATGGAGCCCCTGCAGGTGTATCTTGACCCGGAGAAGGAGCCGGCTTCCCCCGTGAGGCACTCCGGGCAGGAATTCAACTATGTAGTCCGGGGCAAAGTTCGGGTTACGGTAAACGGACGGAATCACGACCTTGAAGAGGGGGACTCGATCTACTTTGACGCGCGGCTGCCCCACGGACAAAGCGCCATTGACGGGCCGGCTGAATTTATCACCATCATACAGGAATGAACAGCATGAATGAAACAGACGAAATTCTCTCCCGTTACTGTCCCCGGATCGATTTTGAAAGTTATGAAGATTTTTACGAAAACTATACCTGTATCGTTCCTGAAAATTTCAACTTTGCCTTCGATGTGGTAGATGAATGGGCCGCTCTTGAAAAAGATAAACCGGCTCTCCTGTGGACAAATGATGAAGGCGGCATGAAACGCTACAGCTTTGCCGACATGAAAAGACTTTCCGGCAAGGCTGCCAACGCGCTTCTTTCGATGGGCATTGGGAAAGGGGATGTTGTGATGCTGATACTGAAACAGCGTCCCGAAGTATGGATACTGATGTGCGCTTTGATGAAGATAGGCGCCGTCTGCATCCCCGGCACCTACCAGCTTACCATGAAGGACATTGTCTACCGCTGCGATGTGGCGGATGTAAAACTCCTTGTCAGCGTGGACGATCCCGAACTGACGGAAAACATTAAAATCGCGCTGAAGGAATGTAAGACCCTCAGGGCGGCCGCCCTTGTAGGCGGTTACGGAAACGGGATCCTGAAAGACGGCTGTCTTCCCGCGCCTTTCATCGATATGAAGGCCGAAATCGAAAAGGCCGACGAGGTATTCCCGCGTCCCGCCGGGGAAAAAGACACCACAACCGCGGACCCGATGTTGATCTACTTTTCTTCCGGTACCACCGGTATGCCAAAGATGGTGCTCCACAATCATTCGCTGCCCCTGGGGCACATCGTTACCGCAAAGTACTGGCACTGTGTCCGGGAGAATAAAGTCCACATGACCCAGACCGATTCAGGCTGGGCGAAATTTGCCTGGGGGAAGATCTACGGGCAGTGGATCTGCGGGGCTGCCGTCGGCGCCTACGATACTGAAAAATTTACGCCAAAGGGCATGCTGGATGCCATTCAGCGCCTCCGGCCCGCCACCTTCTGCGCCCCCGCTACGATCTTCCGTTTTCTCATAAAGGAAGACCTTTCCGGCTGGGACTTCAGCTTCATCGAACATACCTCGGTGGCGGGGGAGCCCCTCAGCCCGGAAGTCTACCACCGCTTCAGGGAATTGACCGGCCTTGAGATTCGGGAAGGTTTCGGTCAGTCGGAAACTTCGGTGCTGGCCGCCGCCTTCAAGTGGCTTGCGGTAAAACCCGGCTCCATGGGGAAGCCGGCCCCCCTCTACGGCCTCCGGCTTCTCGACGAAGAGGGTAAGGCTTGTGATGATGGTATTGTCGGCAATATCAGCATGACCGCGGCGGGAAAAAACATGTACGACGATCCGGTTACCGGGATGAAGCCGGGACTCGGCCCCGTGCCCGGACTCTTCCGGGCTTACTGGAAGGATCCGGAGATAACCGCGGCGGCCTGGCGCGACGGGATCTACAGTACCGGAGACATGGCCTGGCATGATGATGAGGGCTACTACTGGTTTGTAGGCCGGAACGACGACGTGATCAAATGTTCCGGTTACCGGATCGGCCCCTTCGAGGTGGAAAGCGCCCTGATGGAGCATCCTTCGGTGCTGGAATGCGCCGTAACCGCCGCACCCGATCCCATGCGGGGCCAGGTGGTCAAGGCCACCATCGTCCTTGCGCGGGGTTTTGCGGCATCGGAAGAACTTAAGCGGGAGCTTCAGAACCACGTAAAACGGGTTACGGCGCCTTACAAGTACCCCCGTATCGTGGAGTTTGTAAACGAACTGCCCAAGACTATCAGTGGCAAGATTCAGCGGAACGTGATTCGGAGCAAAGACCGGAAAGAATGAAAGCCCGGGCCGGTTCCTCACGGTAGTAATTTTTGAATTTCCTCTGTCTTAATATGTATACAGGAATGAAAAAAACAGAAAGCACTTGCATTCGGAAGGTTTTTTTGGTATTGTTTTTATATCACACGGAGTTCGATTAACGTAAGCGGCGATGCCGCCGCTTTATAGAGGAGTTATGCGGAACTTCGTTCCGCTTCGGTTAACATTAGCGGCAATGCCGCCGCTTTTTATAGAGGTTAGAATGAGTTTTCCGGCTCTCGAAAAAGCGGATTCCATTTGGCATGGTTTTTGCTTGTATTTTCGCATGAGTGATACGAGAATCCGGTTGCCGCGTTTTGCGGAGCCGGCCCTGAATGCCTTCCCATGGGAAAAGTTCAGGGAATTGAGAACGGAAATTGTCAGAAAATCCATCCACTTCCTTATCGCTTTAAGTCCTCTCATGGCTTCATATAACCGGTTCCTCACCATGCTTTTCCTCATGGCCGGCACTCTCTTCTATGTGTATCTGGAAAGCCTCCGTCTTGCGGGGATTACGGTTCCCTTTGTTTCGGCCCTTACCAGCGCGGCTTCCCGTTTTCGGGATCGGGGGCGTTTTGTGCTGGGGCCCGTAACCCTGGGGCTGGGAGCATTGCTGGCCATTCTCCTCTATCCTCCCCCCGCGGCTTCCATTGCAATCTATGCCCTGGCTTTTGGAGATGGTTGTGCAAGCCTTGCCGGTAAACTGTGTGGTCAGATCCGCCCCCGTTTCCTCTTTGGAAAGAGCCTTGAAGGCTCAAGCGTCTGTTTTATTGCCGTATTTATAGCCGCTTTCCGGGTTTCAGGGAATCTCGGGGTTTCCTGCGTCGCTGCCTTAACCGCCGCCGCGGTAGAGGCTCTGCCTCTGGAAGACATTGACAACCTGGCTATTCCCGTTACCGTGGGTCTTGTAGTGCAGTTGATCTTATAGAAAATCCGGGAAGCCCCGGATTCGTAAACGGATCTTAATGGAAATCGCCCCAGCGTTTTCCGGTTTCCACGCTGACCCTCAGTGGAATGCTTAAGCTTAGCGCCTTCTCCATTTCCTCTTTTACCAGCGCCGCCGCGTCCCCGGCTTCCGCCTTGGGGCACTCGAGAATGAGTTCATCGTGAACCTGCAGAAGAAGCCGGGCAGGACTCTTCTCTTTAACAAGGCGCCTGTCCAGGTTGATCATGGCCTGTTTCACAATGTCCGCGGCACTGCCCTGTATCGGTGTGTTTACCGCAATCCGGTCGGCCGCGGCCTTTTCCGTCTTGTTCCGCGAATTGATGGCGGGAATGTAACGCCTCCTTCCGAAGATCGTGGAGGCGTAGCCTGTTTCCTCGGTCTTGCGGATAAGTTCCCCAATAAATTTCCTCACCCCCGCATAGGTGGCAAAATATACATCGATAAAGGTCTTGGCTTCCGTGCGGCTGATACCCAGCTCATTTGCAAGACGGAAGGCGCTCATACCATACATCACCCCGAAGTTGATCGTTTTGGCAATGCGCCGCTCCGCACTCTGTACCTTGTCTTCCGGAATGCCGAAGATCAGGGCCGCCGTCCGGGTATGCACATCTTTTCCTTCGCCGAAGGCCGCGTTAAGGTTTGGATCCTGTGAAAGATGGGCCAGAATCACCAGCTCTATCTGGCTGTAATCCGCCGAGATGAGCAGCTGCCCCGCGGAAGCGACAAAGGCTTCCCTGATATGCCGCCCTTCTTCGTCCCTGATGGGAATGTTCTGCAGATTCGGTTCCCTGCTGGAAAGCCGGCCTGTGGCAGTCCCTGTCTGCACAAAGTTTGTGTGGATTCGGCCTTCTCTGTCGGCCTGTTCGGGAAGGGTGTCCACATAGGTTGATTTAAGCTTCGCCATGGTACGGTGCCGGAGGATCATCGCCGGCAGGGGATCTTCCAGGGCCAGCTCTTCAAGAACGCTTTCGTCGGTGGAATAGCCGGTCTTGGTCTTCTTGCCCGGCTTGAGTTTCCGCTCTTCAAACAGTACGGTCTGAAGCTGCTTGGGAGAACCCAGGTTGAACTCATGCCCCACAAGCGTCCAGCACTGATCCTGAATTTTATTGAGTTCCGTAGAGAGTTCTTGCCCGTACTCCCTGAGTACCTTCCCTTCAATCCTGATTCCCACTCCCTCCATCTCCGCCAGTATGGGAAGCAGGGGCATCTCCAGGGTCGTAAAAAGATCCATGGCTCCGGCAGCGAGGAGTTTCTGTTCCAGATGGAGCTTCATCCGCAGGCAGAGATCGGCGTCTTCGCCCGAGTAGCGGACGGCGGTTTCGAGGCTTACGCAGTTGAAGGTACTCCCCTTGGGAACAATATCGTTGTACGCTATGGTTTCGGCATCCAGGGCATAGGCTGCCAGTGAATCCAGCGAATAGTTGTTCCGCTCGGGATCCGCAAGCCACGCCGCCACCATGGTGTCCCATACCCGGCATTTCCAGCGTTCAATGCCCCAGCCTCGGCTTACCTTGTAGTCGTACTTGGCATTGTGGGCAATGATCGTCATGTCCCCGTCGGCAAAGAGGGGCAGGAGGAGGGCCTTTACCTTTCCGGGTTCCAGAAAGACTGAACCCTCTCCGTGTACTGCCAGCGGGACATAGAACGCCTCTTTCGGTTTTATTGCCAGGGAAATGCCGACAGGATGCGCGTTCCACGCGTCAAGGGAGTCGGTCTCAAAGTCCAGGGCCATAAATTTCTGCTTCTCTGCCGCGGCAAGAAGTTTTTCAAGTTCCTTCAAATCAATAATAGCCCTGTAGATCCCCTCTCCCCTCAGAGCCGAATCAACCGGCACTCTTGCCGGCCCGGCGGAAACCCCGTCTCCTCCCCCGTCCGCGCTTCCCGCCCCCTTTCCCCCATCCAGAACCTTTGCTACCGAGAACACCCCTTCCCGGCGCAGGATTTTCGCGCCACTTTCCCGGTCAAGCGTTTCCACGGAAAATTCATCAATACTTTTCAGCGTGAAGGGTACCCGGTACTCCAGCTGGATAAGTTTTTTTGAAAAATAGGCGCTTTCCTTTCCTTCGGCAAGCTTCTTCCCCACCGCGCCTTCGATACCCGCAATGTTTCTGTAAATTTCGTCCAGGGAACCGTAACGGGTCATGAGTTTTACTGCGGTCTTTTCTCCCACTCCCTTTACGCCGGGCACATTGTCGGAACTGTCCCCGGTAAGGGAGAGGAGATCCAGCACCTGCTCAGGGCCAACACCCCATTCGGCCTTTACCTCGGAAACCCCAACCAGTTCATAGTTAATCCCGCTGCCTTTTCCGGTTCCGCTATTCCCCCCCTGTTTAAGCGGCCTCAATTCATACACATTCTCTCCCACAAGCTGCAGCAGATCCTTGTCGGAAGAGAGAATATAACACTGCCGCCCCTCCTCTCCGCATTTCCGGGCCAGGGTAGCGATAATATCATCCGCCTCGTAGCCTTCCGCACGGAGAACCTTCACTCCCAGGGCATTCAGGGCCTCTTCCACCAGGGGAACCTGCTCATGGAGATCCATGGGAGCCTTCTGCCTTGTGGCCTTGTATTCGCTGTACATCTTGTGCCGGAACGTCGGCGTCCGGGAATCCAGAACCGCCGCCAGAACACGAGGTTTTTCCGTAGCGCCCCCCGCCGCCGGAGCCCCCTCATCCAGAAGACTCACCAGAGTCCGCATAAAGCCGAAGAGGGCGCTTATATTTTTCCCCTCGGAATTCCTTAAGGGATGGGTGAGAAACGCAAAATACGAACGGTAGATAAGCCCGTAGGCATCAATAAGATAGAGAGGGGGAAGCTTTTTCATTCACTCAATATAACCTATCGGTATATAAAATGGTAGGCGTGCGCAATACGGCGCCTGTTGTTTTTAGCAACAACCACAGCACCGTTATGGGGGCCGGGGATTATTTGGGTTACGCTTGAAAATTCTGAAAATTCTGCTATCATATCTTCATGGAAAGGCTGCCCAATGTCCATTTATGACAACATTTCAGGCGACAAACTCGCCACAGCCCTCAAAAAGACCCTGGAAGGGGATTTTTGCCGCAAAAACTGGCTAAAATTACGGAATCAGAGGGGAAGGAATGAGTAAACTTTTGTCTCGGCTGCAATTATCACATGAAGCTTCATGTGACGGATTGGTTGAGGTAAGTGATAACCTATCTAACAATATACCTCTTTCAGAACAGAAAATCGTTAGGGATACCTATAAAATCAGCCAAATGATTGATTATGTTTTTTTTAGACGATTTAACGGGAAAGAGATCATAAGTTCGCAGCCTATTGCCTATGTGATAGAAAATGAGTCAGGTAAATTAACCGATAAGGACCTCAGTAAACTACACCACACGCTTTGGCTAAATGGAACTATTCCGCTTTTATATGTCGATCAACAAGATCATGTTGATATTTTAAGTTGTATATCAGAACCGGCATCAAATAAAGCCAGCAACTGGGAATATCAGCCATTGGAGAAAATATTTTCCACGGTGGAAAATATTGACAAACAAATCAAAAGGTTTTCCGCTGATAGATTATCCGATGGCACATTCTGGGATAACGAAGACAATAAAAAGTTTGTCAATATAAACAAATCGGCTCATAAGGTATTGATTGAAAAAGTAAAAAGGGCGGATAGAGAAGTTGGCGGTGAAAACAACCCTGTCGCCCGCCGATTGCTTCTTCTAACCTTACTTATTAAATACCTTGAAGATAGAGGAGTTTTTTCTTGCGAGCCCGACTTCTTTAAGAAATATTATAAAGATGCAAAGTG
>JAISCR010000050.1 GCA_031265435.1 Treponema sp.
TTTTGAAGTAAACCGTACCGGCTTCTTTGCCGTTCTCCTCAATCTTGCCGCCCACGGTGTAGAAGTCGTTTTTCTCAGGCCAACTATGGCCCAGCTTGTTTCCGCCGAAGGGATGAACCTGCATCCGGTCAAGGAAAGACGTGAAGAACTGTTTGGTATAGATGCCTCCGGATCCCTTGACGGGGAAGTCAATAGCCTCCACGAGGTAATGAGGATTTTCCTCATTCTTGAGGAGGGCCTTGATAGTTTCTTCCCTGACCAGGGTAGGTATATCCACGGCCGCGGGGAGTTCTCTCTTGGTAGAGTTGAGATTACAGAATACAAGCCCTTTAGGGGGCTCACTATTCCTGAAATATATCTTTCCCATGAAAAAACTATAGAAGCAGGTTTTTATATTGTGCAATACCGATTATTTGAACGGGTTTATTTGATTGCGTTCAAATAGTCGGGGGTATCAGGCTGTTACGGTAATTGATCGAGGTATCCGCTCATTCCAGGTTATGTATCCTTTTTTTTCCAAAACCAGTAAATGATTTCTAACTGTGGACAGGTGAAGGTGTACATTCTGCGCTATCTCGTTCCGGCTGGGGGAGTAGCCGTGTTCCCCCCGGAACTGGTTTATGAAAAGGTAGATGTTGCGCTGCTGGGTAGTAAGTTCGGTTTTCGGCATAGTCCCTCCCTAGTATGCTCTCATCATGTAGTGCTTTTCTCCAAAAGGCTATCAAGCGCTGCTCGAAATGCCTTTAGATAGGTACCCGGTATCTTGAAAGAATCCCTGGCCTGGCTTTGTACCATGAGCCTGCGGGCTTCTTTTTCTCGGCCTGATGCAGGGCGTTCTGGTATTCACGGTACGCTTTCAACTGGGCTTCTCGATTGGTCATAGGGTACCTCCTTAATGATACATGTTCTCTCCCTGTTTATTATAGGGTATCTATTTGCCTGGATTTTCTAATTGCTCTTGGTGATATTCAAGATCAAGGGCTTCATATCCCCATTTTACCACCAAAGCAGAATAAAAAGTGGGGTTTATCTTCTTGTAAATTCTTTCAATCTCGGTACCGTTACCTTCTAAAAACATCACCCATGAATCACCGTCATCATAGTATGAATATTCTCCGTTTGTTGCAACCTTTTTCATTTGAAAACCACCTTTACTCCTGCGTCTTCAAGCATTTTTTTGAATATTTTCCATTTTTTAACATTAATGCGATTCTCTTCATCTGTTAAATTATCTCCACTAGTATACTTTTTCTTTATCTTACCCTCTGTAAATAAATAGTCTCTATTATTCATATTTGGAAGAAGCTGATTTTTTATGGGAATAACAAGCATATCAACATCTTTTAACAAATCAAAGCCTCCCCATATCTGTGATTCAAGATATGAATGTGATCCTAGTTTAGAATTGACAATCTCGCCAGCAAAATATGCAGCAAATGAAACTCCTTTCTCACGATTAGTTATAGCTTTACCCTTATTAAACATTGCAATTGGATCGTCGGAAAATGATCCTTGTTGAAGAGATGAATTGCCTATTGTATACGTTGTTCTTTTTCTTACATCCTCTTTCAATACAAAATAACTTCCTCCATATCTTGCAGATGGAACAGCACTTTTACTTATATCCGCAACACATCCATAAACAGGTCGCTCTTTGTCTTCTAGCCAACCATCTGTATTTTTTCCAGCAATAACTGTTTCCCATTCATTTCTTTTTTTCTTGTCCAAAATACCTCCAGATGTTCCAGTTTCAAATTGTGTTTTATACTTTAGTTCCTCAATAAAATAATCAATTTTCTTTGAAAGATCGAAACTTACAACAATCCTATTTTTATCTTTGAACTGTTTTATTTTTACAAGTGTCTCATCAATATCTGGATATACTTTTTTCAATTTTTCATATAATTCTTTATCTAATTCCCCAACGGCATTATTTTTCATAATTTCAGTAATCTTTTCCGCAAATTTACGAGACCATCCTTCTCGTATTTCCATATCTATCACTGCTTTTTCCGATTCTGGCAGTTTTATTGCAGTTGGTTCTTCCTCCAGCCCGTGTTTCTGCGCCCACAGGCTTATATCATTTGCCCCTTCGGAAGGAACCCCGTTGATGTAATCTTTCAAGTCCCTTATAAGGTCGTCTGAGTCTTTCAGCCGGGGCCGGACCATGCAGTCGCAGTTGGGATGCGGGTACGGCGGTATCGTCTCCTTCGTATAGGGCCCTGCCCCGGCAAGCTCCTCACAGTCGCAAAGCCACACCTCCCGCCCCGGCATGAGTATCCAGTCATATTCCCCGGTACAGGCCGGGTTATCTTCCCCTTCCTCTACCGCGGCCTCCTGCTGGTGCCGGTGTATCTCACTGCGATAAAGCCGCAGGGCGCGGTAATCTACCCCCTTGGCCCCCAGCCGGTTGGCGTACTCCCGGGTTTCCGGTTTCAACTTCCCCCACCTGCCTTTGACCACATCAGGCCCTCCCTTGATATACGCCATGAGGTCGGCAGCCACGGTCCGGACGTCCCGCCCCTGGGATATGCCGCCCCATACCACGTCCAGTATCTTGTCCTCCGCGTCCCCCACTATGTTCCATACCGATTTGCTCAGGGAATAGGACTGATGAAAGGTATACCGCAACGGCTCTCCGCTTGCCTGGCCCTGGTATGTCTTGCCCCGGGCGTTCTTTGCCACGGCTAGGGAGCTTGGAGCGGGTCCAGTGCCCTGCTTGTGCTTATCCGCTATCCCGTCAAACAATAGGCGAATTTTTTCTTGGCTCAGGCCATGCCCAGGAACCCTATCCAATGCTTCAAGGATATACCGCTTGTCGATGTCGGTCATGAGCTTTACCGCCTTGCCTCTGCCTTCAAGGATATGTTTTTTCAGAAAATCAAACAGTTCCTGTTTGGGGAATGCGCTGCGAATCTGTTCCTCAAGAAAGGGTTCAACGCGGTTTCCCGGTTGCGGCAGAGGAAGATCACCGCCCGGGAACCCATGTGTTTTTCCTCGCAGACCGCCTGGGCAAGACCGGCTTTGCGGTAGTATTCAAACGCCTCTGTAGGATACTCCAGAAATTCCGGGAGAGCACTGGTTTTACAGTGAGACATGGTTGGGGGAAAGTAGATAAGCCACCGGGGATCCGCGGAAAAGCGGCTCATTATTTCCAAGGCGACAGCGTTGCTTTCTTCATTGATGATAATGGTATGACGCAGCCTTGTCTGAATAGCGAGTCGCCCAAGCACGTCTTCTATGTCTGGAAGATGCTCGCTGCCGGAGTGTTGCGGAGTGTCAGCCACAACAGAAGATGTGTTTCCAGAATCAACGGCATTACCGTCGTAATCAAGGGGCTTTGCCGGAGCGTAGTACTCCCGCGCCGCTGCCACGGAAACTACCTCTGCTTCAGGATAGCGGTAGCTGCTGAGGCTGCCGCCGAAGACGCAACCCGTATCAATACAAACGGTGTTGTTGAGAAAACGCGGTTCCCGGGACGGGACGTGGCCGTAGACCACGAGAGCCTTGCCCCGGTATTCCTTTGTCCAGTCGAGGCGTACCGGAAGGCCGAACTCGTCGGTTTCTCCGACGGTTTCTCCGTAGAGACAAAATTCCCGCACCCGGAAGGTTATATGCATGGGAAACTCCTCTGCCCTCAAAGGAGACGGTATATCCGTAACGCCGGGCCGTTTCCTCCGCCCATGATTGAAAGCGGGCGCGGTTCCACTCAAAACGGTGATCCCCGTGACGGAAGCGGGACATACCGTAAATCTCGTTATATTCGATGTTGGGAGTCGTAAGCACCAGCGTTCCCGACCGGGCGTCCCCCCAAACAAGCGCCGCGAGGGTATCAAGCCGGTTTTCGTCCAGATGCTCTATTACCTCCACCAGCGCGGCGGCGTCACATCCCCTTAACCGTTTATCCCGGGTGTGTTCCAGCGCGGTCCGGGAAACATCAACTCCGGCAATACGGGTAACGGTTTTTTCTTTCATCAAAAGCCGCAGTAGATTTCCCTCCCCGCAGCCCAAATCAATCACCGACTCGGCGCCGCTTTTCTTTATTCTATTGAGTACCGCTTCCAGCCGCCGGTCATTCAGCTTCGGGCAGGTCATTTTTACCGGTTCATCTTCAGCAATACGGACTGTTCCCCCATTCAGGAAACTGCTCGTCAAGCAAGGCGGTTTCCTCAACATGCACCTCGTAGCCCAGAGGTTCAAACAACCGTTCCGGCAGCGCCGCGCCGCCCCGGCAAGGCAACATAAAAAGACTCGCCCT
>JAISCR010000069.1 GCA_031265435.1 Treponema sp.
CACCGGGGTATAGCCGAAGCAGGATATATCACCTGTATGCCGGTTCAGGAACAGGTCCTGGCCAATGCCTTTGGAGGGCATGACCTGTATGTTCAATCCCAGACCGGAACCGGAAAAACCGCCGCTTTTTTAATTGTCGTTTTCCAGCGCCTGCTTACGGAACCAATGTTGAAGGGCAAAAAAGCCCTCATCATGGTCCCTACCAGGGAGCTGGCTGTCCAGGTTGAAGACGAAGCCAATCGTTTGGGGAAATACCTCCCTTTTAAGACCGGAAGTTTTTATGGCGGCGTGGGTTATACCCAGCAGCAGAAAATTCTTCGTGACGATGCCCAAATTCTCGTCGGAACGCCCGGAAGGGTCCTGGATCTCAATGGTTCAGGGCACATGAACCTCATGGAATTGGCCTTTTTAGTGCTGGATGAAGCGGACCGCATGTTTGATATGGGGTTTTACCCTGATCTCCGCAAGCTCATTAAGGTTATACCGCCCATTGACCGGCGGCAAACCATGCTGTTCAGCGCCACACTCAATAACTGGGTAAAAAATCTGGCCTGGGAGTACACAAAGGAACCTGTTGAGATTGAAATTGCCCCGGAAACCGTAACTGTCGATGAGATTGAACAACTGCTCTACCATGTGCCTTCAAGCAATAAAATGAAACTGCTTCTGGGCATATTGGAACAGGAACAACCGGAAAGCGCCATTATATTCTGTAATACTAAACGCTATACTGAAATAACCGCCAAACGGCTCAGACTCAACGGGTATGATTGTGAATTCATCATAGGCGATCTGCCCCAGTCAAAAAGGCTTAAAATAATTGAAGATATCAAGGCCGGGAAAATACGTTTCCTTGCGGCAACTGACGTGGCTGCCCGGGGGCTTGATATTGAAGATCTGTCCCTGGTTGTCAACTTTGACTTGCCTGTGGAAACTGAAAATTATGTTCACCGCATAGGCAGAACCGCCCGGGCAGGCAAAACAGGCAAGGCCATTACCCTGGTCAGTGAACAGGATGTTTATGAGCTTCCTGCTATTGAAAAATATATAGGAAAGAAAATACCCGCTCAAACAGCCACGGAAGAGCTTTATCATGAAGATAAAAGCGAAGGTATGCGTATTCACACCGATTCTTATGAAGACAGGCGTGATACCCACCGTGGAGGGCACGGCAGGCCCCACCGGAAAGGTCAGGAACGGGGACAGAGCTTCAAAGAAGACAGTCGTAACGCCCCCGGCAGGAACAACCGGCAGAAACACTTCGAGGAAGATAAATCCAGACACAGAAAACCCGGAAATATCCGGGGGGAAAACCGAGGAATCGCTGAAAATCCCGCAAGTGAATCCAGGCCGAACCTTTCAAAGCTCTCTTTGGAAGAACGAATGGCCTATTACAAGCAGAAATATGACACTCCCAGGAAAGGAAAGGCCGAAGCGCCGCACCGGTCCGGGGCACCTCAAAAGGGACAGAGCCGGAATTCCGGTCATTCTTTGCAAAAAGGAAGCCTCCGGAAAAAGCCGGCTTCCAAAAGCTCTGTCCCTGTTTCAAGCTCTGTCCCCAAAACCGTCAAAACCAAAACCGCCAAAACCTCCCCTTCAACGAAACCCCAGGGTCCGGCGCCGAAAAAAACCGCTCCAGGCGGCATAGTGTCACGCATTTTAGGCATATTCAAAAGGAAGTCCTGATTTATGATTACTATAACTGATCTAAGCCTCAAATTTGGAGAGCGCAGCCTCTTCAAAGATGTTAATTTAAAATTCACCCCGGGCAATTGTTACGGCGTTATCGGCGCCAACGGCGCCGGAAAGTCCACTTTTTTAAAAATCCTTTCAGGAGAAACAGAGTATGACCGCGGCGCCGTAACCGTAAGCACAGGCCAGCGCATCGCTGTTTTGAAGCAGGATCATTTTGCCTTTGAAGAATATGCGGTCATGGAAACAGTCATTATGGGCTACCCCAAACTCTACGGAATAATGAAGGAACGGGAAGCCGTCTATCAAAAGGAGAATTTTACCGAAAAAGACGGGATACGGGCAAGCGAACTGGAAGGGGAATTTGCCGAACTTGGCGGCTGGGAGGCTGAATCACAGGCGGCCCAGTTGCTTGCCGGGCTGGGCATTGATGAACAGGATCACAACAAGGTTATGTCCGAACTGAATGAGGCGCAGAAAGTCCGCATACTCCTTGCCCAGGCCCTTTTCGGAATCCCTGATATCCTGCTCCTCGATGAGCCGACCAATGGGCTCGATATTGAGTCCATATCATGGCTTGAGGACTTTCTTATTGATTTTCCGAATACAGTCATTGTGGTATCCCATGACCGGCATTTCCTCAATGCGGTCTGTACCCACATCTGTGACATTGATTTCGGGAAAATAACCCAGTATTCGGGGAACTACGATTTCTGGTACCAGATGAGCCAGATGCTCCAGCGCCAGGCCAGAGACCAGTTAAAAAAACGGGAGGAACGGGCCAGGGAATTAAGGGAATTTATCCAGCGTTTTGCTTCCAATGCCGCCAAGAGCCGTCAGGCAACCAGCCGGAAAAAGGTGCTGGAGAAACTTGATCTTGAACGGGTTACGGTAACCTCCAGGAAATTCCCCTATGTAGCCTTTAAGCCGAACCGGGACATAGGCAACAATGTACTCAGGGTCGAAAAAATAGCCTTCACATCTTCTGAAGGGACAGAGCTTCTTAAAGATTTCTCCCTTATAGTGAATAAGACTGACAAAATCGCCTTTGTAGGCCCCGCGCACCAGTCAAAATCAGCGGTATTTGACATCATAAGCGGAATAGCCGCGCCATCTTCCGGGGATTATTATTGGGGACAGACCGTAAATTTCGCCTATGCTCCCAAGGAAAACTCCTCTTTTTTTGATTCCGGCCTTTCCATAACTGACTGGCTCAAACAGTACTCGCCTGATCAGGATGATACGTATGTGCGCAGTTTCTTGGGCCGCATGCTTTTTTCAGGAGATGAGGCCCTAAAACCGGTCAATGTGCTTTCAGGAGGCGAAAAAGTCCGTTGTATGCTGGCAAAAATGATGCTCTCAGGAGCAAATGCGCTTATTCTTGATGAACCGACCAACCATCTTGATTTGGAAGCCATTACCGCTCTCAATGAGGGGCTGGCCGCCTTTTCCGGCGTGGTCCTTTTTAATTCCCATGACCATGAATTCATCAATTCCATTGCCAACCGCGTCATCGAAATTCTCCCCCTGCCCGATGAAAATTCCCCTGTTGGCGCTTTTATAGACCGCATGATGCCCTTTGATGATTATCTTAAAGACCAGTCGGTCAAGGAACTCAGGGCACAGGCTTATCACCACACAGAGCGGCTTGCTATCTAGGCATCCTGAGCCTGTTAGGGCCTCTTTTTTGTTGGCTGCTCTGTCCCCATACGGGGGTTCTTACTGTATAGTGAAATAATACCGCTCCAGATAGGCAATGCGGCGCCGGGCGTCAGCATAACGCGGGCTTTGCGGATATTCCTGAATCAAGCGCCTGTAGTAAGCCAAAGCTGTCCTGATGTCCCGGTTCGGGCTATTCGCCTCAAAAAGCTGCCCGTAAAGCCAATACGCCTCATCACTTCCGGAAGGGAAGCGTTCCCTGAACTGATCAAGAATGAAAAGGGCCGAAGCTGTTCTGCCCGCGTCAAATTCCTCCCTGGCGCGGGAAACATAGGCATCAGGAGCTGTTTCAGGAGGTAAAACTACAGGCGCAGCCTGTTCGCCGGGTATAGTAACCGGAGACGCGCCCTGTACCGGAACAATGCTGTCATCGCTTATCCGGGGAAGGTTTCTGCTCTGTCCCTGAGCAGAACCGGCGGAAGGCACAAAATTAGTCCCTCCGTCGGGATCAAGCTCTGTCCCCTGTTCAGTACCGAATATCCGCTCCCCAGGATCTGCCGCCTGTTCAGAGAGATTGCCCGCCTCCTGTCCGGAGCCATCTCCTGCGGGTACTGGCAAAGGGCTAGTACCCGTAGCGGCCATCCGGGCCTTTTCCTCATCTCCGGCAGAAAGCGGCCACCGGGGTTCGGCAATCACCCTGCCCCGGTCTACGGGCGCGTTAAACCACCCTGCCCCAGCCCCTTCCGGAGCCCTGCCTATAATTACCTGCACATAATCATTGATAATATAGTCCCGGATAAAATCCTGTTTGTAGAATTTCAGGACATAAGTTCCGGAATCTTCAGCCCGAAAAATAAAGCTCTGTCCCTCCGCGTCCTGGCGCCGGGAATCATAGGCTATTCCCCTTCGGGCGCCCAATTCCCCAAGAAACACCCAGCCTGCCCCCCTAAAGGGAATTTCTATAAGCTGTCCCTCTGTGGCCCGAACAATACGGGAAAACACGATATCGCCCTCTTCCGCGGGAGGAATCGCGGGAAGATCAGGGACAGGCCTTATGGGCAGCGGTATAGGCTCCCGGACTATAGTTGAATCCGGTTCACTGCCTTGTACATCCCCTGTTTCCGGCCTTTCCGGCACATTCCCTTCCGGTTCAGCGGAAACAATGCCTTGCCGGGCGGCCTCCTGAGGCGGTCTTAAGCTCTGTCCCTCTTCCGGAGGCGCCTCATTCCGCCGGGGTTCAGCCCGAGGCCCCGGAACGCTGAAAGGAACAGCCTCAGGCAATATGGATTCAGCATCGCCCGCTAAAGGCGGGCTGTCAGGGTCTGAAATCAGAGCGGTATCCGGCAGTAATTCAGCCGCTGCCGGCTCTTCAGAAGAATCTCCTGTGCTATTTCCGTCTTGAACACTTCCGGAGGAAGGTTCTTCAACATCAGGTTCGTCATAAAGGGTAATTTCGGGCTCGTCTATGGCCGCTGCTGCAGATTCATCCGTATCCTGTTCTCCCGGGGACAGAGCTTCTTGAGAAGAAGGTATTTCCCCGGGGGACAGAGCTTTACCATTCCCATCCTGCGAAATGGATTTACAGCCATAAAAACCCGTGCAGAATATCAGCAGCAAAAACGCCGCGCCACGCTTTTTCATGGGACCTTCTCCATAATTTCATCCAGCGCCGAACCCACACGTTCCCGCCACCGGCCGGCATACGCTTCCCGGGGGTCAGTCCAATAGGGGATGTCGTCAGCGCCGGAACTACTCCGGGGCAGCCTTTCAAGCTGTACCGGAGGAACCGGGTCAGGCTCACCGGGCCAAAAAAGTTCATCCGGCGAAACCGGAATATCCCCAAAGGTCCCGGCAAGGGCT
>JAISCR010000105.1 GCA_031265435.1 Treponema sp.
CCCTTCAGGGCGCAGACCAGCGCCAGCCCGTTCCCGGTATTCCCCGAAGTTTCTTCCACAACGATCTGCCCCGGCCTGAGCAGCCCCTTCCTCTCTGCCTCCTCTATCATATAAAGCGCGATGCGGTCCTTCTTCGACGCGCCCGGATTCATCATCTCCAGCTTGACCAGGACCCGCCCCTCGGCCCCGTACTTCGCGCAGAGACGGCTTATCTCCACAAGAGGCGTATTGCCAATACACTCAAGAACGCTCTTTCTGATATCGCCCATTCCAGCCCTCCATGACGCAATTTGTAAGCATAGTTAAAGCCAATATACAGGAGGGGGGCCTGTTACCAGAAGGCGGGCGCGGCGGTTTTCAGGCCGTTTCCCGGCCCCCCTGCGCTCCGGCCCCGCTCCGCGGGTCCTCCGCTACCCCCCTAATTCCGCTTAAACTGCGGCCCCGCTAAAATCCTGGCTCTTTCCCGCCTCCAGGGAATCCTCAAAGCTGATCTTCCCGCCCGGTTCCAGTACCAGAAACGAATCGCCCCGCCAGCCGCCGGCCAGCAGCGCGCCAATGAACCTCAGGCTGCCGGGGATAAGCTTGACCGGAATCCCCAGCGGTTCCGCGAAATTTTCCACCCTGGCCCTTGCCGCGCCAACATCAAAGACCCCCGTATCGACCACGGCAAAGTCCTGGTAATGGCCCAGCATTTTCTTCAGGATATAAAGCCCGTCTTCTTCCCCGTAGCGCTCGTAAATTTTGGAAGCGTCCGTAACAGCGCTGCCCCCGGAATTAAGATACCCCTCGGTAAAAAAGTAGGTGCGTGTCCCATACACATCCCGCTCCTTCCGCGAGCCGATGAACAGCGGAATACAGTCCGCCGCCTTGGGCATCACCAGCCTGTGGTCCCGCGCCTCAATACCCACCATAGCGTTCCCGCAGAAACCAAAGAGAAGCAGAACCGTTTCGAGCGAAGGGGGAATACCGTCAATAGCCTCCTGGACCGAAACGCGCAGCTTATCGGGCCAGGTATGCTTGCCCGCGTCAATCCAGGTTACCGGGTAATCGCAGCCGCATTTTTCCATCGCCGCCAGCAGCTCCTGTTTAAGCGTTTCGCAGGCGACAATACAGACACCATGTTCCTTTTCCATCCCCGGAACTTTACCACATTAGCCCCGCTGCCACAATAGGACCCTGTAAAAATTGGAATTTTTTACCGTGAAGCCGAAACATATCTGTTATTCTTCACCGCGAAGTCGAACAAGTCAAAGAAGGGAAAGAAGTTCGCCAAGCGCGATATGAAAGCGATACTTCTTTTCTTCCTTTTTTATACTTATTCGACTTCTTTGACTTTGCGGTAAAAAAATAACCGTAAGCGGTAAGATAAATAGCGGTATGGTGCCAGGCACCTTTTTCAAGATAAAAATTTATCCATAAATTTGATACCTGGCGTCCCTGCGCTACCCCGGCGGGCGGCTGGAGTTACCCAGGGTATCGGCGTTTACTCTATCACCGGGACAGTTTTCGGGAGGGTTACGGCGTAGATAAGCAAAGACTTGAGGAAAATTTCAAAAAAAACTACACTATTGGCATGCTTATGACCATGGCAAGCATAAAATCAGACTACGCTCTACGGCGGCTCACGCATAAACTCCCCCGGTATTTATTGTTAATTTGTCTTTAATACAGGAATAAAAAAATGAATTACAAGGCTTTAGTTCTTGCATTTATTGTGCTGCCGCTTGGCCTGGGCCAAGCGGTTTATGGGCAGAATGTCTCTTATAAAGAGGGGATAAAGCTCACCGCCGAAAGGATCGGGGATAGAGTTTCGGCGAAAGATATTGTTGCCGTTGTCGAGTTCCGGGCGGCAACTGACCGGTTCAGCGACAGGGTGATCGATGATCTCATCGATGGGCTTATAGCTCTCGATGTGCGGGTTGTCGACCGGCAAAACCTGGAAGCGGTACGCGCCGAACAGGAGTACCAGTATTCCGGGTACGTGGACGATGAATCCGCCGTTTCGCTGGGCCATGAGCTGGGCGCGTCCGCCATCATCCTGGGCAGCGGCGAAAACATGGCGGATTATTACCGGTTTAACTTCAGGATGCTGTCGGTTGAGACAGGGGAAATCCTTGCGCGGTTTTCGGTAAATGTGAGGTACGACCCGGCGATGCGGCGGCTGCTTGATGAAAGGGCCGCCCATTCATCGGGTATAGGAACCACGCATTTCATGATCGGCGGGCGGCTCGGCGCGGGATTTGAAATCAACACGGCGGACGAGGACATGGTGGGAAGCGGCTATTCGCCCAAGGAGAAGTCAAACACCGCGTTCAACGCCGCGCTGTACGGGGCATACCGGTTTAACGATGTATGGTCGGTGCAGGCGGAACTGAACCTCATGCTGAACAACGGTATGGAGATCAGCGGGCATGGGTATACGGTAAAAATTGACTACCCGACGCTTGATATTCCGGTGCTTGTCCGGTGGAATTTCATACAGTCGCCGGTTACAGCCGGCCTCTTGCTCGGCCCGTATATTTCACTTCCGGCAGGCAAGCTGAATCTGTCGGTGGGTGACCGGGGATCCGCGCTGGACACGAAGGGGTACACGCTGGGGATAGCTTTAGGGTTTGCGCTGGGGTATAAACTTGGCCCCGGCAGCCTGGCCGCGGATGTGCGGTATATCAACGATTTCGGCTCGCTCTCTGTCCGCGAGGATTTTGGCGAAGGCATGCAGGACGCGAATATATGTATCCGGCGGTCAATAAACATAACGGTCGGGTATGAGTTTTCGCTATAAAGGTTTTGTTATGCGGAGTATGGAGGCCATGATGAAACGCGTTTTTTTTATGATGTGCGCGTTTGTTTTCCTCATGACGGCAGGATGTTCCCTGTTACAGGACGTTCTGGGCGGGCAGAACGAGCAGGGCGGACAGGATGACCCGGGAGGACAGAACGATCCAGGTGGACAAACCGATCCGGGTGGAAAAGACAATCCGGGCGGGTCAATCTACGCGGAAACATACTGGGGCGAGTGGATCCGTATGGACGCAAACGAGACCTGGTACATAAGCGGCGGGGCAATAAAAGTCAACGGCGCGGTACGTTCCGCGTCTGTGTCCCTTGTGAAACAGTCGGACCGGGTTATCCAGGTTACGGAAGGCGGGCGGAAGTACTATCTTTACGCTTCCCGCATAGCCAACACCAGCTTTACCGGAAAGATCGCCGGTTTTGAAGAAGCCGCGCCGTCAATACAGCGGTCGGTGGCCGGAGGCAAAGGGTGGATTAATGTAGTGGTTGAAGACCTGAACAACGGCTCAACCCAAACAGTCCAAACCGATGACGCGGGGGAATTTACCGTGGAGGACGCTATTCCCGGCGATTCCTACGAGATAACACCGGAAGGCGGAACGCCGGTAACGGTAACGCCGCAGGGCGACGGCGATGATGTGGGCACGATTACCGTAACGGACGGGGTGAACTTCAAGACAAGTATAACGGAGAATGACGGCGCCCCGTTTCTTTACGCCAATGGTACCCGGTACGATTTTATTATAGAAGCAGCAAACGTGGGAACGGAAGACTGCCTTGCCGCGACCTACCAGCTCAGCTTTGAGGACGGGTCTTGTTACAACGGCTTCCACGGGAAAAACAAGATGGGGAACGGTTGAGCCCGGCAAGTCAATAACGATACCCCTGTCGCTGACGTGCGGCCCAATAGAAGCGGAATACGCCTACAAGAAAATAACCATTGCCATTACGGACGAGATAAATCAAAAAACATGGGAGGATTCCGTAACGGTAAAGTTCTATAAAGTATTGACGTATTTTTATCTGAAAACGGAATCATCCGCCGCGGCCCCTGTTAATGGCGTTGTTATCAATCCCTATGACAACAAGGCGTCCCGGTTTCAAAGGGCCGGAGAGAGTCTGCCCTATGTAACCATGCCGTGGTCCTCTTTGGGGTATCTGATTGTTTTTTCCGGGGCGACCGTCGAGACGGAGGCGGCATACGCGCTGGGCGTGAACCGGTATCCTCCCTACTCCGATTCCGATTTCAGCGGCTTTGTTGACTTGGGGCGCTATGAACAAAATGGTACGGAGTAGACAGCAGCCGAAGTAACGGAAGACAGCATGATGGCGTATCTTCATAAAAATGACATTGATTACTACCGTTGCATGGTTCCCTGTCCTGAAAAAGAACCCGAATTTGAAGGCGGGTCTTTTCTTGCTCCGCCTTCTTTATCGCTTGCCGGGAGCCTTGAGTGGCTCGACGCCAATGCGGCAGAAGGCGGCGCGTACACCTTTATTTTAAATGGCGACGAGATCGTTGCGCCCAAAATACTTTCTTACAGTGATAAAACGGTGAGCATAACCCTTTTGGGCGGCTTGGCGGAGCGGACGGTCAGCCTGGGTTCAAACGGCGCGCTTTTCACTGTGGGAAGCGGTGTAACGCTGAAGCTGGGGAACAATGTCTCCCTGCGGGGGTTGAGCGGCAACACGTCCGCGCTCGTCCGGGTGGAGAGCGGCGGGAAACTGGAGATGCAATCCGGCTCGAAGATAAGCGGCAACTACAATACTTCCAGCGACGGCTATGGCGGCGGAGTATATGTAAACGGCGGCGCGTTTGCGATGAGCGGCGGGGAAATCAGCGGCAATTCTACCCCCGTTGCTGGTGGTGGGGTGTATGTAGGCAACGGCGCGTTTACCAAGCAGCCGGGCGGCGTCATTTACGGGGCAGACGAAAGCAATACACTCAAAAACACCGCCACTAACGGCTACATCTCCGGCTATGCGGTGTATGTTTTGGGAGGCCGGATGCGCAATTTCACGGTTGGTACAGAGGAATCGCTGGACAGTACGAAAGACGGCGCAACAGGGGGCTGGACAGAGTCGATACCCGACAATCTATCGCTTGACGGGAACCTTGTGTGGCTTAGCGCCAATGCGGCAGAAGGCGGCGCGTACACTTTCATTTTAAACAGCGACGAGACCGTCGCGCCCAGGACGCTTTCCTACAGCGATAAGACAGTGAACATAACCATTTTGGGCGGCGTGGCGGAACGGACGATCAGCCTGAGTTCAAACGGCCAGCTCTTTACCGTGGGAAGCGGTGTAACACTGACGTTGGGAGACAACATCACCCTGCGGGGGCGAAGCGGCAATACGTCAGCGCTGGTTCTGGTTGACAGCGGTAGTACGCTGGAGATGAAATCCGGCTCGAAGATAAGCGGCAATAGCCATACTGCCTCCGGCTCCTATTTCGTCTATGGCGGCGGGGTGTATGTAAGCGGCGGTACGTTTACGATGAGCGGCGGGGAAATCAGCGGCAATAGTGTCTTCGGGGCCTCCTTCCAAGATTATGGTGGTGGGGTATATGTAGACAGCGGCACATTTACGATGAACGGCGGGGAAATCAGCGGCAATGCCGCCTCTGGCATCTTCGGTAGCGGTGGCGGGGTGTGTGTAGGCGGCGGCACGTTTACCAAGCAGCCGGGTGGGATCATTTATGGAAGTAACGCAGACAGCTCGTTGAAAAACACCGCTTACGGCGGTAATTACGGCTATGCGGTGTATGTGTCATCCAGCAAAAAGCGCAACACCACAGCCGGAGAAGGCGTTACGCTGGACAGTACGAAAGACGGCGCGGCGGGGGGCTGGGAGTAAGCGGGATGCCCTGCGGGTTTGTTAGTTAAACAAAAGGGCGGGGCGTATGCCTACGCTTAGGTTTTATTTGCAAGGAGAAATGCTATGGTAGATTACACGTTGGAAGACAACGAACTTACCGAAAAACCGGGGGACCTTCGCGCCCAGGTCGTCAACGTTACCCCGTACACCCAGAACGACATTGTTGACCGGGTCCTGAATATCGGCGCGGGCCTTACCCGCTCGGACGTTGTCTCGGTCCTTGAGGCGGAAAAACAGGTCATCGGCCGTAATGTGGCATCCCTGCCACATTACGGCTTCGGAGTTTGCGCATGACGCAAACTCCACCTCTCCGCCGTTGGCGGAGAGCCTGGTTACAGCGGCATCCATGCCGCCGAAGACGGCGCGGTCAATACCGAGCTGTTCAACGCCTTCCCCAGCATCTCGGAGGTGTTCGACACCCCGGACGCGGCCATTGACCACGGCAAGCACAAGATCAAGATCAACCTGCATCCGGGCGTGGTGCTGCGCTCCGCTCCGCCGTGTCCCAGGCAAAACCCAGGCGCGTTGCCGCCGTCGTAACCGGAACCGTCATCACCTCCGTAACGGACCTCAAGACCGGCTCGATCAACGGGACCCTTACCCCCGGGCGGGACCTAAAGCTCTCCGGCGCGAAGCTGAAAATAGCCGGGGACAAGGACAAGAGCGAGACGGGCCTGTATTTTGTGCCTGCGGGCGGCGGCGCGGAGGTAAAGGTCGACCCCTCCGA
>JAISCR010000120.1 GCA_031265435.1 Treponema sp.
TGAGGTATAGTCCGGTTGCTACCCTGTAAAACAGACGTTTGAATGGCTCATTTCTACTGAACGCAGGGTAGCATTTCTACTGAACGGAAACAGGGCTCATTTCTACTGAACGGCGACAAAAAAGAGGCCCCCCTTACTTGACTTTTTTTTGGATACATGGCTGGATCAGGTTATGAAAGAAATTCGGCATCATCATCATTTTTACTCATTCCTGCCGGAAACAGGCGCTGTTTAGGCGTAACACGCGGAATATACACCGTGGGCTTCCGGCAGACCGGGAGTTCACGGTTTTTTTTTGGAGTTTTTATGGAAAAATTACGGATTCTGATCCCCAAGGGAAGGATCTTCGACGAGGTAGCCCGGCTCTTTGACGATGCGGGATTCCCCATCTCCCTGGCGGATCGAACCTACAGGCCGGTGATTGGGGCGGGAACGCAGGCGGATTGGCTGGATGCCAAGATTATGAAGCCCCAGAATGTCGGCGAGCTTCTGGAACTGGGGAGTCACGACGCGGGTTTTACCGGCATCGACTGGATCAGGGAAAGCGGCGCCGATGTAGAGGAAATTCTTGATCTGGGTTTTGACAGGGTTAGAATCGTTGCCGCGGTTCCCGCTTCTGCCGATGAAAAGACGCTGCGTTCAAAAAAACTGGTGGCCGCCACAGAATATGTGAGGCTTGCGGAGGAATGGCTTAAAGGTTCAGGCTACGAGTACCGTATTCTTAGAACCTTTGGAGCCACGGAAGTTTTTCCGCCCGATGACGCCGACATGATCATCGATAATACTTCTTCCGGTCAGACCCTGAAGGACAATGGATTAAGAATCGTAGCAACGCTGCTTGAGTCTTCGACCCGTTTTGTGGCTTCCAGGGCGGCAATGCAAAACCCGGAGAAACGGAATCTCATCGAGGAACTGGCAATGCTTTTCCATGCGGTTCTGGACGGCCGTGAAAGGGTGATGCTGGAAATGAATGTATCTGAAGATAAATTCGGGGAACTGGTGAGCGGTCTTCCCGCCATGCGGAGTCCTACGGTTGCTCCCCTCTGCGGCAATGACGGATACGCGGTGAAGATTGCGGTCAGGAAAGGCGAGGTTCCCGGTATTATTCCCGGACTCAAACGGCTGGGCGCCACGGATATTGTTGAGTACGATCTGCGGAAGGTAGTGCCGTAAAATTGAAGATGAGGAGTCTGAAATGAATACAGAAAGCGGTTTCTGCAGAAGCGCTGAAATCAAGCGGACGACAAAGGAAACCGACATTACGGTAAGGCTGAATCTTGACGGAACAGGGGAAGCGCGTCTTGAGTACCCTGTAGGATTCATGTTCCACATGCTGAATACGTTTGCGAAGCACGGTCTTTTTGATCTTGAGATAAAGGCCGCGGGGGATCTCTGGGTGGATCAGCATCACCTTGTGGAGGATACGGGAATCGTTTTGGGTCAGTGTTTTGACAAGGCTCTGGGAGACAGGCGTGGGATACGGAGAAACGGATCCTGTCTTTTTCCCATGGACGAAACCCTGGCGCGCGCCTCGGTTGATATTTCCGGGAGGGCCTGTCTTGTCTTTGACGCGGGGCTTTCCGGCATTCCCCTGGTCTCCACGGACCGATCCTCATTCCAGACCGATACGGTGGAGGATTTCTGGCAGGGTTTTGTACTTGCGTCCGCGGTAACCCTGCACCTTGATATACTGCGCGGCAGAAGCGATCACCATAAAATAGAAGCCCTCTTCAAGGCCTCAGGCAGGGCTCTGCGGGAAGCCTGTGAAATTGACACGCGGGCCGCCGGAAATATTCCTTCTACAAAGGGAGTGATTGTGTGAGGAACCTTATCGGGGTGATCGATTACGGCGCGGGAAACCTGGGCTCGGTGATGAATGCGTTGAAACGGCTTTCCCTGGAAGCTCGTTTTGTTAAAGGCCCGGAAGAACTTTTACCGGGCCCGGGTGGAGACTTTGAACGCATAATCTTTCCGGGAGACGGACACTTTGCAACAGCGATGCTGTCGCTTGAAAGTTCAGGTTATGCGGAGGCGATCCGTTCATGGATTTACGCGGACAGGCCCTTTTTGGGGATCTGCATCGGGCTTCAGCTTCTCCTCGAGTCATCTGAAGAGGCTCCTCCGGCGGAAGGCAGGGAAATCCGGGGCTTGAGCATTGTGAAGGGCAGGGTACGGCGTTTTCCCGGCCGCAAGGTGCCCCAGATCGGCTGGAACGAAACCGACGCTCTTCCTTCTTCAAAACTTTTCAGGGGCATTAAAAGTAATAGTTTCTTTTACTATATCCATTCGTTTTATGCCGATCCTGAAGACAGGACGGTTGTAAGCGGAGAGGCGGAATACTATCTCCGTTACTGTTCCGCGCTGGAAAGGGGCGCGCTCGCCGCTGTTCAGTTTCATCCTGAAAAATCAGGAGTTGCGGGCTTAAGGCTTCTTGCAAACTGGGCGGAGGAGAAGGATGCAGGCTAAACGTATCATTCCCTGTCTTGATGTGGACGAGGGCAGGGTTGTTAAAGGCGTCAGGTTCAAAGGGATACAGGACGCGGGAGACCCGGCGGAACTGGCCCGGCGCTACAACGAAGAGGGCGCCGACGAACTTACCTTTCTTGACATCGGGGCTTCCCATAAAAGCCGGGCCACGCTTCTTGATGTGGTAAGGCAGGTAGCCGCCGAAGTTTTTATCCCTCTCTGTGTGGGGGGCGGCATACGTTCCGTGGAGGATATGCGGGAGGCGATGAATGCCGGGGCCGACAAGGTTTCTGTCTGCAGTTCCGCCCTTGCCCGTCCTGAATTGCTGGGCGAAATGGCCGGGGCCTATGGGAGCCAGTGTGTGGTGCTTTCCATGGATGCCAAACGGGCAGGAAGAGACGCCGAAGGCCGTGTCCTCTGGCATGCCTTTTCCCATGGCGGCAGAATTGATACGGGCAGGGATGCTGCGGCATGGGCCGTGGAAGCGGTGGAACGGGGAGCCGGTGAAATCCTTCTCAACAGTATTGATGCCGACGGTACGGGCGGGGGTTACGATCTTGAACTTACCGGGAACATTCTCAAAGCCGTTCCGGTTCCGGTTATTGCCAGCGGAGGAGCCGGGAATCTCGATCAGATTGCGCATGTACTGCTGCATACAGGGGATGACGGGAGCGGCGCGGGCGCCGACGCGGCTCTGGTAGCGTCTCTGCTGCATTTTGAAAAGACTACTGTTACGGAGATAAAGAAATATGCCGAATCAAAGGGGGTCTGCGTCAGATGGTAATTGCGTCAATCGATATACAGGACGGTAAGGTTGTCCAGCTTAAACATGGTGAGGAACTTGTGCTCCAGCGGGATAATGCCGGAGAGCTGGCGGAAGATTTCAACCGCTACGGCGAAGTTGCCGTCATAGACCTTGATGCCGCCATGGGGAAGGCCTCAAACCTGGGTATGATAAAACCCCTGCTCCGCAAGGCGGAATGCAGGGTGGGCGGCGGCATTAAAACCGTCGCACAGGCGAAGGAACTGGTGAGCCTGGGCGCGAAGAAAATCATCATCGGCTCGAAGGCATTGAAAAATCCGGAAGGCGGTTTCGGCGTAAACAGGATCTTTCTTTCCGAATTGGCAAAGTCGATTGGACGGGAGCGGATCATTGTTGCCGTGGATGCCAGGGAAGAAGAAATTGTTGTTGACGGATGGAAAACCCATACAGGCCTCGATCTCCTGCGGACCGCTCAGGAACTCTGCCCTCTGGTGTCGGAACTCCTCTTTACCTGTGTTGACAGGGAAGGAACCATGACGGGGATAAACTTTGAAACGGTAAAGAAGCTGCGGAAGGCCGTGTTCTGCCGTCTTACCGTGGCGGGAGGCGTTTCAAGCCTTGAGGAGATTGAAAACAGCGCCGAAATAGGCTGCGATGTACAGCTTGGCATGGCCCTCTATACCGGAAAAATAAATCTTGCGGACGCCTTTGCCGTTTCCCTTAACTGGAAAAAGGCGGAAATACTGCCGCTGATCGTATGCTCCCCCGACAGACAGGTGCTCATGACAGGCTTTACGGACAGGGAAGCGGTGGAGGAAACCTTCAGCAGCGGTAATGTGTGCTTTCACTCCAGAACCCGCAACGTGCTCTGGATGAAGGGCGAAACTTCCGGGAATGTCCTGCGCCTTAAAAAGATCAGGGCCGACTGCGACAGAGATGCTGTGCTGGTTGTCGCGGAGCCCGCGGGCCCGGTCTGCCATACCGGTTCCTGGTCATGTTTTGAACAGGAACGCTCCTATACATGGCAGTATCTCCAGGAAATAATCGCGGAACGTTTCCGCAATCCCAGGCCCGGCTCCTATACCGCTACGCTGGACGATGAACTGGTTCGGGAAAAGATTGAAGAGGAAGCACGGGAAATCTGTACCGCAAAGACTCACGATGAGATTGTATGGGAAGCGGCGGATCTGCTCTATTTTTCCACGGTTCTTATGACAAAGGCCGGGGTCGGTGTAGAAGAAGTGTTGAATGAACTGGACAGAAGGCACAAGGAAAGGTGAGGATTAAAGCGTGAAGAGTGAAGGGGACAGATACTGGAACCGCCGGGTCAGGGACTTGAAGCCGTATATTCCCGGGGAACAGCCCGGGAGAGAGAGGCTTATCAAGCTTAACACCAACGAGAATCCCTACCCGCCTTCGCCTGATGTTTCCGAAGCGGTAGAAACATTGCTGCATGAGAGGGAGGCCCGGGGCGCGGCGCTCCGCCTCTACCCCGATCCTGCCTGTACGGAACTGCGGGAGGCAATCGCGGCGCGTTACGGCGTAAAGCCTGAGGAGGTTTTTTGCGGCAACGGTTCCGATGAGGTGCTTGCCTTCGGTTTTGCCGCTTTTTTTGAATCGGATGAGGCTTCTCCCCTTCTCTTTCCCGATATTACATACAGTTTCTATCCGGTTTATGCGGATCTCTGGAATATACGGTATAAAACCATCCCCCTGAACGAAAATTTTGAAATCCGCACGGAGGACTATCTCGTTCCTTCCGGGGGAGTCGTTTTTCCCAACCCCAACGCGCCGACGGGAATCGCCATTCCCCGGACAGAAATTCTGCGCCTTGCCGAATACCTTAAAGGGCGGAACAGGGTATTGATAGTGGATGAAGCCTATACCGCCTTTGGCCGCGCGTCGGGGACCGAAAACGGGGCGGAGTCGCTGGTGCCTTATATCGCGGACTATCCGAATCTGCTTACCGTTCATACCTTCTCAAAGTCCGCATCCCTTGCGGGACTCAGGCTCGGCTTTGCCATTGGCGGCGGGGAACTTGTGGAAGCCCTCTGCAGGATACGGGATTCCTTTAATTCATACACCGTGGATCGCCTTGCCCAGGCGGCGGGAAAGGCGGCGGTTTTGGACGCTTCGTATTACGAGGCGATTAACCGCAGGCTCGTGGGGACACGCGGCAGGGTTTCTGTTTCCCTGAAAGACCTTGGTTTCCAGACGCTGCCTTCCAGCGCCAATTTTATCTTTGCCCGGCATCCGCGCTTTGCGGGAAAAGAGATCTTCAGGAGGCTTAGGGAAAAGGGTATTCTGGTGCGTCACTGGGACAGGGACAGGATACGTGATTTTCTGCGCATCAGCATTGGTACGGATGACGAAATGGACGTGTTTATTTCCGCGTGCGGGGAAATAGTGAATTAGTTGATTCGCAGCTTAGGCTTACAGGAGACCCCATGGAGACAATTACAGGCGATACATTTGATTCCCGCTGGAAGCTTCATACCTCACGGGTAAGCCGTGAAAATAAAGAGACGGAAGAGACCGTAAGGGAAATTATCGCGGCGGTACGAGCCGAAGGGGATGAGGCCCTTATCCGTTACGGAAAAAAATTTGACAGAAGTTCTCCCCTCAAGGTCGAAATACCCGGAAACGCTGCCGAAGAGGCGTGGCGGAAACTCTCCCGTGACGAAGCCGACCTCTCTGCCGCCCTGACTCTGGCGGCGGAACACATCCGGCGTTTCTCCGAAGAACAGCGGAGACAGTTTAAGGATTTTGAGTACTCCATGGGAGAGGGCCTTGTTACAGGCCAGCGCGTAGTTCCCCTGTCCAGGGCGGCAATCTATGTGCCCGCCGGCCGTTTCCCCCTCATTTCAACGGTGCTCATGGGCCTTGTTCCCGCCATGACTGCCGGAACCGGAGAACTGCTGCTTGTTTCTCCGCCCCTGGAGGACGGAATGCCTGACCGCCGCATCCTGGGCGCCGCGTGGATCGCCGGCAGTGTGTGTAACAGTAAGGCCATACTCCGCTTTTTCGCCATGGGCGGCGCCCAGGCAATTGCCGCGCTTGCGCTTGGAACGGAAAGCGTTCCCCGCTGTGATATTATCGCGGGGCCGGGAAACAAATATGTGGCGGCCGCCAAACGGCAGCTCTACGGGGAAGTGGGCATAGACTTTGTCGCGGGCCCCACCGATGTACTTATAATCGCGGACAAAAAAACAGCAAACGCGGAAACCATTGCCGCTGATATGATTGCCCAGGCGGAACACGATGCAGACGCCAGGGCCAGAGCCCTCGTGCCCGACCGGGAAACGGCGGACAGTATCTCTGCTGCCGTCGAAAAGCGGCTTTCGTTTCTCTCCACCGCAAATCCGGCGCTGGCCTCTCTGGATGCCGGGGGCCTCATGGTGCTGTACAGAGACCGGGAAGAGGCAATCCGCATTGCCAATACCATTGCCCCCGAACACCTGGAACTTCAGCTTGAAGATCCGGATCAATGGATACCCTCACTGGTAAATTACGGTTCACTCTTTATAGGCAGTCTTTCCGCGGAGGTGCTGGGCGATTATTCGGCGGGCGTCAACCATACGCTCCCCACATCGGGAAGCGCCCGCTTTACCGGAGGCCTTTCCGTGAGGCATTTTCTCAAAACACTCACCAGTCTCCGCTGTGAAAGGGGCAGGACTTTTGAGCTTGCCAGAAAATCCGCGGAAACCATAGCAAAGGCGGAAGGACTTGAAGCCCATGCCCAAAGCGCCGCGCTTAGAAGCGAAGCGTTTGAAAACGCCGCGCTTAGAAGCGCACTATCGCGGGAGGAAACACATGGTATTTGTTAAGAGACAGGATCTGGAAAAAATTTGCTGCGGCATATTTACCGCCCTGGGCATACCGGAGGATGAGGCCCGCTCTTCGGCGGAGATCCTTGTAGCCGCCGATGCCAGAGGAATCCGCAGTCATGGTGTCGCGCGGATCAAACGTTATGTTGAAGGCATCAGAGCCGGGTATATCACGGGAGGAGTAAAGCCCCGCATCCTTCGCCAGACGCCGGTTTCCTTTGTCCTTGACGCGGAAGGCGGCATGGGGCTTTCACTCAGCAAGCGTTCCATGGAAAAGGTTGTCTCCATGGCGGAGGAACACGGCTTCGGCGCCTGCAGCATCCGTAACTCAAACCACTTCGGCATTGCCGGCTACTATGCGGAGATGGCAGCGCGAAAGGACATGATCGGCATCGCCATGACCAATACCGCCGCCCTGGGAGTTCCCACCTTTGGCCGGAAAGTCATGTTCGGCACCAATCCCATCGCCTTTGCGGCGCCTTCCCTCAACGCCAAAATGTTCAGCCTTGACATGGCCGCTACCACCGTTACCAGGGGCAAGGTGGAAGTCTACGAACGCGAAAAGAAGCCCCTCCCTCCGGGCTGGGCAGTGGGCACAGACGGAAGGACTACCCGCGATCCCGCGGGGCTCCTGGAAGATATGCTCTATCAGCGCGGAGGCGGCCTTCTTCCACTCGGAGGGGAGGGAGAACAGTCGGGCGGATACAAGGGCTACGGACTGGCGGTAATGGTAGACATACTCACCGCGCTCTGTTCAGGCGGCAGCTTCGGTGAAAACGTAAAAGATTCGGAACTTACATCCGCCAGGGTTTGCCACTTCTTTATGGCGCTCAGAATCGATCTGTTCCGCCCGCCCGAAGACTTCAAGAAGGACATGAGCCTCATGCTGGAAGCCTTAAGCTCGCTTCCTCCCGCCGAGGGAGCGGAACGGGTATACTATGCCGGGCAGAAGGAACAGGAAACCGAAGAGGCAAGCAACAGAAATGGTGTCGCGCTTACAGAGCAGGTGTGGAAAACCCTCTGCGACTGCGCCGCCTCCCTGGGCCTTAACGCTACACGGCATCCCGTTTGATCTTTTTGGTAGTGGTCATCTCCATGGCCTCCTTGAGGATCGTTGTCTTTTGGATCTTCTGGTAGGAAAGAAGCCTCTGGTTTACCTCGGAGATGATGGCGTCAATGTGTTTTTTGATCTCCTCCGGGGAAGGAGCCTCTCCGCCGTCCTTTGCCTTGAAGAAATCCGGGCTGGGGTAGATGAGGGCTTCGATACCTTCAGTCTTCATCTTCTTGTCCAGTTCAAAGCCGCGGATAAGAATCTGTTCAATTTCTTCAAAAAGCTGGAACTCATTTTCAATTTCTTCAGGGTAGACATTCTTTCCACCCTCGGTAACGACCATGTTTTTTGCCCGGCCGGTCAGGTAGAGATAATCCTCACTGTCCATATAGCCCACGTCTCCGGTCTTGAGGAAACCGTCTTCCGTAAAGGCGGCGGCAGTCTCTTCATCATTTTCATAGTAACCCTGCATCACCACAGGCCCCTTTACAATCACCTCGCCTACCCCCCGCTCATCGGGACTGAGAATCTTCATCTCAATCTGCGGAATCCGCTTGCCCACGCTGGTTTCCCTGTAGGCCTCAACGGGATTAAGGGCGATGATGGGACTCGTTTCGGTAAGACCATAACCCTGAATAAAATCAAGGCCCAACTGGTTGTATTTTTTGAAGACAGAAGGAGCCAGCGGGCCGCCGCCGCAGATACAGATCCTCAGCGTGGTAAGACTCGCCTTGTCCAGAATGAAACCGAACATCTTCTTGCCCGGATTCACCCCGAAGGTCTTCTTTATAAAGCCGGAAAGCCCCATGAGCGCCGTAATGACAGCGTACACGACAGGCCCCTTTTCCCTGAGCCCCCGAATGATACTTGCCAGCACCTTGTTAAAGAGCATGGGAACGGCGAGAAGCATCGTGATCTTCGCCTGCTTCAGATCCTTCAATATCTGACTGGTAACCATCCGTTTTCCAAAGACCACCTCCGCGCCGGTGGAAATAGCCTCAATCAAAACCGCCAGCATCGTGTAAGCATGGTGCAGGGGAAGCAGGGCATAGAACACATCGGTATGGAGCACATTCAAATTACCCTGGGCAAGATAACAGTCGCTTACCAGATTCTGGTGAGTAAGCATGACCCCTTTGGGCGTCCCCATGGTACCACTGGTAAAGAGAATCGCCGCAAGATCGGTTTCCTCAGCCTGCTTAATCTCCGCCTGCGGGCCGTCCAGATCGTAAATATAGGTTCCCACTCCTTTTTTGAGTGAGATAAGCTGTTCCAGCACACCGGGATTCTCCAGGTAGCGCTCATGTTTTTCTTCATCCACAAAAAGCGCCTTCGCATGGGAAGCCTTAAGCAGCGCGTCGATTTCTTCGTTTTTAAGCTGATAATCCAGCGGCACCACCGTAGCCCCCGCAAAGAGAATCCCCATATAGCCCACCGTCCATTCGGGAGCATTCTTCCCGGTAAGCGCTACCTTGTCTCCCTTGCCGATACCCCGGCCGGCCAGCCAGCGGGCAACAGCCTCAATCTTCTGCAGAGCCTCTTTATAGGAAAGACTTATCCTGTCCGGTTCATAGATGGTAAAACAGGACCGCTCCCCGTAACGGGCCGTCGTTATCCTGAACAACTCAGGCAGGGTAGGCCAGAGACCGGAAAAATACTTCCCCCGGAATTCATCCAGAAAAGCATGATTATTGAAATAGATGAAATTTTTCATGGTTAACCTCTTGCTTAAAATAATAGCTGTCTTTTAGACATCACTCTGCCTGAAAAGTTGCAGTTTATCCTGAAATAGATGACAAATTGACCATAATTGTCAGCAATTTTACTTTTACAAGATTTATGATAAAAAAGAGGCATGGGACGGGAAATATTAGCGGCACAGTTGAGCCGGTTTGACGAAATTGGAGAACTGACCGAAAAGAAATCGGCATGGAAGCGGCGGGAGCTTTTTATTCACCTGCAAGGACGAATCACACCCCTGGATAGCAGAACAGGTCAGGTGGGGCGAGTCGGAAACGCTTATGGTTACCGAATGGAACGGGAGGAACCATCTTGAACACCGGTACCGGTGGATAAATGGCATTGAAAACCGGGCTGAGGGGGAAAAACTCCTGGTAAATTACTTCTCTGTTGAGACGTATAACCGGGAGAAGGGGAAAATTGTCTACAAAAACAGTTGGATAACGGACAAACGGGTAACCCCAGAGGGACGATTTCCTGCTATTTGTTATCATTCATGCCAGAGGTGGCTAAAAGTAAAATTGCTGTTGAACAGGTAAACTGGTTACACCTTGCCATGCTTTTTTTTATTTTATTTCCAGTTTCCCTTCGCCGCTTATAGACCATTCCCGGT
>JAISCR010000012.1 GCA_031265435.1 Treponema sp.
GTCAGGCACGGTTTACGTTATCCGCTCTGATTGACCGCGAAGCGGGCATGGTCTCTTTTCGGTTACTTTTTCGATGAGACAGCGCGCAATACGCAATATTGACATACAAGGGCATAGAAAGGTATAAATAAAAAAAGGTCCAGTAGCTCAGGGGATAGAGCGGCCGCCTCCTAAGCGGCAGGTCGGCCGTTCGATTCGGCCCTGGATCAAAACTCCTTATTTCACTAGGGGACGATGAGGCGACAAGAAGACGGTGCCTGGCGCCACAGGCGATTTCTCGAAGGCTTTACATACCGTAATCTCTATATTATTATGTTTTTCGATGAGTTTTCCGTTTATTGAAACTGCTTTTGCGTATCCTGTTACCTTAAAAAACGGCAGGTCCTCATTCCGTTTCTTTATTGGCCGTAGTGTCTTTACGGCGGTTCTTGTGTTTTTAGCCGCCGGCCTTCTTTTTCCCTGGGGAAAAGCCGAAAGTGACGTAGCCCGGTATAGCGAAGCCTTGTATGAGCTTGCGGACGCTCCCGGTTTAGAAATTGCGGTTTCCGAAACCGCGGTTCCCCCCTCACCGGGTGCCGCCCCGGAACGAATGCAGGGCGGCCGGGCCCAACAGGTGATGAAGGCTCTGGCGGCGGCCTATCCGGGCCGGATAGGGGAGGCGGAACTCCGGGACGGAGACTGGGCCGTTTCGGTCATGGGGGAGTGGTTCTATTACGCCCAGGGACGGCTCCTGCCAGAGGCGTTAAAAGACAGAGCCCCGGAATACGATCCCCAGCCGTTCTACACCTATGCCCCGGACCTTCCTCCATGGAGAGAGATGGACAGCGCGGATGAGGAACGGTTCAGGAATTCCGCCCAACGCCGCCAGGAGAACCCTCCCAAACGCTCACAGCACTTTTACGATGCCCTGTGGCAGGCGCATAACCGTGAAGAAGCCTACGAACGGGTCAAAACCATACAGTTTCTTGGCCACAAGGTCCTGGTCCACTACGCCGTATTGGAAGAACTCGCTCTGGTTGAAGCCCGTATCCAGCGGGACGCTCAAACAGATCCCGGAGTACGGGAGTGGATGCGCGGCATAGAGACCTTATCCGGCTGGAATTGGCGGAGCATCGCGGATACCCAGAGCAGGAGTTTTCACGCCTACGGGACAGCCATTGATATACTGCCCGCGTCTCAGCGGGGGCTCGAAACCTATTGGCTTTGGACTTCCCGGAATAATCCCCAATGGTGGGCGGTCCCCTATACGAAACGGCTCCATCCGCCGGATAAAGTCATCAAGGCTTTTGAAGCCTACGGTTTTATTTGGGGAGGAAAATGGCTTTTTTACGATACCATGCACTTTGAATACCGGCCGGAAATTCTTTTGCTGAACGATCTGTCCTTTAATTACTACTAATCAAACTATCAGCGACACCATGTATCTGTCAGTTATTTGCCACAGCGTCCCTTTACATCAGATGATTTAGCAATGCATTTGAAAGGGAGCGACATAAATATCTTATTTGGGAAGAACCTTAGGCGTATCAGGACTCAAAAGGACGTTTCTCAATTAACATTGGCAAGCATGGCGGATTTGGCCCATAACTTTATCAATGATATTGAAAACGGCCGCAAGTGGGTCTCCCCGGACACCCTGGCTAAACTGGCCAACGCCCTTAAAATAGAACCCTATCAATTTTTTATTCCCGTATCAGCGCCCCTCAACCTTGACACCGAAATCATGACCACCTACCTGGACGATGTGGAGGACTCCTTTATTAAGATGGTCAGAGAACTCCGTGTCCGCTATCTGCCGGACGAAAATACCTGAAGCGGTAACCGGAAAAGCCGCAGACTACAATTTTCCATTAAAAGGGACCCCGGGATTCCATCGAACTCGCGTTATTTATCAGTTCCTTAAATTCCTTCTCGTCCAGAGTTTCCTGTTCCAACAGTTTTTCAGCAACGGCGTTCAGGGTATCCCGTTTCCCGGCGATTGTCTCACTGACTGTGTTATAGCGGCCGTTGATGATCCGGGCGATTTCCTCGTCCACATACTGCTGAGTGGTTTCCGCGTATTCCCGCTGGAACGCGGGTTCCTGCCGCTCCGTTCCGCCCATACCCGCGCCCCTGGAGGTAAGGGCCACATTGCGGAACCGCTCGCTCATGCCGTAGTCGGTGATCATTTTCCGGGCTATGTCCGTGGCCTTGGTAAGATCGCTGGCCGCACCGGTGGAAAACTCCCCGGAAATCAGTTCCTCCGCGATACGGCCGCCCAGGAGTATGTCAATCTTCCCCAGGAGGTCGGACCGGGTTACCGTATACCGGTCCTCCACCGGCATTTGCAGGGTATACCCCAGGGCAAATCCCCGGGGGATTATCGAAATCTTCTGAACAGGATCGGCGTTGGGAGTAAAGGCGGCTACCAGGGCGTGCCCCGCTTCGTGGTAGGCCGTCAGCTTCCGCTCCTCCGGCTTGAGTACCCGGGTCTTCTTTTGCAGACCCGCCACGGTCTTCTCTATAGCTTCGTCAAAGTCCCGCTGTTCCACCAGCCTTCTCCCCGCCCGTACCGCCAGCAAAGCCGCCTCGTTCACGATGTTGGCAAGGTCCGCGCCGGAAAACCCGGACGTTATCCGGGCGGTCACCGACAGGTCCACCGCCGGGGACAGCTTGACGCCTTTGGAATGTATCTTGAGTATCTCCTCCCGGCCTTT
>JAISCR010000053.1 GCA_031265435.1 Treponema sp.
GGTAAAAAGGTTCAAAAAATTTTTCTGCCCCCCCCCCCCCCCCCCATTTTTATTTTTTCCAACCACCATTTTATTCCCTCAGTTATACTTGATATGTTATCGATTTCACAGACAGTATACCCCTCCTCTGTCCGGTTGTCAACAGAAATTTTATATTTTTTTCGTCCCGGCAAAAAACGGGTAATAATACCTAATTCCTTGTATTATAAAGAATTACGCTCTTTTAATAAGATAAACCGGTGGATTTCCGGAATACATGATTGATTTTGTTATGAAATCGATACCAGAAAATTTCATTTTTGGCATTGTTTTTTATCCGGTTCCATGCTATACATTCTAATATAGAGAAAAAGGAAACGGCCTATGCCAAATATACGCATAAAGGATGTGGCAAAACATGCCGGGGTCTCGGAGGCGACCATTACCCGGGTGGTAAATAACTCAGGCTATGTGTCTGCGGAAACCCGTAAAAGGGTTTTAACATCCATTGAAGTCCTTGAGTATATACCAAACCGTGCGGCAAGCGCCCTGAAAAATAACCGTACCGGTATCATCTGTAATATACTCCCCCTGTCCCTGGACAACCCGTTTTTTTCAAGTATCGCCGTGTCGCTGAAAAGCGCCGCCATAAAATACGATTACCGGATCCTTCCCATATACAATGAAACCGACCGCGGCCGGAATGACCGGCTGTTCAGAACAGCGGCAAGCGGTATGGCGGAGGGCATTATTTTTACCGCCGAAGTAACTTCCAGTCCCAGGGTGGTCAGGGAGGTGCTGGATAAGGGTATTCCGGTAATCATGATTGAACGTCCCCTGAATATGAAGGGTGTAGACAAAATACTTTTGGACGATTTTACCGGTTCTCAGGCGGCGGCTGAAAAATTTCTGGCCCTGGGACACCGGAACTTCGGCTTTATCGGCAGGGAGCTTCGGTCGGATACCGTGGAATACAACCGCTTTAACGGATACCGGCAGATCATGGAAGAGAATCACCGGGCTTTAAATGCAAAAGCTGTCGTAATGACCGGAGAATATACTGCGGAATGCGGATATGAAGCCATGAAACAGATACTAAAGCAGGACGGCAGGCGAAGGCTTACCGCCTGTTTTATCACCTCCGATACGCTGGTATGCGGCGCCCTGCAATGCCTCTACGATACCGGGCTCAGGGTTCCTGAGGACATATCCATCATCGGGTATGACAATACCCTTTCGGCTCTCTGCAGTCCTCCCATAACCTCGGTGGGTTTTTCCTATGATGAAATCGGCGCCACCGCTATTTCGCTTTTCAGGGAACGGCGGGAACAAGGCCGCGTTTGTGATAAAACAGTCACCCTGAGCCCTTTCATCCTGGACCGGGGATCCGTAGCGGATATACAGAGGTGATCGGATCGGTGAAGCGGGTTTCCCGGAACACCGGAATATGGCAGCCCGGGCCCGCCGGGGGGAAAAGACCACGAATAAAGCCTTTTACAAACTTCAATTTTTCACTACAATTTACATAAGCGGCGAAACGTCCGCTTTTTATAGGAGGCGGAATTAACACTTCGTGTTAATTTTCGATTTATATAAGCGGCGATACCGCTGCTTTTTATAGGAGTTACCATGCTTGAATCACTGAAGAAAGATCCTCAATGGAAAGGACGGCGGGGGCCTGTAGTCCTCGTGATTATGGACGGTGTCGGTTACGGCAAATACAGGGAAGGGGATGCGGTAGCGGATTCCAAGATGTATACCCTTGAAAGTCTCAAGGCAAAGAGTCCCCATACCAGGCTCAAGGCTCATGGAAAGGCGGTGGGGCTTCCCTCCGATGAGGACATGGGGAACAGCGAAGTGGGTCACAATGCCATGGGCTGCGGCAGGGTCTTCGAGCAGGGAGCCGCACTGGTTTCCAGGTCAATAGAAACCGGCGCAATGTTTCAGGGTACCGCATGGAAAGAGATTGTCTCAAACCTGAAAAACGGCGGAGGGAAAAATCCCACTCTTCACTTTATCGGATTGTTCAGCGACGGAAATGTACACAGTCACCTGGATCACCTCAAGGCCATGATCAGGGAGGCAAAAAAAGAAGAGGTACAACGGGTACGGGTGCATGTGCTCTTTGACGGCCGGGACGTTGGGGAAACCAGCGCCCTTGAGTATCTTGATCCCTTTGAAGCGTTTTTGAAGGAACAGAGTTCCGTAGGAAACTCAAGTTCCGTAGGAAACTCAAGTTCCGTGGGAAGCTCAAGTTCCGCGGGCTTTGACGCAAAGATTGCTTCGGGCGGCGGCCGCATGTGGATCACCATGGATCGCTATGGCGCAAACTGGCCCCAGGTTGAGCGGGGCTGGAACACTCATGTTCACGGTACAGCGCGGGCCTTTGCGTCGGCCCGGGAAGCGGTGGAAACCTACCGCAGGGAGATTCCCGGCATCATCGATCAGGATCTCAAGGAATTTACCGTCATGGAAAACGGCAAACCTGTAGGGTCTATCGAAGACGGGGACTCTGTCGTGTATTTCAACTTCCGGGGAGACCGGGCGCTGGAGATCACTGCCGCATTTGAAGAGGATCGCTTTGACAAGTTCGACAGAGGCCGCCGTCCCGGGGTCTGTTATGCGGGAATGATGGAGTACGACGGGGACATGCATGTTCCCAAACGGTACCTGGTTAGTCCTCCTGCCATTGACCACACCATGGGAGAGTATCTTGCCGCCACCGGTGTGCGTACCCTTGCGATTTCCGAAACCCAAAAGTACGGACATGTAACATACTTCTTCAACGGAAACCGTACCGGCAAGTTTAACGACAAACTTGAAGACTATGTGGAAATAACCAGCGACATACTTCCTTTTGAACAGAGGCCGTGGATGAAGTGCGCCGAGATCACCGATCGGGTGCTGGCGGCAATTCCCTCGGGAAAATACGACTTTATCCGGCTCAACTATCCCAACGGCGACATGGTGGGGCATACGGGTATCTACCAGGCGGTGGTCTGCTCCATGGAGGCCATGGACATACAACTCGGCCGGCTTGCCGCGGCGGTGGAGGCGGCGGGAGCCGTCATGGTGATCACCGCAGACCACGGTAACAGCGATGATATGTTCGAGCATGACAAAAAAACCGGAGAGGTGTCGCGCAAGGCCAACGGAAGCCCCCGGGCAAAGACCAGCCACAGTCTCAATCCCGTACCATGTATCATCTATGATCCTGAATGTAAAGATGAATATCCGCACAGGGCGGGTGAAGGGGATCTCAATGAAGGGCTGGGGATCAGTTCCATTGCCGCCACCTGCATCCGGCTCCTGGGATACATTCCACCCGCGGACTACGATAAGGCTATTATCGGCTAGTAAATTATGAAGCGCCGGCCGCGGAAGGATTCTTCATTCCGCCGCGGCTTCCGCCATGGCCGTAATGTTTTCCGCCGAAACATTGGGCAGTATGGATTCGTGGCTGGGGGATACAATATAATTCGGCCCGAACAGTTCTTTCAGGCGGCGGACTTCCCTGCGCACTTCATCCGGACTGCCGAAGGGAAGCAGCCGCTGGGTATCTACGCCGCCCAAAAACACGATTTTGCCGTTATATTTTTTTGCCAGCGATTCCGCATCCATGTTTTTCGCCATAGCCTGAATAGGGTGCAGCAGTTCCACGCCCGCATCGATGAGCCGGGGGATTACTCTGTCGATGGCGCCGCAGGAATGGAGCACCACATTGTAACCGTGGCGATGGGCCTGGTCGGTGAATTCCCGGAAGTAGGGCATGACAAAACGGTCAAAATGCTCCGGTGAAATGAGAAGGTCAAGCTGGCTTCCGAAGTCATTCCCGAAGAAGAAGGCGTCAATTTTATCTCCCGCCAGATTGAAAAGTTTTTCATTGGCTTCAAGATAAAAATCCACAATATGCCGGGTTACGGCCTCAACTACATCAGGATCGGTGTGCATCTTCATAAAGTAGTTTTCCATGCCGAAGAAGTCGCACGCGTTGTGATAGAAACAGCTCCACATGCCGCTCAGGACAGCCTGGCCGGCCGCCACGGTGCGGTCAATTTCCCGTAAGGTTTCGGTAAAGTCAACATACTGAATATTGGGCCAGTGGAATTTTTTAACTTCCGCAACATCTTCGGTTTCGGCAAAGACCCCTGCCTCACTCAGGGAAGTCCGTTCTTTCCCGTTCAGCACGTCGAACATGGGATATGCCGGATTGGTCCAGACATGGAATTTTTCAGGCATGCACCAGCGGCAGCCGGCTCCCAGTCTAAGCCCCAATTCAAAATCGTCTTTCACGCCAAAATGGACGTACAGTTTTTCTATGCTGGCGGGGTTTGGGTCGCCATGCCAGAAACCGCAGTGAGAAGCCTGATGTTTTACTATTGCCCTGAAATGTTCTTTTCCTGTCATACCTATCCCCCCTGATAATTGAGGCTGTTTTCGAGGCTCTTGTCAAGAAACCTTTCGGCTGGGTTCTGTTTTGCGGCAACGTGATACGCCCTTTTCACTTAGAAAAAATATGGCGCAAACGCTTGACAAATTATAAGAGGGACTCTATACTAATGCCTTGGAGGATACTCTGTTGCAAAAATGTGATAATTCTTTATACTATAATGGATTATTGGGGGGGGGGGGGGGGGGGGGGGGCGCGCG
>JAISCR010000054.1 GCA_031265435.1 Treponema sp.
GTCGTGGTCTTTTCCCGGGGTTTTTTTTTAACCCAATTTACCCCCCCCCCCCCCCCCCCCCCCCCTCGTATCATCCGGGGAAAGAGGTCTCTCAACTGTTCCTCATTCTCGATCCGGGCCGCCTTTTCCACGGATAAAATGCCGTATACCCGCAGATCCTTCCTGCCTTCAAATTGCGCCCAGACTTCAAAGATGATCCTGAGCGCAGACTCCGGCGCCAGATGGAGGTTTTCCAGAATGAGAAAGGCGGGAACTTTCAGGTTTTTCATTGCGTCAAGGTAACTTTCAAGAAAAACGGAAAAAAAGCGCCGGGCCTTCCGGTCAAGGTTCTGCGAAACTTCATCCCTAAGCCTTTCCCGGGATATATCCCCTGAGAGCAGATCCAGTTCCGAAATTTGTTCCAAAGGAACTATTTCAAGCAGGGTATCTCTCAGATCTCCGGTCCAGGGATCGGCGATACAGGATATGCCGCCTGAACCAAAGCGGATTACGGGAGGAGACGGGGCATGGGCATAGGAGGCCAGTATTTTTTTTACAAAATAACGGAGCGCGTCCCGCTTTCCGGAACGGGCCGGTCCTAAAAACAGCACATTTTCCTGCGTTTTCTCAAGAAAAGCCGTCAGTTTCCGGCGGAGGGGAAATTCCTTTTCATCCGGCAGGGGAAAATCCCTGAAAGATTTAAGTCTGTAAAAACCGGTCAGGGAACTTGCGTCCGCGTCAAAGACCAGATACGCGTCAAGTGCGTTCCGTGCCCCGGAATCGCAAAAAATCCCTCCCCGGCTGCCTGAAAGAATCCGGCATATTTCTTCCGGCGGACGGCCTGTTTCGTCCCTCATAAGACAGAGCGACCAGCCGTACAGTTCCCGTTCAGCCTCTTTCATCTCCGCATCAATGGTTTTAAGACAGATCAGCATATCGAGCCAAAAGGCAATGGAATTCTCATCAAATAGCGCGGAAAGGAGCCGCCTGCCCTTTTTGGCTTTGCCTCCGGCAGAGCGGGCCGCACCGGAACCGATCTCTTCAAGATGAGTTACCAGTTCCGGACGTATCCGGCTGAGCTGGGAACGGTAGCGGAGAAAAAAGTGCAGCTGGGTCATTATTTAAGTATCGGCATATCAAAACATAAATAACTCTACTTGTTTTCGTGTCTGTTCCATGCTAAAGTTTCTCCGGAGGCTAAAATAACCATGTCCGTGAATTTAAAAGGGCGATCCCTGCTCACTCTACTGGATTACAGCGCCGAGGAGATCCGTTATCTGCTGGATCTTGCCGTAAAAGTTAAGGCTCAGAGTAAAAAAGGGGAAGTGAATCAGCGTTTTACAGGGAGAACTCTGGCTCTGCTCTTTGAAAAACGTTCCACCCGGACAAGATGCGCCTTCGAAACCGCTTTTGGGGAGGAAGGCGGGCATCCTGTTTTTCTTTCAACTCAGGATATACAGATGGGCGTGAAGGAATCCGTGGAGGATACCGCCCGGATTCTGGGGAGGATGTTCAGCGCCATTCAGTTTCGTGGTTTCAAACAGTCAACCGTAAAAACGCTTGCCGAATATTCGGGGGTGCCGGTTTACAATGGTCTTACCGATCAGTTCCATCCCACCCAGGTTTTGGCCGACATCATGACCCTGGAGGAAAATTGTGGCGCTTCCGCGGGGAAGAAACTCTGCTTTGCCGGTGACGGCCGGAATAACGTAGCCCGTTCCCTCATGGTGATCTCGGCAAAACTGGGAATCAACTTTACGGTGATTACCCCCGCGGTTCTGAACCCCGACCGGGAACTCACCGAAACATGCCTCTCAATCTCCGCTATTTCCGGAGCACAGATCCGCATAACGGAAGACCTTGCCGAAGTCGAGGGAGCCGACGCGATCTACACCGATGTCTGGGCCTCCATGGGGGAAGAGAGCAAGAAGGAAGAACGGGTACGGCTTCTCAAGCCCTTCCAGGTGAATGAAGCTTTAATGAACAGAACCGGCCGGAAAGACACGATTTTTTTGCACTGTCTGCCGGCAATAAAGGGCGAGGAGGTAACCGCCGGTGTAATCGACGGTCCTTCCAGCCGGGCCTGGGACGAGGGAGAAAACCGTAAACATACGATAAAGGCCCTCATGCTTGCCACCATACCGGGCTGCGCCGGGTAAATTTCAGGCTTGATATTACGTTTTTTATGAGTTACAATTAAAGTTGTTCCGAAATCAGCGGCCCGGCAGGATCATGATTTTGGAACAAGCTCAATTAACAACGCCGGTTTCGGAACGGATTTTGAAACCGATTATCACACAAGGAGGTTTGTGTCAAATGAAAAAAATATTCCTGGTTGCGTTCCTTTGTGTATTTGGCGGAATTTTCAGTCTGCCTGTTTTTGCAGAACTGCCGCCGGACAAGGAATCGGAGTTTTTCTGTGTCCAGGTTCCGCTGGAGAGGGTCTATACTTATCGCAAGGGCTATGTTGTTACCTATCGTAAGGGGATTAACCATTTTGCCAACAGCTATCTTCCCATCGAGTGGTTCAATACTGCCGCCGGTAAGGGAGATATTATCAAACTGCAGGCCCCCAGAGCCTGGCCCTATCTGGCCGTCTACTACAAGAACGGTGAATTCAGCCATGTGCGTCTCTATGTGCACCGCGTCAACAGCCACGAAACCTGGGGAGCCATACCCCTGAACGTGAATATTGACGACCGTTTTGAAAACGTAGATACCATCAAGCTGGAATTTTAGGCCCGTTGGAAACACAGATACCGGAGAGCTTAATCCGGTTTATACAATCGGGTAAAAAATTCATTATCGCGGGGCACAAGGAGCCGGATGGTGACTGCGTAGGCAGTCAACTGGCCCTGTGTTCCGTACTGAAGCGTCTGGGGAAAAAGGCCATTGCCTGTTCGGCCGGCCCCTTCAAACGTACTGAAATCAATTCTTTTGCCTCTTCTTTTGTTTCCCGGTTTTCCGCGGAGGAAAAGGAAGGGGCTTCCGTGATCCTCGTGGACTGCTCCACGCTCGAACGGGCAGGGGATATAGTGCCTTTTCTAAAAGGCCTGCCCCTGGCGGTTGTCGATCACCATGCGCGGGCCGCCGAAGAGAGGCCCGAAACAGGGGATCATTCTCCTTCCGGCGATCAGGCGCCCCTGTACATTGATAGTAAGGCTCCCTCGGTAACCTTCATGATCCTCCGTATAATCCAGGCGCTGGGCATGGAGCCGAACCGGGAAGAGGCTGAATTGCTCCTCTTTGGCCTCTGTACCGATACCGGTTTCTTCCGCCATGTGGATGATACAGGGGCCGCTGTCTTCGAGGCGGCCGCGGACATGATCCGGGCAGGGGCAAATCCCAAACAGATCTTTGCGCGGATACACGGAGGCAAGAGCCTCAACTCCCGGATTCTTATGGGGATCATTCTGGCGCGTTCCCAGACCTACTTTGGCGGCAGGCTTGTCCTGAGCTGGGAAACTTTTGAGGAAACCCAAAAATACGGTCTTGAAGGCCGGGATTCCGATTCTCTCTACCAGATGCTCCAGTCCATAGACGGATCGGAGGCTATCTGCATCATCCGGCAGGAGAAACCGGAAGACTGTACCGTGGGTCTGCGATCCCGGGACGGGGTAGATGTGTCGGTCGTTGCGGCCGAATTCGGCGGCGGAGGACACAAAAATGCCTCGGGCCTCAGCTATCCCGGTAAAATCGAAGAACTGCGTCCCAGGCTGCTGGAAGCCTTCAAAAAAGTTCTCTGAAAACCGTATTTTTAAAGGCCGCTGTTTCAAAACAGAGGCTTTGAAACAGCCTCGCTTCTGAAAAACCCCAAAAACCTGTTACGTTTATCATCACGATTAAAGCAAATACCCGTTTCAATGCCCATCTACTACCGATATTTATTTTGGCATAGAAGGGGGACGGCAGATGGAAGGAAGAATATATCTCAACACTCTTTACCGGGAATATTCTCTGGGAATTCTGGAAAAAAAACAGTTTGAAGGCTTGATCTTCACATCAATACTGAAAAATTACTACCGGTATCATCTTTTTGGCTGGGATAGGGAGCAGTGTTCGGATTACTTTTCCTGGCTCTATCCGCGGCTTTCCAAAGCCGTCACCATGTACAAGGATAAGGGAGCCTCTTTTAGCAGTTATATAAACGCATTGGTCAGATGGACCGCAAAGGAATACAGGTCAAGGCAGATTGAGCATAGCATTACCGAAAATGCCGCATGGACTGCCCGGGCCGGGGATTTGTGGGTCTACAACGAGGAACCTGAATACGGGGAGGAACCCGGCCCGAACGATTCGCCGGGATGCCCGGTGTTACCCTGGATGCAGGTTACGGAGAGTACTGTATCCAACCCGCGTCAGCTTCTCATCCTGTTTTTGAAATCCTATTATTTTGTTTCCGATGATTTTTTGGATCGCGTTTCCTCTTCCCTCGGAATCGACAGAGAAAAGCTCCGTTTCCTGATCGATGAATTGCGCTCCCTGCGGCTAAAGCGGGACGATGAAGTCCGTGAGCTAAAGGAACGGATCCATCTGCAGTTTTACCGCTGCATGGCTTTTGAAAAACGGCTTCTCAAGGTAAATGACAATACCAGACTCTCTCTGGAAATTCAGGGAAAACTGGATCGGGCCCGAAGCCGGCTGCGGGCCATGAAGAAGCGCCTGCAGGGAATCAAACTGGATGCCACCAACCGCCAGATTGCGGAAGTCCTGAATGTTCCAAAGGGAACTGTCGACAGCAATCTTTATGCCCTCAGGAAATGGTGGAAAAAGGTACAGGAACAGGAACTCAAGTGAATCTTAAACGAATAGAGTTGTTCAGAAATTTCAGTTTTTTAACAACAACCGCTACAAAACGGCCCTGCAACCCGGCGGATATTGGAGTGTCGCAAAAGTATATGTCAAAAACCAAAAAACAGGGCGGATTCCCTTCCCCCTTGCCCTTTCAGACTCCCGGAGAAGAAATAGCCAACTCTGTTCTGCATGGACTGGGGGCATTATGTGCCATAACAGGTCTGGTACTGCTCGTGTACCGTTCCGTAAAGACGGGAAGCTACAGTCATCTGGCGCTTGCTTCCTATGTATTATTCAGTTCTTCCATGGTGATCATGTTTCTTGCCTCCACCCTCTACCACGCCATACAGCATGAAGGCGCCAAACGGGTATTCAGGATCCTCGACCACTCGGCAATCTACATACTCATCGCCGGTACCTACACCCCCTACAGCCTCCTCGGCTTCGGCGGCGCCATGGGCTGGGTCTACTTCGGCATTGAATGGACCCTGGCGGCTGCGGGGATAAGCCTCTATGCGGCAAACTGGCGCCTCATCAAAAAGGCGGAACTGATAATCTACATCTTCATGGGCTGGGCCTGTATCTGGGGATTCCCAAGGCTTTTCAGGACACTTACAAGGGCTTCCCTTATTTTCCTCCTGGCCGGAGGGCTCTTCTATACCCTGGGAACTCTCTGGTATGCCAGGGGAAACCGCAGGGGCTCCCATGTGGTGTGGCATGTATTTGTTCTTGCCGGAGCGGTATGCCACTGGTTATCGATATGGTTTATTGCTTGAAAAATTTCTCTTTCGTGCCGATAAGAGGTCTATGGATATACGAATAAGGACAAATCAGACAATTTATATAATCGACATCGGGGGCGAAATGGCCCTGGCGGATTCAATTCTGTTAAAAGAACTGGTGATGAAGATGATCGAAAAAAAAGTAGAAAAATTCATCATCAACATGAAACATGTAAGCACCTTTGATTCTTCGGGCATAGGCGCCCTCATCTACATTTCTTCTACTCTTAAAAAGATGAATCTTGAGCTTGCCATTGCCAATGTACAGGGGCCGGTCAAGGATGTGATAGATCTGACCAAACTTTCAAACTACTTCATTATCTGCGAAGACGTAAAAACAGCAATAGAAACCTTAAGCTGAGCTGACTTAAGCCTATACCTGGCCTGAAAGAAGGTTGGTATCGGAATCGGTAAAGGGCTTGCCGTAGATATACTCAAAGAGAAAACGCATATCCTCGGGCACCAGATCGATAAAACGGAGGCCAAAGTAGCCCTGGGAACTGTCTTTGTAGCGCCTGACAATCCGGGCATTGGCAGAGATAACACGTTTTGGAGCGGTGATCTTGACCGCCAGTTCACTGTCCGGCAGCAGGGCGGAAGAGAGGCTTGAATGGGGATAGGCAAAAAGCATCCCCGAGGCGCTGATGTCTATTACCTTGCCGTCGAAGGGCTCGTTTTTCAGTTTGCCTTTTTCAAAATAACCGTTCACCTTGAGGGAAAAGGCAAGGATCTTGGCAAACTGGTAGAGGGTATCAATGACGTTGAAGTCGAAGGGCAGCTTCCCCTCCTTGTTGATCCATACATGAATATATCCGATTACATACTCCTGAAAGAGGACGGGCGCCCACACGTCGGAGAAGATTCCCGAATCGTATTTGGCCTTGATAAAGCGGCTGTAAGCTTCACCCACATAGGCCAGATCCACGCCGGTGCTTTCCAGGTAGCGCTTAAAGTGCTCCTCCGTGATAAGCCGCTTTTTGGGATAGGGGTCTGTCTGGGGGAAACCCACCAGGGTATTGGGCATGAAGAAGGTTTTGCCTGTTTCGGCCACTATCCGTTCCTCGGGACTGACGGGTTTCTGATCCTTGAAGATCACCAGCTTGTAACCGTCCGCGTAGCCCCTGATCCATGAGGCCATCTGCTCAATGAGCCCGGAAAGGTTTTTGGGATCCATGCCCCGCATCAGCTCGGTCAGATTATTGCCGCTGGGTTCAAACTCACTTACCTTTGGATAGCCGAGGGAATAGCGGTCTCCCTTGAAGGTAAACTGGATCAGAAGATCCGCGGGATTCTGAACACGGGAATAGGAACGGTCAAGGTTTTTATAGAGAAATTCGGGCGCCTGAACTACAAGGTGTTCTTCCTTGAAGGTATCCACCACTACGGCGAAGATGATTACCTGCCCCCGGTAATCGAACATCAGATCCAGTTTGTCCCGGCTCTTGAGACGGCTGACGGGCCGGTCGGCTTTCAGGAAGAGCTCTGCCTTGGCAGGTTTTTCGAGGATAAGAATGTATTCGGTTCTGTCCCGAAGATACATAATCGGAATCTGCTCATCGTAGAGTACCTTAAGAAGAAAATCCTTTTCTATCCGTTTTATCGGTGTTGCCATAACTTTTCCTAGAAAAACCGGTGATATGGTGAAAAATCAAAACGCTGCTCAAGACCGGCCGCGGTTCTCTCCTGAACTTCTTCCAACAAAAGGTCTTCAAAATGCCAGACATCTCCGGCCTGCCGCGCAAGCCCTTCCCTCTCTCCGACGCCTGCGGTTTCCGCGGGTACAGTTTCCACGGTTTCCGCTTCGGCTGTTTCCGCGACCGCAGTCTCCGCGGTTTCCGCCGCCGCTGCCTCTTCGGCACTTGTTTCGGTTTCGCCGCTGCCGGCAGTTGTTTCGGCCGCAGGCTCATCCCCGGCCGGGAGACCGGGCTCTTCATCCGTCCTGATGTAGAGTTCTCCGGTGATCCCCTTTTCCCGGCCAATGAAACGCAGCAAAAAGGAAACCGCGCCGTCCGGTTCCAGCCTGCCGCTTCCCAGGCGAAAGGATTCGGGGCCAACTTCCCGGACGGCCTCAAAAAAACCGTCAAGCTCCGACTGGGACATTCCCGAAAGAGAAGGGTCGGAACTTCTTTCGGCCATCAGGGCTTCCGCGACACTGTGGGCAAAACGGTAAGCCTCTTCAGAGGCCTCTCCCCTGCCCAGTTCGCCGATAACCGTATCGATGGGGAAGCGGGGAGATTCGCCCCGGCCGGGCCGCCAGAGTTCCGGCGGAATGGTCTGGGGCTGCATAGGCTCCTCTTCGGGAACTTCAATGTCCTGGGAAAAAAGTCCAAAAAAAGGACTTACCAGGCCCAGAACAGCCATAAAAAGGAGGCCGCGGGCCCATTTGACTTTTACATTCATAAGACTATTTTAATAATAGCCGTTTTTTTGTTCATAAGCAATGTGTAGTGACGCCTGCCGTTTTGTGCTATGGTTTTGTTAGGAGTTAAGATGAAAGGTTCGGTAATGGATGCCCTGAGAGAGGGTTACAGCAGGCCGATTCGGGACGCGCTCTGGGGGCATGTGTACCTGAGTCCCGGCATGGAGGCCCTCACAGAAGCCGCGGCCTTCATGCGGCTTCACCGGATCTTTCAGCTGGGGCCTACTTACTGTGTATATCCGGGCGCGACACATACCAGGGCAGGACATTCCATCGGGGTGTATTATCTTTCCCGGCGCCTCCTTCTGCAGCTTGCCGAACAGGGGGCGGACAAGTGGCTTAGTCCTTCCGGAGCCCGCTCCTTCATCTGCGCGGGGCTTCTCCACGATCTCGGACACTTCCCCTACGCCCATTCCCTCAAGGAACTGCCGCTGAAATCCCACGAAAAACTCACCGGGGAGGCCATCCGGGCCGAACCCCTGCGGAGCCTAATCGGCAAAGCCGGAGCGGAACCGGATCTCTGCGCGGCCATTGTGGATACTTCCCTTCCGGCGGACAGCGACGAGATCGGTTTTTACCGGAAACTGCTTTCCGGCGCTCTTGACCCGGACAAACTGGATTACCTTAACCGGGATGCCCGTTACTGTGGAGTGCCCTACGGCGCCCAGGATGTGGACTTTATACTTTCCCGGCTTTCCCCTCACCCGGACAGAGGTGTGGACATAGATTCCAGAGGCATACCAAGTGTCGAATCGATCCTTTTTTCCAAATACCTGATGTACCGTACCGTTTACTGGCACCATGTGGTACGTTCCGCTACGGCGATGATCAAAAAAAGCCTCCTTTCGGGTCTTGAAGGAGAATTTCTCGCCCCCGAAGAACTGTATGGTCTTGACGATCAGAGCCTCTTTAGCCTGCTAGAAACGCGGCGTTACCCGCTGGCCTCTCTGGGCGCCAGGGTGAAGGACGGCTCTCTCTATGTCTTTGGCGCCGGAATTCCCTTTTCCGGGGAGAAACATCATCCGTTGCAGGATATTTCCCGGCGTTCCCGCTATGAAGAAGCCCTTGCGGCGGCCCTTTCTTCCGAAACAGGTAAAAAAATTCCACCGGAAGCGCTCATCATTGATATACCCGAACCGGTATCCTTTGAAACCGGACTCTTTGTGAGGGATGAGGGAAAAGCCTTTGCGGAAAGTTCCAGCGCCTTCAGACCGGGGCTCGTAAATTCTTTTATAAAATCACTCTACATAATCAGAATTTTTATGGACTCACAGGCCGGTTTTGGGTTAAACTTGGAACGTGAACTATATAAGGTCTTGCATAATGAAGAAAATTGGCTACATTTATAGATGGGAGAAACAGAATGGGGATCCATAATACTACCGAAGATATTGTATTTTCTGAAGTAGATAAAATCTTTAAAGCGATAGAAAAAGAAGGAAATCCGGAAAAATTCTCTTTGAATGATCAGTGCCGAATGGATATTATCTGCTATGTGCTCAACCGCACTGAACCGAGGTACATTGTTTCCAACCGCGGTGTTGCCCGGGTAGAACAGGACAGCTTTGAAAAACAGCAGAAAGAGGCTGATATCGCCACCCTGGTGTACGACGGCATCAAACGGGTGAACCACAATATGCGGCCCAGAATCGAAGCTAATGCCTCCCGGATAGGCACCAGTACCGCTCCGGATACCCCGGTCTATAACATACCCACTATCGTAGGCCGTCTCTTTAGCGGTATAAATTTTTCTCCCATGTCGGGGATCAGCGTGGAACTCTGGCAGGATGGCAAACTGGTTGTCATGAAGGACGAAAACTGGCAGAACCCCTACAACATGGTTTCCAATACGGCCGGAGCCTTTACCTTTTGGCCCACTCCCCTGTCCGCCGGGGCCCCGGGGCTCCGCAAGATCTTTGAATACTCGGTAAAAATTGAAGCGCCGCCCTTCGAGACCCTCAGCCACCGCTTCAGCGTTCCGGTAATGAGCGAAATCCTTTCCGCCTCATCTTTTTCCATGGACAGAACTTTCAAGCTTCCCGATCTCTACATGTTCCCCCCGGGGGACGAAGAAGACTAATTCGTGCCTGTCCATGCTGTGTCTGCATTATGGACAAACTCCAATTCGGGATGGGCAGATTCGAACTGCCGGTTCCTTGCTCCCAAAGCAAGTGCCTTAGCCACTAGGCTACATCCCGCAGGTATTTACTATAGCAAAAACGCGGGAAGAATTCAAATAGATGGAGAAGGGCGCCAGGAATTCTCCATTTAAAATAACCCCCCCGGTTCTACCCGGCAACCACTCGAACGAAAGAGGAAGAGATTACCACAAAAAGTCGAAGAAGTCGAAGAAGTTTTTTAAGAGAAACCGCTCTTTTCTCTGTTTTTTTCTCTTGACAAAAAATTCTTTTTATTATAATTTTTCTTGTATTGCGTTGCAAAGGAAGCAGGGGAATCTCCCGTTGTAACCCGCAGGAAACTTTGGCGCAGTAACAACGTTTTTGATGGCCTATGGTTGTGCTGAAGAAGGTATGATGTATCCATATTTCGCAATTCTTACCCCGCGGGGGGGGGGGGGCGGGGGCCGCCCCCCGCGCGCGCGCGGGGGGGGGCGGGGCCGGGCCGGGGCGCGGGGGGGCCGGGCGCGCGCGG
>JAISCR010000082.1 GCA_031265435.1 Treponema sp.
GTGAATGAGTCATACTCGTCCTCCGGGAGGCGGAGTATGGTTTTAAGGAAGCCTGCCAAAATGGCAATGTTACGCTGATCGCCGAACAGGTATGCGAAAACATAGTCTTCCAATGGTGAGGTAATAGTTTGCGGTTTGTGCATAGGGCGTTTTTTCATGATACCCCCAGGGAGTGGTTTACCTTATAGAGGGTGTTCGGATGTGAATTGCTTCAATATGACTGAAAAATAGCAAAGCAAAATGAAGTTAGAGCAGATCGGAATGGGTTCCGGCACGGGAAAAAGTAACCTTCTCCTCGTCAAGAATATACAGCAATACCAAGTCGTTGAGCGCATGGCAATCTATAAAGCCCTCTTTGTCGCCGGAAAGGCTGTGAGGGCGGCAGCGCTCCGGCAATGGCTGCTGAAAGATTATCCTGGCGATTATTTCATAGACTTCATCCATGTTATAACAACGCTTTTCCGCCAGCTTGAGGTCTTTCTTGAACTGGTTTTGAAAATAAAAGTCGAGCATTGGCTAGGCTTGTTTTACCATCTTCTTTATCTGAGCCTTCAATTCTTCCTTTGCGGCGGGGGGATGATTCCATTCCACCTGGATTTTCCCGCTCATTATATCCCTGGCTTCCTGCATGGCGGCCAGGGTAACGGCGTTAAAAGACGGGTTTTGGTCAATTTCAGGCCCCTTTCGAGCGGTTTCTACCATATCTACAGCGTTCATAAGCGGCTCCTATGCCTAAAATATACCCCCTTAAGGGGAAAGCGCAATTTTTACTTACAACAGGGCAATCTGGTCCGGGGAGAAACCCGTAATGTCGGCGATCTCGTCCGTGGGATAGCCTTTGAACTTCATTTTGCGGACGGTTTCCAGCTTTTCCTTTTGGGCTTCGGCCCGATCTTTGGCCCGCTGGCGTTTAAGCTGGTCACATTCACGTTGCAGGCGCCGATTCGCCCGTAACTCTTTGTTTATGATATTTACTACTCCGTCAAACATCGAATGCTCCTCCTTCGGGGCTATCTTCTCTGCCAATTCTTCTATCCGGTCTTCAGGCACATCTAACCGGTACAACAAGGCGATTACCGCTTTTTGTAATAGTTTAGCCAATCCTGAGGGTATTTTCAAGGATATTTTTTTAAAATAGTCATGTGGCAAAAGATCAACTTCTTTAAGGTTTTTCAGTTTGTCCACCATCATCACCATGGAAAGGGCATCATTAAACTGAAGTATGTCATTCATGCTGTAACGGTTCAGATCTACCAGTTCGTATTTGAAGCTGGGAATGTAGGGGCCGAATACATCATTCAAAAAAGTCCGTTCCCGGAAATTCTGTTTTGCCGTCCATGTTCCGGGGCCGTCATAGAACAGTATCGGAAGTACCGGCGGATAACGGAAATTCCTGCGGGAGCTCTGTTTTGTTGTTTCTCCGTTCTGTAGTTCCGCTTCATAGCGGTCGAGTACCATGACTATATAACGGAGCATTCTGAAAGAGGCATTGTAATCCACGGTAGACTGGTGTTCTACGATAGCAATGACAAAGAGAGGTGTATCTCCTTTCAGATGGATACATTTTACGGTATCCGCATCTCTGTTTTCCTGAGAAAGAGGAAGAAAACGTTCCTTAACATCTTCAATATCCTCGCTTTTAAGGCCCTTCAATAAGTCTATGGGGACAAAATCGTTGAGGAACTGGGCGAAAAGGTCATGATTTTCCAGTATAAGCTTTGAAGTATTGTCTTTAACCTTATGAATTTTCCGTCCGGACATGATTCCCCCAGGGAGTGGTTTACCTTATAGAGGGTGTTCGGATGTGAATTGCTTCAATGGCGTGCGGAAACCCGCTTAGAGATCGGGGCTCATTTCGAGGATTAGTTCGATTTCACCGCGGGAAACTTTGTAGTTGGCGGCCAGTTCTTCGATTGTCCAGCCTTGCCGGTGGAGTTTGTGGATGTTTTCACGGTCACGGGGAGAGAGGGGGCCCTGGGGTTCGGGGGACCGTTTTTTGCCGTCTTTGGGGGAAGTGCGGCGGAGGTTATCCAGAATGTCCTGATTTATCTCTTCCAGGCGGGTTTCCGCACGGGCAAGCCAGTCGCGGGCCTTGTTCATCTCTTCGATGCGGCTTTCGATGGAGGCGAGGGTATCGTCCAGCAGGATGATCTTGTCGGAAGCGTCCTGGGCTTTGCGGCTTTCCGCGGCAAGTTCCGTTACGGCGGCCTTGCAGGTTTCGATTTCGGTAAAGAGGGTCTTTAATTCGCTGTCCGCAAGGCGGATCTCTTCTTCGGTTTTCTGGAGATCGGTAAAGTTGCGATCTATGCTGTCGCCGGTCTCCTGGAGGGCGGCGTTTTTCTTCTCTATGCGCTGATAGCGTTCCTCGGTTTCCCTGATAAGGTCGTCCAGGCGGCGGAGTTGAACCTGAACGGCCTGGATTGTGTCGTCGGAGGAGGTAACCTGGGCGAGTTTTTCTTCCATGGCCTGGGATGTCTGGATGACACGGTCGTAACGGGCTTCAATCTGGTCAATCTGGTGCTGGACGTTGATAAAACGGTTCATGCGGCTGGAAATATCGTCTTCCAGGCGTTTGATCCGTAAAAATTCGTTCTCAAGCCGGGCCGCTTCGCCTTTGTAGGCCTCCAGTTTGTCCATTTCTCCCTTGAGGTCTTCAATATAATGATCCAGTTCCCGTTTGAGTTGGTTGGTACGAAGGAGTTCCTGCCTCACCGAATCGGCTTCCTGGCCTACTTCGTTGATGCCGCCCCGGATACCGACGAGTTTTTCGTCGCTTTCTTGGGAGAAGTCCCGGATGCGGCGGCGTATCTCCTCCAGGGAGCTGTCCAGATCCCGCAACTGGCCTTCGTTCCGGCTTTGCCATTCATCCAATTCCCGCTGGCGGTTTTTAAGGGTTTCCGACATTGAAAGGCTGTAGCGGCCGATTTCCGCTTTGGCGGCGGCTTCGGCATCCCGGCGTGTATCCGCCAGATCCGTTTCTATCTGCGTACGGAAGGCGACCCGCTCTTCGTCGGCGGAACGGAGTGTTTCCCGGATACTGCTTCCAAAGGCATCGGTTTCCTGTTTGAGTTCCGCCAGGGAGGCCAGAAGGGTTTCCCGGCGCTCCGTCAGGCTGCTTCGCACTTCTTCCGCGAGGGAATGTTCCATTCCGAGGCGGTTTTTTTCCGCTTCGGAGGAAATATCCGAAAATTTCTGTTCCAGGTTTTCCTGCCACTCCACAAGGCGGCTGTCTATGGCGGTACTGCGGCGGGAAAGATCGGCAAAAAAATCATCTTCAAAGACCTTGAGGTTTTCCGAAACGTTGTCGTAGGCCCGCTCTTTGAGCGCGTTAAGCTCCTCTTCCACGGAGCCGATTTCGGAGCTGAGAGTTTTAAGCTGGGTATCGAAGGCGGCGGCAACATCCTGCCGGCTTTGGGCCGCCGTTTCTTCAAAGCGGGCAAAATCGCCGCGGAACCGGCTTACGGTCTCCGCCATGGCGGTACGGAGTTCCCGGTCGAGTCCGGCGGCATCATCCGCAAGCTTTTCCAGGGCCTTGAACTGCCGGGCCTGGGCTTCCCTGTGTTCCGTAAGGCGATCCGCGGCCGCCCGGAGGGCCTCTTGTTCCATGTCCGCCGCAGCTGCCGTGAGGCGTTCTCCGGCTTCCTTACCAATGGCGGCCCATTCGTTTTTCTGTTTCTCCATGGCCGTATTCAATTCGGCGCTGAGGCCGGCCCAATCTTCCCGCTGGGTCTTCATGGCGCTCTCGATATCCCGAATCTCCTGAATATCCTTCTTCCATTCTTCCTTGAACTGTTTCCGCCGTCCTTCAATCTCCTGCAGATCGGTCTTCCACTGCTCCCGGTGGGTCTTGAGGCGATCCTGCAGATCGGCCACCATGGTTTTGGCTATGTCCTGGCCTGAACGGAGCTTCTCTTCCAGGCCGCTCTGAAGGCGGTGGAGGCGATCCTGGGCCTGATCCCGGAGTTTGACCAGGGCGGCTTCCTCCATTTTGTCGGCCCGCTGACCGGCGCGTTCAACCGCGGTAGCGAGGGTCTTGTTGATCGCTTCAATATCCCGGCTGAGGGAAGCTTTCCGCTCCGTTTCGATCTTCTCCACCGCTTCCCGGTGATCCTCCACGATGCGTTCAATGGTTTCCGCCCGTGATTCAAGGCCGGAAACGAGGCTTTTTACCGAAGCGAGGGTTTCTTCCCTCATGTCTTCCATTATGCGGATGTTTTCCTGTTCCACGCGGTTTCCCATGGCGGAAAGATTCTGTTCCAGCGCGGCTATCTTTTCGGTCTCTGTCTTTTCGAGAGCGGATATTTTTTCAGCCTGAATCTTTTCCAGGGCGATCAGCTTCCCGGTCTGGGTTTTTTCAATGCCGAGCATCTTTTCCTTGGCTTCGTTTATCCGCTTGCCGGTGTTCTCCACAAAGGCGGACTCTTCCCGTATACGGGCCAGGTTTTCCTGTACCCGGGCGGTCATCCTGGCCAGTTCCGAAAGGGACTTGTCGTAAGCACCTATCCGCTCTTCAATTTGATTGATTATGGCGGCCTTTTCGGCCATCTCTTCTCTGGTAAGCTGCTGCAGCTGCCGCATGAGTTCGCCGGCTACATCCCGTTCCGCACCGAGCTGTATACTGAAATCCCTGACTATTTCCCCCTGTTTTTGCGCATACGCGGCAAGGTCTTCCTTGGCGTTTTCCACAAATTTACGGAGATTGTTCTGGGCGCGGCGGTTCCGATCCAGCTGACGAAAAAGGAAGAGTACGATGACAACTATGAGGAGTGTAATGAGGTTTCCTACGGTAAAAAAGCCCATTTCAGTTAACGTAACACATAACTCTGCAATTGGCGATAGCTTTCAAAACAAAAGAGGCCGTCCCGCGTGCGGAAGGGTTTTTTCCATACGGCGGAGCCGATGAGGGCGGCCTGCATACCGGTTCTGAGGGCGCCTTCGGCATCATAGGAGAGGCTGTTGCCCACATAGAGGATCTTTTCCGGCGGCAGGCTGAGGCGGCGGGCAAGTTCCATGAAGGGCAGCGGATCGGGCTTGAGCGCGCCCAGTTCCTCGCTGCAGAGCGTAAGGCTGAAAAAGTCCATGATACCCAGGTTGCGCAGTTTTATATACGGAGGAAAGTCGGAAAGCAGGGCCAGGGGAAGACCGCTGCCGCGGAAAGCTTCCAGACATTCCCTCACATGGGGAAAGAGGCGGATCTCCCTGAAATGCTCCGGCCAGGCCCGGTAGATTTTGTCTTCGATGAACGCCTTAATCTCCGCGGGGGGACGATTGAGCATAGCCGCGGTTAGTTCCGCCTGATGTTCATAGAAGGGGGCAAGTCTGGGGACTCTGTTTCCCGCGGCCTTTTGTGTGAGCGCCTCTTCCTGCTCCCTGCGTATCCTGCCGCGGGCCCTGCCGAAGGCGGCCACAAGAGGCCAGTGCCGCAGAAGAAACGGCATAATCCTTATGTTAAGGCGGTAGTTGGGATAGAGAGTACCGTCAAGGTCAAAGGCGATGGCGGAGAAGCGCATTGAAATATCATACTAAAAACGGAGAAAAGGGTGAATAGGGTACTTGTTCCAAAACTCATTTTTTTCCGAATAAGCTGTAGTATAGAATTAGAGTCTGTCTATAATATAACCGACTTATGGACACGAATTATTGTCAAATTTATGCTTTGGAGGTATATAATGACGCCTATGGAAACTATTCAACTGAACGGGAAGAATCTTTCCCTGATAAAAGGGCCGGTGATCACGCCAAAGTATGAACGGCAAACCGGAACCATGCGGATTGTGCATATAGGACTCGGGCATTTTCACCGGGCCCATCAGGCTGTCTATCTGGATGAACTGCTGGCTTCCGGAAAGGAAAAATCCCTCATTTTTGAGATGAATCTTGTTGCCGATCCGCCGGGGCGGGTGCCTGATGGGCTGTTGGGGAAGCAGGATTATCTTTACACGCTGGTAACCAGGGGCGACAGGGAAGAAGTACGGGTTATAGGCTCTATCGTGGGCTACCTCAATGCCGTTGGGGCAAAAGAGAAGGCTATTGAAAGGCTGGCGGCGGAAACGACGGAGCTAATCACCCTGACGGTAACGGAAGGGGGCTACCATTACAATCAGCATACGGGAGAACTGCTATGGGATGATCCTGCGGTAAAAAACGATCTGGAAAGGCCCGGTTCTCCTGAAACCGCGGCGGGTTTTTTGGCCGCGGGCCTGGTTCTGCGGTATAAAACCAATAAAAAGCCCCTGAACATCCTCTGCTGCGACAACATTCCCGCCAACGGGAAACTCCTCCGCCGCTGTGTGTTCAGCCTGCTGCGGGAGAACGCCCCGGAGATCATCCCCTGGGTTGAAGATTCCGTCGCCTTTCCCTCTTCCATGGTGGACAGGATCACGCCGGGAACCACGGAGGAACGGGTTAAAGAACTGGAGAAGCTGTACGGTATTGCCGACGCGTGGCCTGTTTTTGCGGAAGATTTTATTCAATGGGTTCTGGAAGACAATTTTGCGGCCGGAGTCAATGCTCCGCGTGTTCCCGATTATGCCGCGGCAGGGGTACAGCTTGTAAAAGACGTGGAGCCTTATGAGCTCATGAAGATGAGGCTCCTCAATGGCAGTCACTCCGCCCTGGCCTACCCTTCTTACCTGCTCGGTTACCGCCGGGTGGATGAGGCCATGCGGGATCCGCTTATCCGTGATTTTATCCGGGAATTCTATATGGAAGAAGTCACCGTGACCCTCTCTCCGGTGCCGGGGATAGATATTGAAGCCTATAAGGATACCCTTATCCGCCGTTTTTCCAACAAAAACATAGGGGATGCGGTGCTGCGTCTGGCCTCCGAAGGTTCCAGCAAGATTCCCAACTTCATGTTGAAGCCCCTCTGCGAGGCGGTAAAGAAGAGGCGTCCCCACACAAATATGATCTTTGCCCTTGCCGCGTGGGCCCGTTTCCTCTCAGGCGAAGATGAGGCGGGAACACCCATTCCCATTGAAGACGCACGGGGAGCGGAAATTTCCGCGGCCGCGAAGAAGGCTCAAAAGGTTCCCGGCGTTTTCCTGAAGACGGTGGGCCTGGAGGGTTTAAGCGGGGAGGAGTTTACGGAACTTGAAAAGAATTTCGCCGGGATTCTGGAAACGATCTACCGTAAGGGCATGAGGGAGGCGCTCAGCGGAATCCGTACCAGGTTGACATAGTGGCCGGGATAACGTGACTGGAAGCGGCTGAAGGCTGTTTCGGCGGCGCTTTCAAAGACGGCGATACGGAATTCACCTTCATCGTTGAAATAGGGAAGGAGGACTGCTATGTGGAAGTGCTGCCTGAGCCGCAGTGAAAGATACTGATTCTTTTGGGGAGGGCCGCTCATCTCGGTGTTGATCGAGGCAAGATAGACCATTCCCGGCTCATCGAGGGCCAGGGTATAGAGCAGGGGCTGGAGGCCTTCCATGCCGAAGCCCGCATTTTCAATGTAGCCCGGGTAGGATCGCTCGCCTGCCGGGGAAGAAGTTTTGGGATTCCGGAGGATCAGCTCCGAAAAGAAAGATTCCCGTACCTCAACTTCTTCGATGACGGCAGCCCCCGGAGAGCGCAAAACCGCCGCGGTACTGAGCGCCAGATTGCGAGTCCAGTCCAGACCGAAGAAAGGATCGCGCAGTTCCTCAAAGGCTTCGGTAAAGGAGGAGCCCCGGTTCCCCGCAGGCGCCTTGAGCGGGGCAATGGGAAGCAGGGCGCCGGTATAAGGCTTGAGGAGCAGATCTATTATCCATTTTGCAAAACCCGAACAGTTAAGACCCTTTTCGCCTTCCTGGGGCCTCCCGTCCTTTATAAACACATAGTTCCCGTTTTCGTCTATGGCTCCGTCATCCAGAAAATTCAGGGCAGGCAGCCCGGATCGAACGATTTTGATGAATTCTCTTATCTCCCGGTAGTTTGAAGGTTCCGCTTCAAAATATTTCCCGGGAAAACGGGCGCCGGCCAGACGGAGAGCCTCTTCTACGGAAATTTCATAAAGCCGCTCAAAGGGCACCGGAATAGGCTGGGAACGGAGGACATAGGCATCGTAGAGCACCAGATCCATGAGGCATTTATCCCCTGTCCAGGGCCGGAACTGGACATAGGCAAAGGCGTCGCTGCGGAGAAATACCCGGATACGGAGAGCTTCTCCCGTATCTCTGCGGCGGGAGAGCACCCAGGAACCCTGGGCATAGCCGGGAAAAGAGCCCATCGTTCTGCCGGCACCGGACTCCCTGGCGATCACTATGTTGAATTCTTCCCCTTTGGATTCAGTCCGTATCTCTACCCTGCCCCCTCCTGCCAAATTCCGCCTTTCGGAACCTTTGGCAAGTACCCTGCCGGGAACTTCGAGAAGCCAGGTATCCCGGATTTCCAGCCTGAGGGCGCTGTCATCGGCGATACGGCTTAAAGGGAGATCTCTTCCTGAAACGGAGAGGGGGAGGAAAACCAGCAGGGTGAAGAGGAGCCTTGACTTCATGATCTATACTTCACTTGTTAAATGAGATCGAATACCGTATACCGGTGGAGAACCGGAGGCCGGCGGCAAGGTCGGCGTTCCAGTTCCGGTCACTGCCTTCGTAAATATAGGATTGCCAGGCCAGTTCCGCGTAGGGCGACAGAGCGCCGGGGCCCAGATCCATGGAGAAGGGGGCCGCGCTGAAACCTACGGCGCCGAACCAGCTTGAACCTCCGGAATAATGCCTCTCTCCGTTATCCGACTTAAAAACCGGATCCCCGGTGCCCACTACCGGGCCCGCAAAGATCCTGAAACGGTCATCAAAACCGATGGAAAGGGTGATGGGCATACGGAAAACTCCCAGGCCGGCATCCCATTCGGGCCGGAGTTCGATACCGGGAAGAATCGCTTTGGAAAAGGCCTGGGTTTCAATGGCGGCGCGGAACTGGGAAGCAAAACCGCGGACAGGGTAGCCTTCAGAATAGAAACCGTTCCAGGAAGGAGCCAGCGCAAGGCCCACAACGATGCGGCCGGGATGTTCCCCGGTATCGCTCTTCCAAAAATCCCCCATTCCACGGCTTTCCGGGGGTTTTGCCTGAAGCGTCTTGCTTTCCGGGGAGAAACCTTCACCCCGCTTCGGCCCGGCGGAGGGCTCCAAAAGGCCTTCTTCCCTGACGGAGCCGCCGGTTTCCGCGGCGGAGGCAATATGGGTTCCGCCCTCAATGGGGAAACCTTCCCCTTCGGGAATGGCGCGTCCGCTTCCCGCATAAGTGCCCTTCCAGTAGTTTTCACTCAATTGGGAATAGATAACGCCTGTCTTTGGGCCTTCGGAAGCGGCATGAATAAAACGGCCCCGACCCGAATAGATCCCCACATGGGTAATGGATTTTGATGAAGTAGTCCTGAAAAAGACCAGATCCCCCGGCTGCAGTTGAAGCTCTTCAATCTTTTCGGCCCAGGCGTAGAGGCCGGCCGCGGTTCTGGGCACCACCGCGCCCAGGGCATCCTTAAAACTTGTTATCACCAGGCCGGAACAGTCCATGCCCCGCCTGTCGGTTCCCCCGTAACGATAGGGGGTACCCTGGTACTTGTCCGCTGCGGAAAGCAGAGCCAGGCGGGCATGCCGGACCGTGTCCACGGGAGTTTCTTCAGAAGAAGGCAAAATACCCTGCAGGGGAGCGGCCGCACAAAGAGGCAAAGAGAGACCGCAAAGCCCCAGACAGAGAAATATACGGAACAGTTTCTGCCTTTTTACTTCCATCATCCTATTATCGGAATATAAAGACTTGAAAAAGAAGAATTTTTAACCGCAAACCCCAGAGGCTTTCCCAAAACCATACACTTTAGCGCATAGTCAACCAGTTTTGGGACAGGCTTCTCATTACTGTTTCGGCCTGCGGGCCAGGGCTGCCTTGAAGGCTTCCATGTCCGCATCAGCACCGGGGCCGTGGGGAAGCAATTCCTCAATGCCGATGTCAAGCTCGAAGGGGCGGCGGGCAACGTGTTCGGGATAATGGGCATCGGAGGAGGTGATCAAGGGGTAATCGTACGTTTGGATTGGCTCATCCCCTCCTCCTTTGGGGGGAATCCGGGTGCACTCCACCGCGGCCCAAGGGCCTTTAACCACCACCCCAAGCTGGCTTGTCATGGAGAAAGCCGGCCGGTCAACGTGGGCCGGGATCACGATCCCGCCATAACCGGCAACTCTGGGCCCCAGATCCTCAATACTCAGATCGATGGCGCTGGGGAGAAAGTATTCCACCTCCCCTTCAATGTTGTCGTTTTCATCCACATAGACCTGATCCCCTGTCTTTTCAGGGTCATTGGGGAAGGGGGTAATGATGCCATACGCGTATTCACCCCAGGAAAGGGCCGCTTCCAGATTCGTAAAGAGGCAGAGCGCGTGGATCTCCTCCGCGGTGGTGGCCTCCATGCCGTACATGGGAATAATTCCCAGCGGGGGGCAAATTTTGGCAAAGGCCGGGCAATTGAGGCTTGAATTGTGATCGGTAAGGGCAAGAAGCTTGACACCTTTGGAAGAGGCAATTTCGGCAAGGAGACAGGGGGAAAGATCCAGGGAACCACAGGGGGAAAGACAGGAATGATTATGCAGATCAGAGAGCAAGGCGTAAAAGCTCCCAGAGTTTGCCCGACACGGTGAACTGGTTTTCTCCGGTCAGGAGCACCGCGATGCCTTCTTCCGCGGCGGCTTCCAGCATGTCGGGGGGCAGGGGCCGTTTATTGCACACGATGATCGCCGCAATGTTTACCAGAGAGGCCACGGCCACGGTGTTCTTGTGGGCCTGGATGGTGATAAGGGCGCCTCCGTCCTTCGCATGTGCCATTACATCGGAAAGAAGATCTCCGGTATAGGCCCCGGTAAGGGTAACGTCCTCGAACTCCCCCTGCATTATTTCGGCGCCCAGCGCCGCGGCGGCTTCCCGGACCGTCATACTAGAGATCCTTTGTCCCCGCCTCTTCCTTGGGCGAATTAAGGTAAACCACGGAACGTACCGTAGTACCTTCTCCTGCGGAAGAGTTGATCGTAAACTCATCGGAAACCCGCTTGGTATTGGCAAGACCCATACCCGCGCCGAAGCCCAGGGAACGTACATACTCGTTGGCCGTTGACCAGCCCTCCTGCAGGGCCTGATTCACATCGGCAATGCCGGGCCCCGTATCCGCCGCCACAATGATGATCTTGTCCGGCTGAATGGAACAACACACCGTTCCCCCGGCGGAATGTACCACCTGATTGATCTCAAGCTCGTAACTGGCAATAGCTATGCGGCGGATGATCTTCGGATCGATATTCCGCTGTTTCAGGGCCTTCTTTATCTCCGTGGACGCGCGGCCTGCCATCTCAAAATCGTAACGGGTTGTGGAAAATTCCATCTCCGAATAGCCGGAAGCAGCCTTATCCCCATCCTGATTCATCTTTTCCAAACGAAGCACCTCTCTGTTCATCTCCACGAGGAGGGTTCGGATTACATCCATTGAGGTAAGAATTCCTACCAGCTCCTGTCTCTTGTTGAGCACCGGAAAACGGCCGTAACGGTATTTATTGAGGTAGGAAACGGCAAATGACAGGGGCATATCATCCTGAAGAACGATAATATCCCTGGTCATCCTCTCTTCCACCGTGCTGTCTATGTAACCCTTGTCCAGGGCGGTGATAATATCATCAATAGAAACAAGACCCACCAGCTTCTGCTCTTCCACGATTGGTATGCCGGTAATATGATTCTCCCGCATAAGGGCCTGCATGTGCCGCATTGAGTCCCTTTTATCACCGGAGATCACCGCGGTAGCCATCACATCCTTGATCTTGAGTTGATAGAGCATCTCCAGAACCACGCTGGGAGAGTCTACGGTGCTTATGGGAATATCGTTTGTATGAGGATCGGCCTCAATGGCGCTCATTTACCTTTCCCCAGGACGTATTTTTCGATCACTTCGACTATGCCGTCATCGTCGTTGGTTTTTTCAGTTACCAGGGAAGCGATATTCTTGATCCGTTCATCCCCGTTTACCATAGCTACCCCGACTCCGGCCCAGCGGATCATGGCTTCGTCGTTCATGGAGTCGCCAATGGCGAGAACTTCTTCCTGCTTAATACCGAAGGTTTCCGCCACCTTTGCCAGGGCAGTACCCTTGTCGGTTCCGGCGGGCAGCAGTTCCAGAAAGTAGGGCCTGCTGGTAAACAAGGTGATGTCGCTGCCGAGATACGTCCTGATGATACTCTCCAGCGGAGAGAGGAGCATGGGATCTCCGGGAATAATCAGTTTATAAACCCCCTGGGCAACCATTCCCCGGAAATTCTCAACCACCACCTGCCTGAGCCCGGTAAGTTTCTGATCCGTATCGGCAAATTCATTTGAACGGGACACATACATGATGTCATCTTCGTAGATCTGAACCGCAAAACCTTCCGCCGCAGCCAGATCAAAAGCGGAAAGGGCGGTTTCTGTCTTGATCCGCCTTTCAAAAATCGTTTTACCTGTATTGGTTTCCCGGATAACCGTACCGTTGTTGCAGATTAGATAGCCGGGACGGCGGTTCATGCCCAGAAGCCGGGAAAAATCCTCCATTGCCGCCGGAGTACGCCCCGATGCCAGGGTTACCACAACACCGGCGCTCTGAGCCTTTTTAATCACACTCCGGGTACGGTAGGAAATGGAGAGATCCGAACGAAGCAAGGTATCATCCAGGTCCAGGGCCAGCAGGCGAATGGGCATCATACACATAGAATAAACCCTTGTTATCTACAATTCAATAGCATTATAATTTCCCCATGGGAAAGACCTATGTTTTTGTAAACCAGAAGGGAGGGGTGGGGAAAACTACTTCCGCCCTGAACATAGGCGCCTACCTGACCGAGGAAGGAAAAAAAGTGCTCCTGGTGGATTTTGATTCCCAGGCCAACCTTTCCAGCGGCATAGGCGCCAACAAGCCTCCAAAACCGGGAATCTACGAACTTTTGTCCGGGAAGGTAAAGATAGAAGAGGCAATCCGCAAGACCGCGATTCCCGGCCTTGATGTGATTCCGGCCAGTATCGATCTTTCCGGGGCGGCCGTAGAATTAATTGAACAGAAAGATCGGAATTTTTTCCTTAAAAAGGCCCTCGAACCGGTAAAAGATGCCTACAATTATCTGTTGATTGACTGCCCGCCTTCACTGGGTATCCTGACCCTCAACGGCATGACCGCGGCGGACGCGGTGCTGATCCCCATGCAGTGTGAATATTTTGCCATGGAAGGACTTACCCTGCTCCTGCAGACGATCAAAAAGATCCAGAAAAACCTCAATCCCCCCCTGGATATTGGGGGAATTTTCTTTACCATGTACGATCCCCGGACACGGCTTGCCCAGGATGTAGTCCGGGAAGTTTCCGGCTACTTCAAAAGCCGGGTTTTTTCCACCATTATTCCCAGAAATGTGCGGCTCTCCGAAGCTCCCAGTTACGGATTACCGATTAACCGCTATGATCCTGAGTGTTCCGGGGCCAGGGCCTACCGGAGCCTTGCCAGGGAGGTACTTACCCGTGGCGCCTAAAACACTAAAACACGGCCTAGGCCGGGGCATGGAAGCCCTCATGGACGACATGAATTCCGGAATGGAAGAGCAGGAACTTCCGCTTGAAGATGAAACAGCCATCAATGATGATGAAGATGCCGGCATCAGCCTCGCCGAAATAGCCTCCCTTAAAGGTCTGACTTCAGAAGATAAAAGGGCGTTTCCCTCACAAGCCAAAGCCGGAAAAACCGTTCCGGGGGCCGGGCAGACGGAAGCGGGGCCGGAACATGCCGCGGACACCGCCCCGGCCGCTTCCCCGCTCCTCATTCCCCTTTCCTCCCTGAAACCCAATCCCGGCCAGCCCCGCAAACACTTTGACGAAGAAAGCCTCAGGGAACTTGCCGATTCCATCAGGGAACACGGCATCATTCAGCCGATTATTGCCGAAAACGCAGGCGGCGGCAGCTACATCATCATCGCCGGAGAACGGCGGAGCAGGGCAGCCGCCCTTGCCGGCCTTGCGGAAGTACCGGTCATTCTCCGCTCCTATCCCGAACTGGAACGTCTGGAAATTTCCCTTATCGAAAACGTACAGCGGGAAGACCTTAACCCAATTGAAGAGGCCTCCGCGTATAAAACCCTCATGGAAATTTCAGGACTATCCCAGGAAGAAACAGCCCTCCGTGTAGGAAAGAACCGTTCTACCGTGGCAAATGCCCTCCGCCTCCTCAAGCTGCCTGTCCCTGTACAGGAAAGCCTCGCCAAAGGGGAACTCAGTTCCGGCCACGCGCGGGCAATCCTCATGGTGAACCAGGCCGAAAAACAGGCTCAGCTCTTCAGGGAAATCCTGGGCAAAAGCCTTTCTGTTCGGGAAGCGGAGAAACAGGCCGCCGCTCTTAACGGCGAAAACGGCAAAAAAACACCCAAAAAGGACGAAAAACCCGCCCGCCGCGTCCCGGAACTTGACGCCATGGAAGAAAAATTCATCAGCGCCCTTGGTACCAAGGTGGTCATAGACGGAGACCTCAATAAAGGCCTCATCCACATCGACTACTACTCCATGGAAGACCTGGAACGGCTCTACGAGATCCTCGGTCGTGGGATTGAAATGTAGGAATTCTAAAACTCAGGATACGAATGTTGACAAAACAGTTTCATTCGTATTGACATTATTCTGAAAAAAAAGGATACTGATTCTATTGCCTATCGTTGCATAGGGAAAATATTTGTAAGGAGTCTTATTATGAAGAAGTCTCTCTATCTCTTGGCCGTTGTCGTCCTTATGGCGGCAATGGTTCTCCCCCTGGCCGGCTGCGTTACCGCAAGCTCTATCGGCGGGACAGCTGACGCGCACGGTCTCTTTTCCGGAGGCGGCGCCAAAGCAGCAGTGACCGATGGCGCTCAGGAAATCGCGTCATATAATACCATTCTTGGGATCGTTGATTCAGGCTATGCCGACTATGCAGCCGCGGTCAAAGCGGCCGAAGCTTCCGGCAAACAGATTACATCAACAACGACCTTTAAATTTTTCCTGGTTACAACCACCGCTTACGCAAAATAAAGGGTAGAACGGGTACGGGGGCATTGTTCCCCGTGCCTGCCTTATCTTCTCCCTCTCTTCATTCTTTTTATTCTTGAGGTTTTTTCTCTTTTCCGGTAGTATAATAATGGTTAAGGGGATAAAACGATGAAAAAAATTTTGTTTATGTTTTGCCTTTTCCTGTTATGCGGGGGCCTCGTTTTTGCCCAGACAGCCGGCCCGGACGAGTCTATAATTCATATTGCCCGGCCAAGTACCGGTTTTGATTCTAATATGTTAATTCCCATAAATGTTGACATTTATGTGGACGAACAGAAAGTAACCAGTGTCAGCAAGGGAAAATTTGCCAGATTTACGGTAAAAAACGGAAAACATACGATTTATGCGAAAGCTGCAGCCACCAGCAAGAGACTCGATTTTACCGCCGCCAGTAACGAGATCATCTTTACCGCTAAATTGAATATGCTGAGCCTTGATCTTGCCCAGACCGGCGATAAACCTCTTGCCCAGACCGACACTAAACCTCCGGATTCCGCCCAGGCTCCCGATTCTTCCAGGGCTTCAAGAAGGCAGGCAAGGAGTCCCCAGGATACGGTTTCCCTGGAAAACGCCCTTGCAGATGCGGCGGACTCCATTATAGAGTCCCTGGAAGACGATTCCACCATCGCGGTAATCGGTATCAGTTCCAGAGACAGGGAAATGGGGGAATTTGTCCTTGATGAACTTTCATTCATACTGGTGGATTCAGGCTACTTCAATGTAGTAGACCGGAAAAGTCTCGACGCGGTGAGAAGCGAGCAGAGTTTTCAAAATTCCGGGGAAGTCGAAGATGATTCCGCGGTGGAAATCGGCAAGATGCTGGGAGCCACTATCGTCATAACCGGCAGTATTTCGGGCAGCGGAACGATGCGCCGCCTTACACTCAAGGCCCTGGATGTCAAAACAGCCAGGATCGTCTCGATGGCCCGGGAAAGTTTTTGAGCCGGAACAGTATGGAGGCTGTTGATCGGTTTACCTTTTCCGGGAAAGCTCCTTGATTGTCTCCGTATCCAGACCGGTTATTCTACTGGTTAGTTCAACGGCAACTCCTTCCGCCAGGGCTTTTTGCGCTATTTCGCGGGCTTTTTTCTGCTCGCCTCTTTCCTGGCCTTCTTCCCGTTCCCTGATTATTCTGTTCACCAATGCGTCAAACATACTCCGGTACTCCTTCCCGTCAAAATATCCCGTTATCTCCCCTATCCTTTCCTCGGACATCCGCGCCCGGCTTAACAATACCGTCATCGCGTCACTTACCACTTTAACCAGTTCGTCCGGTATTTTCAACGTCTTTACATATCCCTCAAGCCCCTCCAGAAACTCCTCAAGGTTTTCCTGCTCCCCCAGCCGGTCTACGAGCATCACAAGGGACAACGCGTCCCCAAACCGCATTATCTCCTCCAGACTGTACCGGCGCAGGTCCACCAGCTCATACTCGAACCTGGGTATGTACTTCTCAAAAACATCGTTCAGGGCCGTGCGATACAGAAAGTTCCTTTCCGCGGTCCAGGCTTCCGGACCATCGTAGAAAACGACAGGCAAAACCGGGGGATAGCGGAAGTCCCTGCGGAAAATACAGCCCGGATCTTTTTCGTTTTGTTCCTTTTCGTAGTCGTTGAGCACCAGGGCGATATACTGGAGCATTTTGAAGCCTGCGCGGAAGTTTACCTTTGACTCGTGTTCGACGATGGCGATGACGAAGAGGGGAGATTTGTCGGGGAGGATGATACATTTTACGGTATCAGACTCGCGGGAATCCTGGAAGAGGGGGAGGAAACGCCGGTTCATATCTTCGACATCCTCCGGTCTGACATTTTTGAAGATGTCCAGTTGAAGGAAGTTTTTGAGGAACTGTATAAAGAGCTCGTTTTGGTTGAAAATGAGCTTGAAGCTGTTGTCCTTTGCGTGATAGACAGCCATGGAGGGCCTCCTGAACGGGTTTAACACCCTTTATATGGCGCGGGCGTGTGTGGCGCTTTAACGGTTTTGAAATTTTTTGAAAAAAAGAATCGTGGAGCCATATCAGGACGGCTTGTGGTTACATGTTAAATTGTTGTCTGGCTTGAAAAAAAAACTTGCCTTTCCGTACGCACCGTAGTATACTTCCGAATAATGGTTTCTGGAGGCATTTGGTGTGTGGTCGTGTAAAACAGTATACAAACGTTGGGGGGGGGGGGGGGGGGGGGGGGGGGGGGGGGGGGGGGGGGGGGGGGGGGGGGGGGGGGGGGG
>JAISCR010000136.1 GCA_031265435.1 Treponema sp.
TATATTTGTAGAAAACCTGCAAAAAGAGGCAGATGATGATACTTGAAATACGGTTAGAGAACTTTTTTTCGATAAAGGACGAGATTCTCCTTGATTTTCGGGCGGCAAAAATCAATACCAGGGGCGCCCGGGAGCTTCCGGCGAATGTCATTGATTATAAGGGAGAAAAGATACTCAAAAGCATTGGGTTGTTTGGAGCAAACGCGTCGGGCAAGTCCAATATTCTCAAGGCAATCAAATCTTGCAGCGAGGTAATTCTGGATTCTCACCAGTACAATGAGGGGAAGGTCTTTGGGTTTGTCCCCTTCAAGCTCAAGGGCTATTCCGATAAGCTAAGCCGCTTTTCCATAGATTTTATCCATGACGATGTTGAGTATGAATACTCGTTTGCCCTGACTGCCAAAGCGATACAGCAGGAAAGTCTGTATTATTACCCCAATGGCCGCCGGGCAAAGGTTTTTACAAGGGATGAAACAAAAGGAACAAGTAAGACGGAAGTTTACAGTTTTACTGACGGCGCTATTCCCCGGCCCTTTGATGTAGCCACCAGTACCAGCAGAAAAACTTTGTTCTTGAGCAGGGCTAGTCAGATGGACAGGGAATTGTGCAGAAAATTATATTGTTTCTTTATGTATGATTTTTTACTTGATTCTGTGCCGGTAGATTCCAAGTGGATAAAACAATCCTTTGCCAAATATAGAGAATTAATACTCCATGCACTGTCAATTTGCGATAGTGATATTTCCGGCATAAAGCTCATTTCAGAAAACAATATCTTAATCAGAGTTGACACATTCCACAAACACTCTCCCTCAATACCATTTGATTTGTTCAGCGAAGAATCGAATGGCACCAATCAATTATTCGGCATGCTTTTCCTATTGCTTGATGTGGTGAAGAATGGGAGAGCGTTGATGCTGGATGAGTTTGATTTGAGCCTGCACACAAAACTGGCGGAGTTTGTGATTGATTTATTTCATGCTGGATCGCAGGCCCAGTTTTTGTTTGCTTCCCACAATACCAGCCTGATCGACATAAAACGGTTCCGACGCGACCAGATAGTGTTTGTCAACAAAAAAGACGATGGTTCCACAGAGCTTTATTCCCTGTATGATCATAAAGATTTTCGTGAAAACATGGACGCCGAGAAAGGATATTTACAGGGACGATTCGACGCTATTCCGCTGGCAGACAGCTCTCTTGCCGCATTAAAGAAATTATTGGAAGACGGCGAACCACAATGAAGAAAGGGCGCAACGCAAGGCCCCAACGAAGGATGAATCCTGTTTTCCTCGTCTTCTGCGAAGGCGACACCGAAGAAGCCTATGTCAACTTTCTCAAACAAAAATACCGGCTGCCGGTTAAAGTCATTCCCCGCAAAACCGGACTTTCAATATCCCAGGATATAATCAGGCGGCATATCCAGGCTGAAAAGATCAGCCCCGACGACGAAGGGCTTACTTCTTTTCTGATGTATGATCTTGACAGAAAAGATACCGTAGCAAAACTGGCCACGTATAAAGGCTCGATAAATATTTCAAACAACCCTGCTCTGGAATTGTGGTTTCTGCTGCATAATATCGGACAAAACGCCGCTATCTCCACGAATGCCTGCATTGATAAATTAAAGCGATCAACGCCCGATTGGGAAAACTACAGGAAAGGCTCGCTTTCAGACAAACAACAACAGGCATTAGAGTTGTTCAGAAACTTCAGTTTCTGAACAACAACCGCTTAAAAAGGAAAAATGCAAAGCATTTTGCAAGACTTGTGAGACAACCAACAGGGTTGTTGAACAAGTCCATTATGGGAAAACCGTGAGAGAGCAACCGCGAGGGCAAAACAATTACCGGAGGGGGAAAACCCTTCTTCATCGGTGTATCGATTGGTAGAGGCGATGGATAGGGTCAAAAGTTAAGATTTTGGGCCGGGGTTCTTCATCGTCCAAAATACCGCCTAAAACCTCGTCCACCGCCAGACTGATATTCCTGTGGATGTCTTCGGACAGGCGGTCCATGATCTCTTTATGGCCTGTCCGTCTATGCTCAAAATATACCCTTTTGGATGAGGTTTTTTGAATCTGACGTGAGGGCGGTGGCAGGGATGGCAAGGTTTGGGGCGCTTGCACTCCGCCGGGTTGGTTGCCGAATCCGTGCGCCACATGGAGAAGGGCATAACGACCGCAATCGACGGCCAGACCGAAGTTATGCAGGCGGGCTTTAATTCGGTGGGCAGCACCCTGACGGCGGGTTTCGGACGCGTTACATACGAACTAGGCCGTATGTCCGCCGAGATGAACCTGGGCTTTGCCCTGACAGAAGCGGCCATCAGCAGGCTTTCCGGAGAAATTTGCCAGCATCTGGATAAGATCGTCAATATTCTGGGCCCCCCCCCGAGGCACGGCGGCGCGGGAACTCTATAACAACGCCTTTGTCAATTACCGGAAGGGCTTTTTTGCAGAAGCCCTTCCCGATGTTCAAAAAGCAGTCGAAATGCTCACCGCCGATTATCTTTCGTGGTTTCTTGAAGGCAAGATTTACGCCTTCGGCGCGGGCGAATTCAGTAATGTTATCGACCTGGACAAATCTATCGCCGCCTACACCAACGCTGCAAAGCATGTCAGCCCGGATGCCGAAAAATCAGAAGAAGCGAAGCGCCTCACGGCGGAAATACGCTTTTACCTGGGCCTCGCTCAGTGCGCGAAGTCCAACGCTGGGACATTCTCACCACAATGCTTTCCGCTCTGGAATGGCGCAAACATAACGGCGGCATCAAAATGATAACCGACAACACCGGAGCGGAGTATTACCAAAAACTTGGCATTGATCATATCCGGAACCTGGGTGTGGAAACGCTGCTCGAAACCGCGATAGATGGAGCGATAAAACCGCTGCCGTTTTGGGCGGCCGGAAAAATCTACGCCCTGCGCTCCATGAGCGTCCCCTGCGCTATGATAGACACCGATTGTATCATCTGGAAGCCAGCAAACGTCCTGGTGGAAAACACCCCGCTCAGTGTCATACACCGCGAAAAAATAAGCGGCGCGATTTATCCGCCAAAAACTTCTTTTGTAATGAACGATAGTTATGCTTTTCCCGAAACCTGGGATTGGTCCGTGGAACCTTGCAATACGGCGTTCCTGTTTATTAATGATGATGAACTAAAATCTTACTATACGGAATAATCTATCAATTTTATGAAAAATCTGAAACAGAGCCGCAACATTACCACCGAAATGGTTTTTGCCGAGCAGCGCCTCCTGGCGATGTGTTGCCGCGAAAAAAACATTGCGATTAACGCCATTCTTGACGGCGATAACCTCGAAAAACAACAGACGTTTACCCATGTTTGGGGTTTAAAAAGAAATTGAAAGAATTCGCCAAAGCAAACAGGGAATTCTGCATCAACTGCGTATCACGCATACTGACCGATTTTCCCAAAGAAAAAAAGGCTCTGGAAAACATAGAGACGTTATGGCCTTATCTTCCGGCATAACAGGGCACGCAAAGGCGCCAGCCGCGCAATGGACGCTTGCGGTTAAATAATTTCCTTGCCAACGCCGAAGGGCGTTGCAAATCCCTTAAGCGGTGCCAGCCGCGCAAGGGATAGAAGCGGAAATCCCGGAGCAAACCGCCTATGCGGTTTGTGAGGAATTGGAGCGTATAGCCCGGTTTCCAGCGAAGCCGGAAATGCGCCCGAATCCTGAATTATGGGGGGTTGGGTGTCTCCCCTAATCTTTTTTTTTCACGCGCCGATACAATACTAGAGGGCACAAGCGTGATTAGAGGATGGTATACCGGCGCCAGCGGGATGAGGGCCCAGCAGTGGAGGCTCGACGCGGTGGCGAACAATCTGGCGAATGTGGACGTGGACGGTTACAAGAAAGACACGGCGGCCCATAAAGCTTTTCCTGAATTGCTGCTCCGCCGTATGGATGACGACGGGGTTTATGCGCATCCCTTCGGGTCAGGGGACGCGGCGCCGATTATCGGGAAGCTGGGGACGGGGGTGGAGCTTAACGAGTTGTACACCGATTTCCAGCAGGGGGCGATGAAGGAAACCCAGAGCGATTTCGACGTGGCCCTGGACGGGAAGGGTTTTTTTGCGGTGCTGACTCCCTGGGGGGAGCGGTATACCCGGAACGGTTCCTTTATATTGGGCAAAGAGGGGTACCTGGAGACGAAGGAGGGCTACCCTATGCTGGGCGAAAACGGGCCTTTGCAGGTGAAGGCGAACAACTTCCAGGTTGACAAGCAGGGCGGGGTTTGGGTTAATCCCCAATACCTGGAGGATCCGGAGGCACTGGTGGGCCGGGAAAACAATACCTGGGATGAGGTGGCACTCCTGGACACGCTGAAGCTGGTGGACTTTGACCTGGACCGGTATTTGCAGAAGCAGGGGTCCAGCCTGTACCGGGCCACCGACGTTTCCGGGGAGGCGCAGATCCTGGAGGCGGACCGGCGGCCCAGGGTGACCCAGGGCTTTGTGGAGGCCTCCAATGTGGACCCGGTTCTGGAGATGGTCCAGATGATAGAAGTAAACCGCGCCTATGAGGCGAACCAAAAGGTGATACAGAGCGAGGATTCCATGCTCGGCACTTTGATAAATCAAACCGCTAAATTCGGTTAAGATTGCCCAAACAATTGGAGGCAGGGATAAATGGTACGGAGTTTATGGACCGGCGCGTCCGGCATGGTAGGCCAGCAGGCCAATATTGACACGATTTCCAATAACCTGGCCAACGTGAACACCTCAGGGTTCAAAAAGGTCCGGGCGGATTTTGAGGACCTCCTCTACCAGACGGTCAAGACCGCGGGAACTCCTGCAACGGAAGACACGGTGGTGCCCGTGGGGGTGCAGATGGGCCACGGGGTCAAGCTCGCCGCTACCCAGCGTATGTTCACCCAGGGATCCCTCCAGAACACGGAGAATGTCTACGATATTGCGATCAACGGCGAGGGGTTTTTCCGCATCAGGATGTACGACGGAACCTACGGCTACACCCGGGACGGCGCGTTCAAGGTTGACGAGAACGGCCGGCTGGTTACCTCCAACGGTTACTGGGCGCTTCCCGAGATAGTGATGCCCGAGGGCTTCCTCCCCCAGACCATCACCGTCTCCCAGGACGGCCGGATCGAGGTGAAGACTCCCGAGTCCGGCGACGATTCCGTCCAGGTGGGCCAACTGGAGCTCTACCGTTTCCCCAATCCGGTGGGGCTGAGCGCGGTGGGGGAAAATCTCTTTAAGATCAGCCAGGCATCGGGGGAGCCTATCCCCGGCCAGCCCGGCTATGACGGCATGGGCCGTCTGGTTCATAAATTCCTGGAAATGTCCAACGTGTCGGTGGTGCGGGAAATGGTGGACCTTATCGTGGCCCAACGCGCCTACGAGTTCAATTCCCGAACCATCCAGACCAGCGACAATATGCTGGGCACTGCCACGGGCCTGAAGCGGTAAGAGGAGCGTAGGGGAAGATGGATATTTCGGCCCTGGGTTCCCAGGCTCTCAACAACGCCCGGTTTGACATCAAAGCGCCGGCGAGCCCGGCGGACGGGGGCGGCGCGGCTTTTGCGGATATGCTGGAAAAGGCGAAGGCCGCTGCCTCCCCGGAGGTCGCGGCCGTCCCGGAACCCGCGTCCCCGGGCATCCGCAAACCGGCGATAGACCGGAGCGACAAGCTCTACGAACAGTGCCTGGCGCTGGAAACCTTCCTGACCAAGACCCTCATCTCCGGCATGAGAAGCACGATCCAGAAGACGGGCCTGATTGACGACAGCTTCGCGGGAAAGATGTACGAGGATATGCTCTACGACGAGTACGCCAAAACGTACACGAAGAGCGCCCAATTCGGCCTGGCGGATCTGGCCTACCTGGAGTTGACGGGACAAAGAGGAAAGATAGTAAATAACAGTTAGCAAATAGCAATTAACAGATAGCAGGTTCTTCTTAACCGCCCATTGCTAATTGTTAATTGTACTGCTGATCATTAAGAAGATTTTATGGGCAATGAAAATGATGTGGCCATCACGGTTTACCAATCACAGGGGGATTGTATGGGCAACGGAAGAGATATGGTCATCACGGTTTTTGGACATGATAGAGCTATTGACAAGATTGCCGTAAGCTCATTCGACAGGACTGTTAATCATTATGGCGGGTATAACAAGGATTCAAGCGCCAACGCGTATTGCGCCACAATAAACAGCCTTGAATTGAATGGAAATTCATGGGTTTTTGCTAAAATCGTTCCTGAAAATGTTCAATATCCGGTGGATTCATTTTTTCCGTTAAAATTCGATATAATTTTAAGATTAGACGATCGCGCAATTCAAAGAATAATGCGGGAGCTTAATTCTCAAGACCTCGCAAGGGCGTTGAAGGGCGAAAACGAAATCGTAAAAGAAAAAATATTTCGCAATATGTCAAAAGGCGCGGCGCAAATGTTAAAAGAAGACATGGAATTTACGGGTGAAATTCTAATAAGCGCCGTTAAGGAAAGCCAGGAAAAAATCATTGGTATAATTCGCCATTTGGAACAAACCGGTGAAATAGTTATCGCACATGGAGATATGATAAAATGAACCGCGCTGAATTCATCTGCCGGTATTTCATTGCATGAACGGCCCTTTCCAAACCCCGGTTGGTTTCGGGAAAGCCGCCAAAGATCAATGGCATATAAAAATTGAGGCTGTCGAATAGAGTTGTTCAGGAACTTCAGTTTCTGAACAACAACCGCTTAAAAAGGCAAAATGCAAAGCATTTTGCAAGACTTGAAGCTAACCTAAGGTTAGCAGACATCCAACAGGGTTGTTGAACAAGTCCAATAAGCCTGTTATTGTTCTTCACCTGCCATTTCTTTTTGGCTTATTTTTATATTTTCGTAAAAATTTGCAATGGTCATATACATATATGGATAAAGCCACAAATAACCTATTCCCAATGTCAGCAGTCCCAGCAAAACCCAGCCAATAAAGCTGAGGTTTAGTCCAAGATATTTCCCCTTATAACCCTTCATCATACGAATGCTTTCTTTTAATGCCTGACGGGGTTTCATATTAGGGTTATCATATAAAACAAAAAATGCCATTGAATAAGAAAGGCTTTTTATTATTCCAGGGATTATTAACAACAAGGTCCATAAAAAGGCAAACACAATTGTTAACAGCATTAACGCAAAAGCGCGCGAAAATTGTTTAAATCCGTCAAATACAACTTTTATGGAGACTGCTTCGCCGCGAATTCTTTTCAGAAAATATCCATAATATCCTAAATATAGCGGCCCTGAGATTATTATTGCGACAATAAATAAAACCGTATAGCATATTAAAAATGCAGCTGCATCTGGATACAGCTGATTCAATACCGAACCTATATAAAATGGCACAAAAATCAAAAAAATGACAAAAAAGACAAAAGCCGTTTTTTTCCATACTCCATGAAGCTGTTCTCTGGCGTAAGATCGCAATACCTTGTTTGGCTGCAATATATCATAATTCATAATTTTCCCTATGTTTCCATTATATTAATGGACTTATTTGGCAACCCGGTTTGACCGCCAAATAAGTCTAATATGTTTTTTATCTTTTATAACAAGACGGTTTTTATCATAAAAAAGACGGCTATGCCGCCCGTCTTGAGTTTTATGCTAATGAGACATTTTTCCATGGACTGTTGTCATCTTCAAATGCCTTTTCCGCAATCGAATACAGCCCATCCAACATCATGGTGTTGCCGCCCCATGCGCCTCGGCCAATTAAATATGAAACAGCCACTTCACGCCAATCCTTGAATTCTTTCACCGCCGTTTCATATGCGTTTGTTATAATGCCCCATGCCGTCTTTTCATCTATATAGCCAAT
>JAISCR010000004.1 GCA_031265435.1 Treponema sp.
GTTTTGATAAACCCGGCGTGGCTCCCGAAGGGCAGTCATTCTACCTCCTCATGGAGGCCGCCGCACGGAAATACTTTCATCATGAACCGGAAAGTTCCCGGTAAAGGCTCTTTTTGATTCTTATTCAACTTTAAATTTTGATATTTCCGATACGAGGATATTTATATGTTCCCTGTTGGAGGCGCTGATATCCTTTACCCTGACCACAGCCTCGTTGATCTGTTCGGCGCCCGCGCTCATCTCGATCATGCTGTCGGAAATTTCCCGGGTTACTATCTCCAGATTCTTGCTTTCGGAAATAACCTCGTTGCTGCCCCCAAGCATTTCGACGGAATCGTGCTTTACCGTCTGGGTAAGCTCATTCAGTTTACCGACGGCCTCAAGAATCTGCCGGCTTCCTGTTCCCTGTTCTTCCATGGCATTGCGTATATTCGTTTCCTGATCCGATACCGTCTGTATCCGGCTGTCAATGGCCTCGAATTTTTCCAGAACCGTACCGGTAGAGATGGTGATTTTATCTATCGCGGTTTTGATTTTTTTAAGAACATCGGAAATTGTCTTTGACTGCCGGCCCGAACTCTCCGCCAGCTTGCGAATCTCGCCGGCAACAACCGCAAAGCCCTTCCCGGCTTCCCCGGCGTGGGCCGCCTCGATGGCGGCATTCATGGAAAGAAGATTGGTCTGACCCGCTATATTCTGCATCACGGCGTTGATCTCGAGTATGCCCTCGGACTCGCGGGCAATCCCCTGAATGTCCGAAACGACTTCCTGCAGACCCTGGCGTCCCACTTCCGAGGCGCCGGTAAGCTCCCTTACATTTTCCGCGTTTCTGATCAGGGTCTGGGTAACACTGTGGATATTTGCCAGCATTTCCTCAATGGCCGAAGATGACTGAGCGACGCCGGCGGCCTGTTCCTCAACATTGCCGTTCAGCTTGCCGATATTGAGAGTAACCTGTTCCATGGTTGAGGCCGTCTCGGCAGTAGAGGCGGACTGGTTGATTGCCTTTTCCTTAATATCCCGTATATTCGTGATGATTTTACCGACCGCCGCCGCGGTTTGATCCATATCGCCTGCAAGCTCGTTCCCGATATTGAAAAGATCCTCTGTCTGGTTTTTTATAGCCACCACCAGACTCCTGATTTTGTCCAGGGTAAGGTTAAAGTAATTCACCAGTTCGCCGATTTCATCCCGGCCTTTTATGTTTATCCGGCCGGTAAGGTCTCCTTCGCCGGAAGAAATTTCGCGGAGTATGCCGTTTATCTTTCCCAGCGGCTTGAATATCATATTGAGGAAAAACATCATCACGAGAATTCCTGTAATAAAAAAACCGGCGCTTACCACTATTTGACGCAGGGTTTCTCTTTTGATATTCCGCATAAGCACTTCGGCGTCGAAATCGCAGCCCCCTATGCCGACCATTTTTCCGGCGGAGTTGAAAATGGGGGCATACACAGATGCCAGCCAGCCCCATTCCCCCTGATCCACAGGCTCGCCGGCGGCAATTTTCCCGGTTTCCAGGCACCGGAAAAAAGCTTCATCATAATCCGAGACATCTTCCACATCCCCAAACGCGGAAAATTCTTCCCCTCCCACAGGATCGCTGCCGTCGATGACAAACATATAGTTGCTGCCGTCCACGGGGGCCATTGTATAAAGATACAGGGCGCTCGAATTCTCCTTCAGGTTGAGGAGCCTGGCCTGCGTCTCAATGTAATAGGGATCTTCCATATCCCCGCCTTCGAGCAGGGCCTCAAAGGCATCCCCGTCAATCAGGTCTGCCAATTTTTGGACAATGGACAAGCCTTCCTGGGCAAAAATATCCGAAGCCATGCCGACATTTTCCCGGAGTGAAAGGAACGAACTAACGGTACACAAAAGCAGAATAAAAGTCGTAAAAACCAGGATAAATCTAAACTTAAGAGAACGGAATCGCCTCATATCCATCTTCCTTTTCGGGCGTTATGATAAGCTTATTCATAAGACAAGGAGTATAACACCAACTTACTGTAGTACACTCCGGAGATAATTACAATCGGAATGGAGGGCGGAAAGGCTGAAAAGGGATCTGCGGGGGAAGCGGTAATGATCCTTAATTGGTTGTTTTCTTCTGTAAATGGACAAAGGCTTGGACAAGTTCTTCCCATGAATGATAGTTGAACTTTGGTGCGGTTTCTTTATAAAAATGGTTCTTATCCATGATAGTGAATATGCCGAAAATAGATGAAAGCGGTTCCGTTAGAGTTGTTTTATCGAGAGGCTTTGAGCCGTCAGTTTTCCCTTCGTTTAATAATTCAATAATAAAAAGATGACCTAACTCATGAGCCAGGCAAGCACGAAGTTGCTTTTCGTCCATGCGGGGGTGGAAAAATATTGAGAAGTACCGTTTTGGGAAATACTGAGCGCATCCTACATTTAAAACTTGGGAATCAGAGGCTATGGGGAAGGTGTTTATCTGAAACATTGGATTCTTGGTTTCCTTCCGAATGTACGACTCCATGCAGCGGATAATATGGGCCAAATACTGGTTTTTTACTCCGCCAATAACCTCGGAAAAAATCTTATAGACAAGCTCTACCCGGGACTTGTTTACATGGAATTGATCAGAAATATGGGCGATTTTCTCATCATCAATGGAAAATTCAGGCATTAGCGGTCACCAGGCCCATTCGGTCGTAGATTTCGTTCAGTTTCCAGGACATGGTGAGAAACATCTGGATTGTAAGCTCATAGGTTTCTTCTAAGGAAACATTGCCAGATGAGAAAAATGTCTGCGGATCACCCATACATCGGTTGAGTTTATTGATTCGTTCTTGGGTATCCGTGATTTCATACCGGTTAAAAGTATCTTCAATAGACTCCTTGGTAGTACATTCCTTCAAGGCTCCAATGACGATCTTGTTCTGTTCTTCTTTCATAGGCCCCTCCTTCTAAAGGGCATATTGGGCAGGGAATACCAATCCTTGCCTTTTCTTTACCGTAAGGATACTATTACATCCCGGCGTCCGTCAAGTGAATCGGAATGCGGCAGCAATTCTTTAGCCTTCACACAAAACTTGCGCAAAACGGATGATGAGCGGATATTCGCGGGGGGTGAGTCTCAGGTGGCTGTCGCCCGGGCCGTTGAGAGAACGCCATGTTTCCGGGAAAAAGCGGCGTTCCTTCTGCTCTTTTGGTTTTTCATGTATGCTGCGGCTTATCAGGGATACTGCAAATTCCGGATGGAGGCGCAGAAATTCGGTAAAGAGGTTTGCCTCTTCACGGGGAAGGACGGTGATCGTCTGGGCCGGGAGTCCTGCCCTGAGAAAGCCCGCATCGTCGGAAAGGGGCGTGGGAAGGAGCAGCACCCTGTCGAGTCTGAGATCCCTGGCGCCTTCCAGCGCGTGAGCGCGCAGGCCCTGGATAAGTTCACGCAGTTTGAGGAAGGGAGCTCTATTTTCGTGTTTTAGCAGTGTATCTGCGGCGGTAGAAATAATGATGGTGTCTCCTGTTCCGCATGCGTCAAAGACATAAATTCTGGCATCCGCAAGCCCTCCGTCCCGGAGTGTTGAGGCAAGGCCGTAGGCTCCCTGATCTTCGATGCTTTCTCCCTCCCCAAGCTCTTCCTTGTCTGTAAAGAAGATCATCCAGAACCCCTGCTTTTCGGAGACGAGTTTCCCGGCGGTGACGATAAGCTGAAAAACCGCGGCGCTGTTGTCGTTGGCGCCCGAACTTCCCGGAAAGCGGTCGTAATGGGCCGTAAGGATGACAGGATTTCTGCCACGGAAGGGCAGCCCTCCCGCACGGATACTCTCTCCCGGAGGGAGTATCAAAAAATGTCTGTTCCCCGCAATCGGAAGCACGAGGGAATTGAGCCCCGCCTCATCCAGAATGGAAGAGATGATCGAGTAACGGTCTGCCTGGGGCGCAATAAATTCCATAAAACGGTTATAGGGGAACCGGGCCGTCCGGGGATCAAAAAAATCCAGCGCCGCCATGTTTTTTACAGCTTTTCTGCGGAAAACATACGCGCCGGATTGGATAACTGATCCTGGGCCGCGACGATCAGGAGTTCATCCGCCTTGCCCTTCCATGTCTGTTCGATGATGCCGTAGACACTGGCCGCGCATTTTTCCAGGACTTCCTTTATGTCAACGTGTTCGGGAGGGGAAGCTTCACCTGCTTTCTCAAGCCCGGCCGGCTTTCCGAGAAACCTCGCCAGAAACACTGCGGTGGTAAGATCCCCCGCCCCGGCGAAACTTTTACCGAGGGGAATTTCCGGAGTACGCACCAGCCAGAGATCCTTTCCGTGGGAAGCCAGCATGGCGATCTCCGCCTGTCCTCCCCGCGCCTGTTCCTCCCTGCAGCGGAAACTGGTTACCAGAACCGTCCGGGGTCCCATGGAATGGAGGCACGCAACAGCCCTGCGGGCGCCTTCCATGGTGCTTGAATCCATGCCGGTAAGCGCCTCAAGTTCAAACTGATTGGGAGTAACAATGTCGGCCCTGGGGATAATTTCACTGCGGAAAATTTCAGGGATCCCGGGCTTTACATAGAAGCCCCTTCCCAGATCCCCCATCACCGGATCGCAGCAGTACAGGGCTTTGGGGGAAGCGGCCCGCACCATATCCAAGGCCCCGAGTATCGCCTTGCCGGTGGACGCGTCCCCCATGTAGCCTGAAAGCACGGCCCGGCAGTTTTTCAGTACACCCCGGTCTTCAAGACCCTGCACCAGATCCCGCACCAGTTCCGCGCCCAGTACCGTTCCCTTCCAGGCGCCGTAACCGGTATGATTTGAAAATTCAACCGTGTTAACCGCCCAAACCTCGTGGCCCAGCCTCTGGAGGGGGAAGACAGCGGAACTGTTGCCCGCGTGTCCGTAGACCACATGGGACTGAATGGAAAGAATAGCCATATTTTATTTTTTTCCTTTTTTGCGGAAAATTTTACCAAAACGTCCAAAAAATTTACCCGCGATAAATGCAATCATCCTGAAGAAGAAGAAATCGTACTCCCCGTATTTGGAAACAAAGTCCCTGGCCGCGTCCCGCAAATCGTAGCATCCGTATTTTTTTTTGAGAAAATCCCAGTGCTTGACAATCCATACATAGAGATCCGCGGGTTTCCTGCCGGGAAAATTCACAAGCATATTGTTCTCTTCGATAATCTGTATCGTGGGCCGATACACGTTTTTGTACCAGGATACCAGGGCATCGGAAAAGGGAATTTCTTCTTCTTTTTCTTCGTTCAAAAAATATTTATGTACAAGAATATGATTGTAGATCACGTCGTAACGGCCGGTTGCGGTAAATTCAAGATCCCCGTCGCCGGTAAGTTCTTCAAAACGGGTTTTTTCATAGAAGATCTTTTTTTCATATTCGAGAAGGGCCCTGTTAAGCTCTTCCGTGGTGGCGTTTGGAGAAATATGGATCTCCGTGGAGAGGCTTATTACTTCGGCATCAATGTTTTCGACGCCCTGCATTTTTGCTACGGAAACCCGGTGATTCCCATCCCGGACAAAGTAGGCTCCTCCAATCTCGTAGAGCTGGATTGGGGACAGGTTCAGATCCTGAATGGAAGCCATGTCTACCCGCATCCAGCGGCTGCGGAGAAATTCCTTCCTGGGAAGGAAGTGTTTGTTGAAGTCGTTGTAGCGGCCTTCGCTCCCCACTATGCGGTTAATGGGCACCGTCCGCATGCCCAGGTAAATCTGACTGCCGGGCTTGAGAATGTCCTTGACATCGTTGAAGGAGAGCAGTTTGTTGCGATCCGAATTTATAAAAGAACCGATTCGGGAAAACAATTCCCTGCTGCGGGCCCGGTTAAAATCTTCGTTGGCCTGTACTTTGACAAGATCGGAAGTGCCCATTTATAGTTTTCCTTCCTCTGTATCTATAACATAGTGGCTGAACGCGTTGATTATCATGGTATCCTGAAATTTGGTAACCCGTATGTCCCGCAGATCGTAGAGGTGGATATGACCGTGGATAAGGTACGCGGGCCTGAAGACCTTCATAAACCAGATAAAGGCCTTAAAACCCTGGTGGCAGCGGTCTTCCTTGTCATGGATCCCTTTGGGGGAAGCGTGGGTAAGCAGAATATCCAGGTAGCGCCCCCGGAAAACCCGGTTGAAGAGGAGCCGGGGCAGTTTCTTTATTATTTCGAGGTACATCTGAAAGTCGCTGTACTGGTTTTCTCCGGAATTGTAGCGAATGGAACCTCCCAGCCCCATGAAGATAAGACCATCCTGAATTTTTATCCGGGAACCTATGTGGGAAGCGCCGGAACCCCTGATCTCATGAATGTCTTCCATGCCGTCGGACGAATTGAAGGAGGGGCTTTCCCTCTTCCGGTAGTAACGGAGTTCCTCCGCGTGGTGGTTCCCGAAGACAAAAAGCATTGGTTTGTTGAGGCTTGAAACGATAAAATCGAGATAATCCATGGGAAGATCCCCGGCGGCGAGAACTATATCCACATCCCCGAACCGTTCTTTTATCGTATTTGAATAAACCAGTGGATCGATTTGATCTGAGATGCAGAGTATCTTCATGATTTCCGATAATTTAAGTATAATGGAGATAGAAAGATATGGAAAGAGGAAAGGGAGGGATATGAAAAGGTTATTGTGTACCGCGGCTGTTCTTTTCGGCCTCGGGTTTTCCCTTAATGCCCAGAGTGACTTTGCCAAAGGCGAAGAATTGTTCATGCAGAACAAGCCGAAAGAAGCCATGTCCTATCTGGAGAGTACCGTGGCCGCGGATCCCGCCAATCTGAAGGCTTTTCTCTATCTGGGGATTGTCTACCAGCAGTTGAATATGCCGGATGAGGCCATAGCGGTATACCGGAAGGTTCTGCCCAGAGGCGGAGATGAAACCGCCAGAATTGCCTATAACCTGGGAAATGCGTATTATAGTAAGGGAAATGCCGTTTTTGCCGAACAATTCTATACTCAGGCAATTGAGGCCGATCCTGCCTATGCCCCGGCATACCTTAACCGGGGGAATACCCGGATAAAATCGGAGGCCCGTAAGGAAGCGGTATCCGATTATGAGGCCTTCCTTACCCTGGAGCCCCGGTCTCCCAAACGGCCTGATATTGAAAGGCTGATCGCCTTTATCCGGGAAGAATTTGCCGCGGAAGAACGGCGGCGGATCATGGAAGAGGAGGCCGCCAGGGCCGCGGCGGAACGGCGGCAGCAGCTTTTGGAAGAGGTTACCGCCTCGCTTCAGGCCGCGTCCGCGGAAACCCAGGGTCTTTCGGCGGGTTCCGAAGGGGTTGAGGGTTATGAAGGCGAATTTGAACTGGAATAGGAGAGTTATGTGTATATAGACAAAAAACTAATCATCATCGGCGCCGCGGGTGTCCTTCTCATCATCCTTTTGACGCTGGGGGGGATCTTTCTCTTCGGCAGGAAGAAAGGCTCAGGGATTTCGGGCGGGAAGACCGAAACAACTCTGTCTTCCGGTGTGGACGTAAATCAGTCACGGCAAAATACCCTGAACCTGGCAAGGGATTACATCAGTCAGGGTGAATATGCCCGGGCTCTGGATCTTTTGGACAGGCTTCTGATTGAGAATTCTTCCGATGACGAAGCCCGCGAGACGCGGGATTTGGCCCTGCGGGAGCGCAGTCTCCGTGAGGCGGATTCTTCCCGCGCGAGTCTTGACGCGGCCGAGGAGGCGTTCCGTCAGGCCGCGGCCCGGCAGGCTCCTCCGGTGGTGGATGCCGCCGCCGTAGCCGCCGCGCTTCAGACCATGTCCCGTACAAACCAGTTGAGCGATCAGGAACGGCAGGCCCAGGCCGAGCGTGAGGCGGCCCGTGTCCGTCAGGCCGAAGATGAACGGCAGCGTCAGGAAGCCTTGGCCGTGGAAAGGGCTCAGCAGGAAGCGGAACAGAGAGCCGCCGCGGAGGCGGAAGCCGCTCGCCGCAAGGCCCAGGAAGAAGAAATGGCGCGGCAGTCCCAGGAACTACGGGAGAAGATGCAGGCGGTCAACGATCTGGTGAGTCAGGGTAAGACTCTTCTTGCAAAAGACAGTTTTGAAGAGGCAAAGGCCGTCTTTGAGGATGCCCGGTCACGTATGCCTGCCGGAGAGAACCGTTTTGAGGGGCAGAAACTCTCTGAAATGGCCGATGCCTGGTACGATGTATATTCACGGCACCGGCAGGATGAATCCGGAGCGGATGCCGCCAAACAGACCGGCGCCCTAGCTTCCGAGGCTTCGGCAAAGGATGCCGCTCAGGCTCAGCCTCACTATACCATGGGGAAACTCTACCGGGATCTTCATCAATGGGATAATGCCGTTAAGGAATTCAAGGACGCGGTCCGCCTTGAACCGAATAACTATATCTACTCGTTCGATCTCGGACGGGCTTATTACCAGTCCCGGAATTTCCCCGAAGCCCGGCAGGCATTCGAGACCGCAACCCACCTGAAGGCCGACTTTGAACCTGCCTGGTACAACCTGGGAGGAACGCTCAGGGCTCTCGGCCGGACGGATGACGCCCTCAATGCGTACCGGAAAGCTGTTTCGGTAAAGCCCGATTATGCCGTTGCCCACCGGGAGATAGGCCGGATTCTCTCTCTCAAGGGAGACAGCAGGGGCGCCATTGAGGCCTTTAACAAGGCTCTGCAGTACAATCCCAATGATCTGGCCGCCCTGCGGGAACTCGGTATCGCCCAGAATATTACAGGCAACTTCAGCGCCGCGGAGGCTTCATTCAACAGGGCGCTTATGGGCGACAGTAATGACGCGCAGACCAACTACAACATGGCGGTGGTAAAGATCAGCCTGGACAAGGGGAATGAGGCGGTGAGTTTTGCGCAGAAGGCGGTAGACCAGGCTTCCAGCAATGCCAACTATGTCTATACCCTGGGCCTTTCGCATGAGAGCGCCGGAAACCTTGACGGAGCCATCCGCGCCTATGCCAATGCCGCATCCCTGGACCCTTCTTATGTAAAGCCGCGGGCCAATCTGGGGAACATATATCTGGCAAATGGTTTTACCGATGAAGCGCTCCGCTATCTGAGCGAAGCCTTCAAACTGGAACCTGCCAATTTTGAGGTAAACAATAACCTTGGCGGAGTCTATGCCCGGCAGGAAAACTGGACAGGCAGCATGGATCATTACGAACGCGCCCTGCGGGCAAAGCCCCGTGATCCGACTGTACTGCTCAATCTTTCCAGAGCCTATGTAGGAGCCGGAAAACTTGACAAGGCGCGGGACACCTACAGGGAACTGCTCGGCATCGAAAAGAACAACTGGGATGCCGCCATGGAGCTGGGCAAAACCTATGCAAGTCTTGGGGATTCCGGAGAAGCCAAAAAAGTTCTCGATGATTTACTGAAACAGAATCCTTCCTATGCCCAGCGTAGTGAAGTTGAACGCATTTTGGCCGGTCTATGAGCGATACTCCCGATACGCCGGAAAAAGAATCCGCGCTTTCCGGCACGGCCCGGTCGGGCCCGAAAGTCGCATGGAAGACCCGGGCGAATGGCGGCGAGAGGCGCCGCTTTGAAAGACGCAGGGCGGAGCCTCATACTTCGGAACGGACAATCCAGAATATGGTTCTGGGCGTCATACTTGTTGTGCTGCTCCTTGTGGTATGCCGGCTTTTTGCGCCTTTTTTTACAGTCCTGCTCTGGTCGGTGCTGCTCTATATTATTTTAAGCCCTCTCCATCACCGGTGTATACGGAAGCTTACCTTCAAAACCCGCAGGGAGATGCTTCTTAAAAATATCTGGGCCGCGGTTTTTGCCCTTCTTACCCTGGCAGTAATTCTGCTGCCCCTCTTTTTTGTGGGTTCGCTTTTCTTTAGGCAGATTCTGGATCTTCTCCGCGCTGTCCGGAATGTTTTCTATGCGCGGCCCGCCATAATGAGCGATGCCATTGAAAGCGTAACGGGTTTTTTGCGGGAATTCAGTTCCGGACAAATTGATATTTCCTCCGATGAAATTTGGCGTCAGATCTTTGTCGCTCTCAGTTCCGGGCTTCAAAACATGGTATCCCTGAGCAGTATTTTTGCCCGCAATGTGGGAAACTTTGTGTTCGGCGTCATACTTCTGCTCTTCTGTCTTTTCTTTCTGTTTTCCGACGGCCCTTACCTTTCAAGGCTTGTACTTCATGCTATTCCCCTCAAGCAGGAGTACCTTAGTACCCTGACAAAAAAATTCATGGAAATCACAAGGAATCTGATTTCAGGCTATATCATGGTAGCCCTGATTCAGGCGGCGGTAGCCTACATTGTTTTTGTCATTTTCCATGTGCAGGGAGCCCTGGTTTTTGCGGCCCTTACCTTTATTGCGGTATTTATACCCATGATCGGAGGCGGCCTTGTGTGGCTTCCCCTGGGAATTCTGCGCCTTGCCGCGGGAAATATCGCCGGAGGCATACTATTTCTGGCGGTTTCGGGGTTCTGTATTTCCCTTCTGGATAATTTTCTTCGCCCCATGTTCCTCAAGGATCGTATCCAGATGCATCCCCTGATCATCTTCTTTGCCATTCTCGGCGGGATACGGGCATTTGGTTTTAACGGCATCATCCTGGGGCCCATGGTGGTGATCCTCTTCCTTACGGTACTCGATCTTTTCCTGACGGAACACAGTATGAGCCACGAAGAGGATATTGATATGACGGAGCAGGTATGAACGCAATCGTTACGGTAGTGGGAACCGACAGGGTCGGTATCATCGCCGGAGTTTCCGCGTTTCTGGCGGAACGGAACATCAACATCGAAGACATCAGCCAGACGATTCTTTCCGGCAATTTTGTAATGATGATGATGGTGGATCTCTCTTCCAGCACCGGGACTCTTGAGACGGTAAAGCAGGAACTCTCCAAAATGGGTGAAGAGATGAATGTTTCAATCTCGGTGATGCACGAGAAAGTCTTTTCCGCAATGCACAGGATCTGAACGTGTTGTTTACTCCGTTTGAAATCAAGGAAACGGTTGATATGTTCATGCGCTACAGGCTGGACATACGGGCCATTACCATGGGAATATCCCTTCTTGACTGCGTCAGCTCTTCGGGGGAGGAGAGCCGCCGCCGGATACGGGAAAAACTGCTCCGCTTCGCGGGAAAACTGGTACAGACAGGACGGGACATCGAAACGGAATACGGTATCCCCATAATCAACAGGCGTATTGCCGTTACCCCGATTGCCCTGGTGGCAGGCGCTTGCGGCGACAGTGATTATACCGCTTTTGCAAAAACCCTGGATTCGGCTGCTTCGGAACTGGGAGTGGATTTTGTGGGTGGTTTTTCCGCGCTTGTACAGAAGGGCTTTACCGAAGGCGACAGAAAACTTGTCGATTCAATTCCCTCCGCGCTGGCGGAAACGGAACGGGTTTGCTCTTCCGTAAACCTTGCCTCCGGCAAGTCGGGCATCAACATGGATGCGGTGCGCCGCATGGGAGAGATAGTAAAGGCCACGGCGGAAAAAACCGCGGACAGGGATGGTATCGGATGCGCAAAGCTCGTGGTTTTCTGCAACGCTCCCGAGGATAATCCCTTTATGGCCGGGGCCTTCCACGGAACGGGGGAGGGGGAGGCCTGTCTTAACGTGGGTGTCTCGGGGCCGGGGGTGATAAAAGCCGCCCTGGAGCATCACCGGGGCGCCGGTTTTGACGAGCTTGCCGATGTGATAAAGAAGACGGCTTTCAAGATAACCCGCATGGGACAGCTTGTCGGTATGGAAGCCGCCAAACGCCTCAACGTGCCCTTTGGAATACTCGATCTTTCGCTGGCTCCCACCCCGGCGGCGGGGGATTCGGTGGCACGGATTCTGGAAGAGATGGGCCTTGAGGCCGCGGGAACTCACGGCACTACCGCGGCTCTGGCCATGCTTACCGATATGGTCAAGAAGGGAGGCGTCATGGCCTCTACCCACGTGGGAGGTTTTTCCGGGGCCTTTATCCCGGTGAGCGAAGACGAAGGCATGGTCGCCGCGCTGCGTTCCGGTTCCATAAGCCTTGACAAGCTTGAAGCCATGACCAGTGTTTGTTCGGTGGGCCTTGACATGATAGCTCTTCCGGGAGATACCGGCGCCGCCACCATCTCCGCGATCATTGCGGACGAAATGGCAATCGGCATGGTGAACAACAAGACCACCGCGGTTCGGGTTATCCCCGTACCGGGGAAGAGAGAGGGCGACTGGGCGGAATTCGGCGGCCTCCTCGGAGGCGCCCCGATCATGGCGGTGAATCCCGCAAAAAGCGATGTCTTTATCAGCCGGGGGGGCAGAATCCCGGCCCCGATACATTCATTCAGAAATTAGGGCGGCACCGGCGTAATAAATCAGTATTGCCCTGGTTCGGCCGTTTTAAGCAATGCCCTGGTGTAGGGATGCTGCGGGTTTTTGTAAAGTTCCTCCGTGTCTCCGCTTTCCGCAATACGGCCCTCCTTCATCACAGCAATCCTGTCACAGAGATAGTACACCGTATTCAGGCTATGGGAAATAAACAGCATGGTAAGAGGCTCTCCTTCCGCCGCTTCCAGGTTCTCGCGGAGTTCCCGGAAGAGGCAGAGAATCTGAGCCGCCACGGAGACATCCAGGGCGCTGACAGCTTCGTCGCTTACAAGCAGGGAAGGTTTCAGCATCAGGGCCGAGGCAATGCAGATCCGCTGTTTCTGTCCGCCCGAAAGTTCATGGGGGCGGCGTTTCTTATAGGAAGAATCGAGCCCCACAAGGGAGAGCATCAGGTCGATACGGTGGAGACGTTCCGCCTTTGTTCCCGTTTTGTGGATCAGGAGGGGTTCTTCAAGAATTGTACCGATCCGTTTTACCGGATTCAGGGAAGCGCCGGGATTCTGGAACACGGCCTGCACTTTTTTTGCCATGCGGAGTTTCCCCCGGCGCTTCCTGCCTTCAAGCCGCCGGTCAAGGCCGCCGATGTAAATCTCCCCTTCATAATCAATGAGCCCCAGTATGCACTTTCCCAACGTGCTCTTGCCGCAGCCGGAAGGCCCCAGAAGACCGAGAATCTCTCCCCGCCGGATCTCAAGGTTGATGTCAAAGAGAACGGGCTTTACAATCTTTCTGCCGAAAACGCCGTAGGGGCGGCTTACATAACGGCTGGATACTCCCCGGACAGAAAGGAGCGTTTCATTCTCCATGCGGCCTCCTGCAGTACACAATATGTTCTCCGCCGTCCGCGGATGTGGCCGGAACATTCCGTGGAGCGGGCGGCAGCGGGCGAAGCTCCGCCGCGCGGCGCCCTTCGGGAAAGGCCCCTCGGCATTCATCGAGGGCCAGGCCGCAGCGGGGGGAGAAGGGGCAGCCCGGGAATTTTTCTTCGATGGAGGGAACCTTGCCGGGAATACCCGCCAGCGGCTTACCCCGCATCGCGGGGCCGGGAACAGCCAGAGACAGAGCCCTTGTGTAGGGATGGAGGGGCTGCGAAAACACTTCTTCCGCGGAACCCGATTCAACTATCTTTCCCGCGTACATTACCAGTACCTGATCGCAGAATTTGCGGACAACGGAAAGATCGTGGGAAATATAGAGGATAGCGGTCTTCATTGTCCGGTTAAGTTTTTTAAGGAGTTCCAGGATCTGGGACTGGGTATCCATGTCCAGGGCCGTGGCAGGTTCGTCGGCAATGAGGAGCCGCGGCCGGTTTATCATTGCCAGGGCAATCATTACCCGCTGACACATGCCGCCGGAAAGCTGGTGGGGGTAGGCCTCGAAGAGTTTTTCGGGATCGGGAAGGCCCAGTTCCCCCATAATCCGCAGAACCTCTGCGCGGATACGTTTTTTGTCTTTTTCACCGTGCAGGGCGAGCGTTTCGCCTATCTGGAACCCTGTTTTAAGAAGGGGGTTGAGCGATTCCGCCGGCTCCTGAAAGATCATGGAAATGTCTTTTCCCCGTATTCGACAGAGTTCCTGTTCGCTTTTCCGCAGGAGATCTTCCCCGTCAAAATATACCTTCCCGCTCTTTGCCTCAATTCCTTCCGGCAGAAGACCTGTTATCGAAAGAGCCGTAAGACTCTTTCCGCAGCCGGATTCCCCGACAAGACCCGTGATCCCGGCCTCCCGGATCGAAAAGCTTATGTTTCGCACCGCCTCAAGCCATTCCCTGTTCCGCCGGAGGCCAACCGACAGATTTTCTACGGATAAAATTTTTTTCACAGGCGGCCTGCGCTGCAGCGGCGCTTCAGTCCTTCACCCAGGGCGTGGAAGGCGATTACGGTAAGCATGATAAAGACCCCCGGAGCGAGGGCGCACCAGGGAGCGTTGAAAAGAAAATTCTGGGATTCGGAGAGCATCCTGCCCCAGCTCGGAACCGGCGGCTGAATCCCCAGACCCAGGTAACTCATGGCAGCCTCCGCCATGATCGCGTTGGAGAGGCCCAGTACAAGGGCGGAAAGAATGTTGGGAACAAGATTCGGCAGTATGTGACGGAGAATGATTCTGCCGTGTGATGCGCCCTGAAGCCGCACGAGAAGCACAAAATCCCTGTTCTTGTATTCCAGAGCGCCCGAGCGGCTGATACGGGTAAAGCCCGGAATAAAGAGGACGAGAAGGGAAACAATCAGGGTGCCCCCTCCTCCTCCCAGCAAAGCCGCCATTGCCAGCGCAAAGAGTATGCCCGGAAAGGAACTGATGATGTCCATGAGCCGCATCACCGCCTCGTCGGGAAGGCCTCCCGAATAGCCTGAGGCAAGCCCGATGACAGTCCCCAGGACAGCGCTTCCCGTTACGGTGATCAGAGCCGTCATGAGGGTGTACCGTGCCCCCGCCATGATCCTGGAAAAAACATCCCTGCCGAAGTTATCTGTTCCCAGAAGGTGGCTCCGGCCCGGACCCGAAAAACGCAGTCCGCTGTCCATGGCATTGTAGTCGTAGGGCAAGTACACGAGGCTCAGCAGAGCCATCCCCGCGACGAGGGCAATCAAAACAGACCCTGCCGTAATGTCAAAGAGATAATTTTTACTCAGGGTTTTTTTTCCCGGGCCGCCCGATCCTGTAAAATTTTTCAAAGCCTGATCCTGGGATCAATAAACTGTATGACAATATCCACAAGGGTATTTGCGAGAATAACGGCAGAGGCAATATAGACCAGCAGCGTTTGTACCAGCGGATAATCACGGGAATTTATCGAGGTGATAAGAAGCCTGCCGATTCCCGGTATCGTAAAAACCTGTTCGATGATAATGCTGCCCGAAAAAACTTCCCCGGTAATCATACCCAGCATGGTTACTGCGGGGATAAGCGCATTTTTAAGCACATGGCGGCGCAGCACCAGAGAAAAAGGCGCTCCCTTGCTCCGGGCGGTACGGGCATAGGGGGATGCAAGCTGCGCGGCAATGGAGGAGCGCAGAAACTTTATCACTGTTGCCGCGTTGGGTATGGCAATGGCAAGCGCGGGAAAGACAAGGCAGCCGAAGAAACCGCGGGGACTTTCCCCGAACGGCACAAAGGCCCCCGGAGAAAAAAGCTTAAAGAGTATACCGAAGACCCAGATAAAGAGAACTCCCAGAAAGAAACCCGGAACGGAAATTCCGGCCGCCGCCACGGTATTAATGATCCTGTTGAGAAGGGAACCGGCTTTCCCCGCGGCAGGCAGGGAAAAAAGCAGGGACAGTATTATTATAAAGACAAGGGAAAGAAGGGCAAGGCTGAAAGTAACGGGGAGCCGGCTCAGCACCAGATCCGAAATGGCTTCCCCCCGGAAACGGACTGAGTTCCCCAGATTTCCGCCCGCAAAACCACGGAGCCAGGAAACGTAACGCTCCGCCGCACTGCGGTCAAGACCAAATTCTTCCCGCAGGGCCGCTATCTGTTCTTCACCGGCCTCGGTTCCCAGTATCAGACTTGCCGCGTCTCCGGGTATCAGGGAAAAGCAGACAAAGGTCAAAAGGGATACCAGAAAGAGCGTCAACAGTGTTAGTACAAGCCTGCGGGCAAGGAAAGACATTCAATTCCTGTATATTGTGGAAAAGTCAATGACATACAGGGGATAGTTCAGCGAACCGCCAAAGCGCCCCTTTGAAAACGCCTTGAAATTCATGATGTCCTGGATAAACACACTTGCGGCATCCCGGCTCATGATCCGCTGGCACTCCTTGTACAATTCAATGCGCTTGCCTTCATCAGACTCCCTCTGGGCGGCATCATAGGAACGGTCATAGGCATCGCTTTTGTAATTGATAAAGTTACTGCCGCTTCCCGAATGATAGCGGGAAAGGAAGGAACGCGGAGAAACATTGCCGGCGTCAAGAGAGATAATCGTTGCCTCATACTTTCTGCCGCGGTAGGTTTCGGAAAGCCAGGAAGCCCAGTCCGTCAGCTTTATGGAAGACGTAATACCCGCCGCCTCCAGTTGATTCACTATTACCTGGGCCGTATCAACATGCATACTGTAATTTGAAGGCGCCGTAATCTCCAGAGAAAGTTTCCGTCCGCCTTCCCCGTAACCTGCCTCCGCAAGAAGCCGCCTTGCCCTTTCGGCATCGAGGGGATAAGGCTCCCTCAGGGACGCATCGTAGTACTGCGCAAGACCCGGTATAAGAGGACTCCCGGAAGGCTCCCCCCGGCCGTAGAAAGCAGTATCAATGACAGCCTTTCTGCCGACAGCATAGTTGATCGCCTGCCTCACCCGGATATCATCCAGCGGCTTTACGGAATTGTTGAGCGCCAGAAGCTGAACGGTATTGGAGAAACCGGGAATGATGTCAAAACGCTCAGGATCAAGCTGTTCCACGATGGAACCGGTAACACTGGCTCCGTCGATATTCCCCCCCTGGAGAGCGAAAAAGAGCGCATCCGAATCGGCAAGAAAGATGATAGTCACCCTGTCCAGCTTCGGCAGATCGGCCTGCCTGTAATGTGGATTCTTCACCAGAACCAGAGACTGCTGGGCCGCATAGGACTGGATCATGAAAGGCCCCGACCCGACCGGATTTTTTTCCCGGTCAGGATTATCCGCAGGCACAATGCCGATGGTGAGATAGGGAAGAAATTCAGGATCCGGTTCCCTGAGCGTGACCAGAAGAGCGGCTTCATCCGGCGTTTCAACCTTTTCGATCTGGGTAAAACCCTGAAATTTTGCTTCGATTGCCGTGTTTATGGAGAAAGCCGCATCCGCAGAACCGAGAGCCTGCCCGTTGCTGAAGCGCAGCCCCTTCCTCAACACAAAACGGTAACGCCGCCCCCCCTCTTCGACAGACCACGATTCAGCCACCGCGGGCCGCAGAACCCCCCGGCTGTCCGGCTTCACCAGCCCTTCATAGACATTGAAGAGAATACTCCTGCCGTCCGCGGTATTGGAACTGGAAAGCGGATCAAGCGTGGCAGGCTCGGAACTGAACCCATAGCGGAGTTCCGCCCGGCCTCGGACATCCGTATCCTTCTTCCCCAGCGCGGCAAGAGAGACAAGACCGGCAAGAAGCAAAACAGGTATAAAGAAACATGTGCCCTTTAATGCGGTTTTCATCGGTTCTCCTTATGTCTTTTATGCCCAGAGTATAGTAAAAAAGCTCCTTTCATTCAATAGTTTTACTATTAAACATAGAGGGTAAGTAGGAAATAGGGACGGCGGTGCAAAAAAACGGGGCTGTCCCTTTGGACAGCCCCATGCTTTACCTCCTGGTTACTTTTTTGCCGCAAGCCATGCGGCAAGCTGCCGCTGCTTTTCCGCGATGATTCGGTCTATTCCCGCAGCCCTGTACTGCTGCATCATCCGCGGGTAGTAACTTTCCAGGGGCTGCGCTCCCGAAAGAACGGTGTATCTGAACTCTTCATACACATTCGCAGAGGCCCCGATTTCCGCTTTTACCGGGTCGGCGTCAAAGGAGTATCCCAGAGCCACGGAGGGCGCTACGGTAGCGTTATAGGCCCTTAGGCGGGCCACATGGTCCACCGGGTAGGTGCTCCACCACTTGCTGATAAAGGCGTTGCCGTTTTCCCAAATCACATTGGGGATGTAGGTCAGATTCGCGGGATCCACCCCCTGGGGAAAGTCGATCCGGCCGTCGGGAAGGGTCCGGTAATTGCGGCCCTCAATGCCGAAGTTGGCCAGGTTGTGAATCTGCGGATCCGACATGAGGAGGTTGAGGAACATCATGGAGCGTTCCGGATTGGGGGCAGACCGGGGAATGGCGAATGCGCATTCATAGCCGGTAAAGGTGAGCGCCACCGGCGGTTGAAGGATAACCTTGGTGTATTCATACTTGCCGCCTATGCCGGCGCTTACTTCGGCTTCAATGCCGTTCTTGCTCTGGCCGCCGATGGCCTGGATCTTGTCGTCCCGAAGCGCCGCGGTGTGGGCAAAGTTGGGAGTCGCTGTTTCCCTGTTGATGTAACCCGCCTGGTACCATTCGTGCCATAATTTGGCGATTGACTGGAAAGCCGGATGCTCGTATTCGTTGACAACCTCGGCCCGATCGTTTTTGTAGATCCGTCCGGGACCGTCTCCAAGGACCTGGAAACCCATTAAATCAAGGAACGCGCTGGAATTGTTGTAGATTGCGAAATTGGGATTGTAGGCTTTAAATTTTGCCCAGACGGAGGTCATATCTTCCATGGTCTTTACCGTGGAAAGATCCACCCCTGTGGCGTCCACATAATCCTTGCGGATCACATAGCCGTAGGCGCCCCCCGCTTCTTTCGGGGTCGGAATGGCGTAGAGTTTGCCGTTTACCCGGCAGCCTTCCAGGTTGTATTCGATCATGTACCGGGCCATGTCCTTGCCGTATGCGGCGTACAGGTCGTCCAGGGGCAGGAAGTAATCCTTGGCGATCATCTGGTGATAAGGCAGCGCCACGGTACTGACCAAATCAACTTTTTCGCCCGATGCCAGCATCAGATCGATCTTCGTTCCCCAGGAACCCCAGTCAAATACGTGCATCTGAACCTTGGCGTTGATCTTCTGCAGGGCGATCTTGCTGATCTCCTCACTGATAAGATCGTTGTCGGGCTCCTCCAGATTTTCGACCCAATACCAGTCAATGGTCACCTGGTTCGCCGTGCCGCCTCCGCCTGCCGCAGCCTGCCCGGATTGTCTGCCGCCGCCCGCAAAGGCCGCGGTAACCGACAGAATAAGCAAAACGCTTATCACGAAAAAAAAACGTTTCGTCATTTTTTCTCCTCCTAAAAAAATATAGCAATACGATTCCGGCCAATGGCCGAACCGTTATTACTCCAATCAGCCCTTCACAGAGCCAAGAGTCAGCCCCCGGACAAAGTATTTCTGCAAAAACGGGTATGCCAGAACAATCGGGCCTATGCCGAGGATGCTCATGGCCATCCGGGCGGTCTCGTTGGGCAGGCGTACCCGCGCCGCCGCGGCGGAATCGGGAATAAAGCTGCTGGTGTTCAGCACCTGGATCGATATATTGACCCGGTACATCAAAAATTGAAGGGGAAACAGCTTTTTTGTATCGATAAACAAGAGAGCGTTGTACCAGTCGTTCCAGTAGTTAAGACTCACCAGGAGCGCGATTGCCGCCAGCCCCGTAACCGACAGGGGCAGCACCATTTGGAAGAAGATCTGCAGTTCCCCCGCGCCGTCAATGACCGCGGATTCAATTATCGCCGGGTGGATGTTTGCCGAAATGAAGGTACGCAGGATGATCACGTTAAAGCCGTTTACCAAAAGGGGCATGATCAGGGGGACGATCGTGTTTTTAGCCCCCAGCATCTTTACGTACACCAGGTACCAGGGGACCAGACCGCCGTTAAAGAGCATGGTAAAGGCCACAAAGAAGGTGAAGTGCCTGCGGAAGGGGAAATCCATCCTTGACAGGGGGTAGGCGATCATGGCGGTAATAAGGGTCCCCAGCACCGTACCGGCCACGGTGATCAGTATTGAAACCATATATCCGCGCATAATCTGGTTAAAATCGGAGAGGACAAATTCATAGGAGCGGAAGCTCAGCACCCGGGGGACGATTTCGTATCCGTACTCCGTGATAGTCCCTTCGTCGGAAATGGATATGGCGAACACCAGGAGGATCGGAAAAAGACACGCCATGCAGATAAGAATAAAGAACCCATGGGTAAGCGCCCGGGCCCAGAAGGGCGGGCGATCCAATGAAGGTACATACCTGGTATTCATCCTCATTCCTCCTTCTCCCCTTTAAAACATCGCGTTTTCCGGGCTTATCTTACGGACCAGCAGGTTTGCCGACAAGACAAGGACAAACCCGACCAGAGCCTGGTACAGCCCCGCCGCCGCGGACATACCGAAATCGCCGGTTTTTGCCAGCGCGTTATATACATAGGTATCGATCACCAGTGTGGAAGGGTACAACATTCCCGAATTCATGGTGGTCTGGAAGAAAAGTCCAAAGTCGGAGTAAAAAATTCTTCCTATGGCCAACAGGTTTATGATAATGATAAAGGGCTTTAACATGGGAAGGGTGATGTAGCGGATGCGCTGCCCGCGACCGGCCCCGTCAATTATCGCGGCCTCGTAGTAGGTCTGATCAATGCCGCTTATCGCGGCGAGGTACATCACCGAATTGTATCCCGCCCATTTCCACTGACATACCACATTCAGGATAAGCGGCCAGTATTTGTACTGACTGTACCACTCCACCGGTTCGATCCCAAAGAACGACAGAATCGTCCTGTTTACCAGGCCGTAATCGCGGCTTAGAAAAGCGTACACACAGGAAGAAATCCCCACATAGGAAATAAAGTACGGCAGAAAGATAACATTCTGGTATACCTTTGCCGCCTTTTTGTGTGGCACCTCGTTTATCATTACCGCAAAAAAGACCGCCAAAATAGTTCCAAAAACCATGAAGGCGAAGTTGTAGAGGAGGGTGTTCCGGGTGATCTGCCAGGCCGATCCGGACTTGAACAGGAATTCAAAATTCCGCAGACCCACCCAGGGGCTTTCGATCAGGTTGCGGATAAAGCCGGGATAGCTGTACTTGATATTTTTAAAGGCGATAACCGCCCCCAGCATGGGGATATAGTTGTTTATGGTGAGGATCGCCACCGCCGGCAGCATAAGGACAAACAGTGCCCGCCAGCGCCGGAGCTCAAATACCAATCCTTTACGTTTTAACGGCACAACAGCCACCTCCGCCCTGCGCCCTGGCCGGACCGGTAGAACCGCGGATAACCAGTTCCACCGGGAGCATGGTTTGGGAACAGCCCGCCCCCTGGCTAACCCGTTCCAAAAGCTTTTCCGCGCTCACCTCGCCGATGCGGCGGAAATTTTGCCGCATGGTGGTCAGGTTGGCGTAACGTCCCAGTTCGTTGTCGTCAAAACCGGTAACCGAAATATCTTCGGGTATCCGGCAGCCCCGGGCCTGGAGGTAATCGGAGACCTGGGCCGCCACCCGGTCGCTGATGCAGGCCACCGCGGTAACGCCATGTTTGGATATCATCTCTTCCAAAACCTCCATCTGTATGGCCGGGGCTGTGGCGCAGAGTTCTTCACGGTACTCTAACCCCTGCCGCGTAAAGGCCGCCTTAAAGCCCCGGAGCCGTTCGGCATGGACACTGGTAGGAACTTCGTTTGCAAAGTACGCGATGCTGCGGTGTCCCAGGCCGATGAGGTAGGTGGTGATCCTGTACAGACCGTCGAAATTATGGGAACTTACCAGGGTACAGGGAAAGTCCTCCAGGCCCCGGTCGACCATTACCACGGGGATTCCCGCCTCTTCCATGGCCATGATCTTTCCCGCGTTGGCCGCCGGGTTGATGGAATAAATCAACACACCCGCGACCCCGCTGTGGATACAGCGTTCCAGGAGAACGGCTTCGGTTTGAGCGTCTTCCTGGTTACATTCGATGGTCATTGAATAGCCCCGCCCCGAAAAGCAGGTTTGGGCGCCCCTGACAATGTTCATAAAGGAATTGTCCCAATCGTCACAGCAAAAGATGATCAAGGGGATAATACCCCCGGGAGCAGCCCCCGGTTTGGCGGCACGGGAAACGGCGGCATAAGAGCTGCCGGCATTGCTGTCGCCGGCTCTTATACCGTTGGCATTTTTACCGCCGGCAGCAACGCCATTGACAAAACTTCCCTTGCCCTGGACGCGAAAGATTTTTTCCTGGTGTACCAATTCCGAAAGGGCCTTGCGCACGGTCATCACGCTTACATGGTAATCCCTGCTCAACTCATTCTCGCTGGGTATCCGGCCTGTGGGTATAAATTCTCCCCGGTCCATGCGGCTTGTCAGATCATCTATTATTCCGCCGTACTTCGTTGTAGAACTTATCATACATCCCCTTGGCAACTTATATGTACTATATAGAACTCATGGTATCATACATTGGAGTATTATCAAGAAAAAAATTCAAAATTGTGATTGAAAATTTTTTACTACGAAGAGTAAGAAGGGGGGGCTCTTTCCATACCTGGAACCAGACCTTCTGCATGTACTCTCCGCCCCCCCAAGCTCCAGCCCGGCCGTGCCGGTCTTCCGCCTCCCCCCAGGTGGAAGGCTTTGGCTTGAAAAATCCGGTAAAACCCCTATGATTACTTCAGGATGCTTCTATGGGCGCAAACCGCAGCTGGATGAAATACTGTATCAGGGAGGGGATATTAAAGGAGTTTATGGAGCTGCATAGTTCGGAGGTATATAACATGTTATTTACGGAATGGAACTGGGATGATGCGTTAGCGGTTCGGTTTGAGGAAGGCCAGGAAACGAGCCGGGAAGAAATCGCCCGAAAGGCTCTGATAGAGGGTCTTTCTACTGAAACAATCCAAAAAATTACTGGTCTTGATATTGAGGTCATCAGGAACATTGCCCAATGAGGTTCCGCTATCCTGGGTATAGCCCGGGGCGGTCACTCCCCGGCCCTTACCGCTCGTAACAGCGGATAAGCATACCATACATCTCTTCAATGGAAGCGATTCTGGGATTGTTTTTGTAATCCCCCAGGACCTGTCCATGATCGGCGATGATTCGTATTTCTTCTGTGGAAACATTGAGGGACTTAAAGTCTGTCCAAAGGCCGATTTTTTTTAAGAAACCGTCAATTGCGTTACAACTGGCTTCCGCGGCTTTTTCGTCATTTTCATGTAACAGGGCGGCATCCAATATTCTGCCAAGGGCCGCGAATTTCTTTACCGCCTTTGGCCAGGTAAAACGGGTAAATTCAGGGTAGAAAACAGCCAGAGACTGACCGTGGCTTACATGGGGGCAAAAACCGCCAATTTGCATACCAAGTCCGTGGGGCAGGCTTACACCGCCGGAGGCGATAGCCATACCACCAAGGGTATCGGCCCATGCCATTTTGGATCGCGCCCCGGCGTCCCCTCCATCGGCCAGAACCTTCGGCAGGTTTTCCGCGATAATTCTTATGCCTTCCAGCGCGATCGTTTCTACCAGGGGATTGGTTCCGGCCGAGATATAACTTTCAAAATTATGGCAAAATGCGTCAAACCCTGTCTGCGCGGTAACATCTTTTGGCATGGTAACCGTCAGTTCGGGATCAACAATCGCCGCCCGTGGAAAGATGTTCCGGTGCCAGATGGCGGATTTGTCTTTTTTTGCCGTGTTGGTTATAACCGCGCATGGGGTAGTCTGGCTTCCTGTTCCCGCCGTGGTTCCGACCGCAATAATCGGCAGAGTTTTTTCGGTGGGGCCGGAAGTGTAATGCAGATAATCCCAGGCCGTACCGGGATGGCTTGCCTCAACGGCTATTGCTTTCGCGGCATCCATCGAGGAACCGCCGCCGAGTCCTATTACCATGTGCGCGCCAAAAGCCTTCGCCACTTCCGCCCCCATTGTCACGACATCGGTAGTAGGATTTGGAATAACGCCGTCAAAACGGCAGGATTCCACGCCGGCATTCGTAAGGAACTTATTCACCTGTTCATAGAGACCGCCCCCGGACGGGGATGAATGGCCGGTAACTACCAAGGCTTTTTTACCGTACCGGGCGGCAATATCGCCGATTTGGCTCAGGCAGCCCCAGCCAAAAAAGATTTCGGTAGGTGCGTAATAGGTAAAATTTTTCATGTTTCGACTCCTTTATTCGCAGTAGAATCTAATACCCCGCTCAGGGCGGAGAGGTTCATTCATCCTTGTTTGTAATATCTTTCTTATGTTTCCTAACAAAGTACTGATTCCAAGACGGCTATCTAACTTAGGTTAATTTACTATCCAATTCATGTAGTTGTCAACTAGAGCATTCCCTTATGAGGGATAAAAATTGTTTTTATACGCCTCATCGAACACCGTCCTTAAGCCTCAGCATCTCCGTATTTTGGTAGGAAACCGGCAAAAAATCTCTCATTATGAAAATTTTTTGTTGACAAACCGGGGAATTAATGTATAAAATAAATTTAGAAACTAAATTAATTATGATAAAGGAGAATATACAATGAAAATTCGTAAGAGAAATAGCGCGCCCCTTATTCTTTTCGCCCTGTTCCTTGGTTTAGCCCTATCCGCTTGTTCGGGGAAGGAGGATGGCGGCCCTACGCCGGCGGCCTCTTCCACAGGGCCCGCCCGGATCCTGGTAGAAGTGCCTCATCCCACAAAAGACCCCTACGGTAAATACGATCCGCCCATAACCGTAAAGGTAGTTCATACGGCCAATGATCAGGCCTTCTGGTTCCCCCAGGGGGATTCCATCGACAGTAATATTTACACCCGGCGTTACGAAAAGGATCTGGGGATAAAATACGAATTCCTCTGGACCAGTCCCGGCTCCCAGGCGGCGGAAAAATTCAACCTCATGCTCAGTTCCGGCGAACTGCCCGATTTTCTCCTGGTCAATAAGTATGAGTTTGAACAGCTCTACTCCGCGGGGCTGCTGCAGGACATGACCGATGCGATCATCGACTACGCGAACGATTACCTTCGGGAGCACCTGACCGGCGAGTATCAGGAACTCCTTGACTGCGCCGCCAGGGATGGGCGGTATTACGGATTCGGCGCGGGGAACGCCTTTATAGATACCGCCAGCGTGGCCTGGTTGCGGAAGGATTATATGGATGCTCTGGGCCTTTCGGAGCCTAAAACCATAGATGAATTTGACGCTTTCATGGGGGCCATAAAAAATAATAATCCCACGGGGTTGTCCCCGGCCAATACCTTTCCTCTGGCGGTACGGGGCTCCGATCAGGGTGCCCAGGATTATATCATGAACTATGCTTATTACTGGATGTTCAATTCCTATCCCGCTGTGTGGTACAAAAATTCCAGGGGAGAAATTGAACATGGTATGTTCGGCGCCGAAAGCCGGAGCAGAACCAGGGCCGCCCTGGCAAAGGCCCATGAATTCTATCGGAAAGGATACATATCCCCCTCTTTTTCCACCGATACTTTTGATTTGATGGTGGAAAATCTGGTACAGGGCAAGGCGACGGTGAGTTTCGGCAGTGTATGGGATTCCTGGTGGCCCCTGCCGGTTACTCTGGACAACAATCCCAATGCGGACTGGCTTCCCGCTGCCCCGCCCCAGGCCGGCTCCGATCCGGTCCGTATGGCAGGCAACCGGGTAAATGTTACCGGGATTCTGGTAGCCACCAGGGGAAGCAAATACCCGGAAGCCCTGGTTAAGATGAGCAACCTCTTTTTGGACCTTAACGATGATCCCGCCAAAATGGAGTTCAATACCTACAACACCGATCCGGTGGATTCGAATCAGATATTCATGGCCTATCCCCTGGTTATTCATAACCCCGCTTTCAACATCGACGCGCTCCACGACATAACCGAAGCCCAGAATTCGGGAGATCCCTCCAAACTTTGCGAGGCTTTCAGGAGTTTCTATGACACCGCCATGACCTATGAGAAAAACAAGGATATATCCGGATGGCCCTCCTATCGTTCCTATCTGAAAGACGGTTCCTCTCTGGCGGTGACGGATAAATTCATTCAAAGCAATATGGTTGTTTACAATGAATACGTAAGAGAACCAACACAGTTCATGGTCGAAAACGAACCTACGGTAAAGAAGCTTTTCGACGCCATGGCCGCGGGAGTTATTTCGGGTGCCCTGGATATCAGCGAATTTGACAAATTTATATCCCAGTGGGATTCCATCTACGGTAATACGACCACAAAAGAGGTCAACGATTGGTATAAAAATAAATAAGCTCTTATCAGGGGAATGTGATCATGGGGGAGAAGAAAGGGCGGTTTGTTAAGCAATGGCCTCTGTTTGTCATGATGGCCTTCCCCGCCCTTCTGCTTCTTATCTACTCCTACGGGCCCATGTTTGGGCTCGTAATGGTCTTTCAGCGTTTTGAGCCCGCCAGGGGTTTTTTTAGATCCGCCTGGATAGGGCTGGGCAATTTCAGGCGGGTTTTTGCCATGCCGGATCTGTGGCAGATAACCTTTAATTCCTTTTTTATCGCGGTGATGAAGATCTTCCTGGGTACCGTTGCCGCGATTTTGACGGCCATACTGCTGAATGAACTTACCGGAACTTTGTTTAAGCGGACCATTCAGACCGTCATCTATGCGCCCTATTTCCTCTCCTGGGTTATTCTGGGCGGCGTATTCCGGGAGCTTCTCTCCCGGGACGGACTTTTGAATATGGGCCTTGGCCTTTTTGGAACCGAACCGGTAAATTTTCTTGGCGCCCCGGCGATCTTTCCCTGGGTATTGATCTCCACGGAACTTTGGCAGATGACGGGTTTTAACGCCATAATCTACCTGGCTGCTATTATAGGCATTGATCCCACCCTGTACGAAGCGGCGGCCATAGACGGTGCGGGAAGGGTTAAACAGATCCTCAAAATAATGCTTCCCGGCATTATGAGCTACATTATCCTTATGGCGGTCCTCAACATGGGTTACATTCTCAACGCCGGTTTTGAACAGATCCTTATGCTCTATTCTCCATCGGTGTACTCCACCGGGGACGTTATTGATACCTGGGTTTACCGGGCAGGACTTGTTAATGCTCAGTATTCCCTGGCTTCAACCGTCGGCCTTCTGCGTTCCCTGGTTGGTTTTGTGCTTATAACCTTTTCCTATTGGCTGGCTAAAAAGAAATGGAATTACAGTATTTTTTAAGACGGAGTAAATAATGGTCGATAGCGGATTTTCCCGGCGTGTATTCAGATTCTGCAATACCCTGTTTTTTATCTTCTATTCGCTGATCTGTCTTTTGCCCATCCTGTATGTTTTGTCCATGTCCTTAAGTTCCAATACCGCCATTGCCTCAGGACGGCTTGTGCTCTGGCCTGTGGATTTTACCCTCCGCTCCTATCAGTATGTCATGCAAAAGCCCGAATTCTGGAGCGGCCTCCGGGTTTCCCTTGTCCGGGTACTCCTGGGGGTAACAGTCAATATGATCCTGATAATCTTCGCCGCCTTCCCGCTTTCAAAGACAAAGCAGGAATTTTCCGGCAAAAATTTCTTCGTCTGGTTTTTTATAATCACCATGCTTTTTTCCGGAGGTATCATCTCCACCTACATGATCGTGCGGTACACCAGGCTGCTCAATTCCATCTGGTCCCTCATATTGCCCGGGGCGGTGCCGGTATTCAACGTTATACTGCTCATGAATTTTTTTAAAACCATTCCCAGGGAGCTTGAGGAATCGGCGTTTATGGACGGTGCGGGGTACTTTGCCATCCTTTTCCGCATATACGTACCGGTTTCTTTGGCGGCTATTGCCACGCTGATTGTTTTTTCCATGGTGGCCCACTGGAACAGCTGGTTTGACGGGATGATATACATGACCGATGCCCGGAAGTATCCGCTGCAAACCTATCTCCAGTCTATCCTGGTTACCAATACGGCCCGCCAGGCTTCAAGATCCCAGGCGGAGCTGATGCGGATAATTTCGGACCGTACCGTAAAGGCGGCTCAGGTATTTATCGCCATGATTCCGGTACTCGTCCTGTATCCCTTCCTGCAGCGTTATTTTGTCAGCGGCATAACGCTGGGGAGCATAAAGGAATAGGGGACATTGGTATGGATCGTTATGCGGATATGGATTTTGGCTCCCATAACCGGGAGGTTCGGGAGATATGGGACGCCTGGGAGCGGGGCAGGCCGGTCAGAATGCCCATGATCACCGGCATCTCGGACCGTTATTTTGTGCTGGGCAGGGAAACTAATCCCCGAAAGGTTTCTTTTTACGATTATTCCCACGACACGGCCCTGATGTTCCGGATGCAGTGTGCTTTTGCCCGCTGGCGTCAGTTCAACATCCTGGGAGATCACGAAATGGGTATTCCCGAAGGAGGCTATAGGGTTAATGTGGATTTTCAGAATTACTATGAAGCCGCTTGGCTGGGCTGCGAAATCCGCTTCCCCGAAAACGAAGTGCCCTACGCGGTTCCTCTGTTGAAGGAGGACAACAAAAATCTTCTCTTTGACAAAGGGCTGCCGGATCCTTTTTCCGGTTTTATGGCCTCCGCCAAGGAATACTACGATTACTTTGTCCGGCAGGCCAAAACAACCCTGATAGGGGGCCAAAAAATTGGCTCCGTGGGCACACCCTTTATGGGCTCCGACGGCATGTTTACGCTGGCCTGCGAGCTTAGGGGTGCGGACAAACTCTGTATGGACATGCTGGAGGATCCTGATTTTTATCATACCCTGATGGAATACCTGACCCAAGCCGCCATCATCCGGCTTAAAGCGTGGCGGGCCTATACGGGAGAGCCGGAAATTACCGAAGCCTTTGGCTTTGCCGATGACAGCATTATGCTGCTCTCCCGGGAAATGTACCGGGACGAGGTGCTGCCCTATCACAAAAAACTTGCGGAAGCGGTTTCGACCATGGAAAAACGCGGCGGCGCCCATCTCTGCGGAGACGCGACCAGGCACTTTTCCCTGATCCGGGATGAACTCAATGTCTATTCCTTTGACACAGGATTTCCCGTA
>JAISCR010000024.1 GCA_031265435.1 Treponema sp.
CGCCGAGTTCCGGCAGAAACTGCAAATGCAGGAACAGGCCGCCCGGGATGCCCAGGCCCGGGAAATGGCCCGGATAAACCAGCAGACCGCGCAAAACCAGGCGGCGGCGGATGTGGCCCAGACCCAGGTACAGGCCGAAGCGGCCGCCCGGTACGCGGCGTATAGATACGGCGACGCGGCAACCGCTGCGGCGGCAAGCACCACCGCAGCGGATACCGACTGGATCTCTGCGCTGACTACCGCCTCAAACGTCGTTTTCGACTGAAAACCCAAAGGAGCGGTTTATGAAAATACGCGTTATTTTATCTGTTCTGTTTGCGGCGGTGTTTTTCACCGCCGGAGCGGGCGCGGCGCTTGTCCTGGCAGCATGCGTTGGAACCCCGGTGGCTGCTAAACCGGTGCCTGTTAAACCGGTGGATACTAAACCGATGGATAACGTTACCACGTCTACACCAGCATTGGTTTATTGGACCGGACATGGCGCTGCGGATCTCAGCCTCGCAGTGCTGGTTCCCGAAGGCCGGGGACTGGCCGACAACGAGGCGTACCTGCCCACCATGGTGCAAGGTGTTCTGGTGGGGGACTTTACCAAGTTCTCCGCCATGAAGGTCCTGGACAGGCAGAACCTGGAAAAGGTGATCGCCGAAGGGGAAAGCGGCTACTACGCCGATGAAAGCAACTTTGTCCAGTTGGGGACCGTGGCTAACGTGGGGTACATCCTGAACGGCGCGCTGCAAAAGACCGGGCAGGGCTTTTCCCTCCAGCTTAAAGTAACCGACGCGGCCTCCGGCGAATCAAAGGCCGCTTATACCGGCAATGTTCCGGCGGCGGAACTGGAGGACCTGAGCGGCGTCAAAAAAGCCTCGGCGGAACTGCTGGCTCAGCTTGGGGTAAGCCTTACCGACGCGGGGAAGACAAACCTCCTGGGGGCGGCGGATTCCTCCGCCGTACAGGCGGAAACCGCGTTGGCCAGAGGCATTACCGCCCAGCGAAGCGGTACGGTGGTAGAAGCCCTGTCCTACTACTACGAGGCGGCGAAGTTTGACCCCGGCCTGGCGGAAGCGGCCAGCCGGGGTTCCGTCCTTTCGGCGGATATACAGGGCGGCAATATCGGGCAGAACGTGCGGAACGACATCCAGCGCCGCGCCGCCTGGGTCAAGACCCTTGATGAGGCCACGGCCTTTTTCAAGGACCATCCACCTTTCGAGCTTCTCTACGATCCCGCGTTGACTATCGGTACGATCGACTACTCCAATGAAACCGCCGAAATATCTTTTGAGGCAAGACTCATCAGTACCACCGGCTTTAAGATCATTTACGACCTTGATCAGGGGCTTCAAAAAACCGGCAGAAGCGGGGAGTGGAACATTGATGTGGATTCAATATACCGCGCAATACCGGAAAGGTATGAAATCACCGCAACGCTGACAAATGAAGGTGGAGAAACGATTGGAAGAACAACGGAGAGATTTGGACCCAGGATAAATTATGATTTCGTTCACCAAGATCTTACGCTGTGCTTTTCCGGTGTGGACGCCAATAAAATAACGGACAGCCTGATCGTGTCCATTGTCAGCATAAACGGCATGGACGCCAAAACCGCCGGAGAGCGGGGCTATATGGGCATTTCCGCTGAAGATTTTGCCGCTCTTGCCGCGCTGGGAGCTCCGTTTAAAACCAACCGGTCGCGGTTCGGAGGTGTAGAAATTACCGGTTACATGGGCCCCGGCGGAAATCTTGTTATTCCGCAAAAAATAGGCCGGTGGCCGGTTACTTCCATTGGTAGGGGGGCATTTTTCAATGACCAACTCACCAGCGTTACCATACCTGACAGTGTTACTTCTATTGGCGAGGGGGCATTTTCCGTTTACGGGGACAACCCGCTCTCCAGCGTTACCTTACCGGCAAATGTAAGCTTTTCTCGCAACACGACCGACAGGATCAGAGATAGTTATGATCATTTTGTTAGCTTCTATCTCTACAACGATGAAAAAGCCGGGACTTATGTGCGTAGCGGTAATATCTGGCGCATGAGATAACAGAGGCGGATACCGCCGGAGGGCAGCCTTCCGGCGGCTTATTACAAATACGCCGCGTTGCGGCGGAGGAGAATATTATGGGAAACATAATTGCATTTTTAATGAAGGAAAAAACATGGAAATAATATCATTGGTGATTTCAGCATCTGCGCTTGTGGTCGCGCTTGCCGCCACATTCATCATCCCTCGCAAAATAATGATAGATCAGCGCTATTCCGATCTACTACAGGAATATCGCAGCAGCGAAATGGGAGCGGCCATACTTTCGGTGTGTCACTTCTATGTTCATGATTGCAAAAATGACGTTGGTAATATTGCCGCTAAATACAGGGAAAAATACATAGCACAGATTGAGGACAAGCTTACAAACGGGGAACCCATTGATTACGCCCATACCCTCCATTTTCAAAGACGGCTGATCGCGCAATTCTATTACGACATGGCGTACCTGCGTTATAATCTGCATTGTCCAAGGCTCTCAAAAAAACAACTACAAGATTGGTTTACGCCAAGCGAAGTAGACTTGCTCGCCATTATCCTGCACATGGCCGGACCGGCAAGAGAAGTCTTTGAAGAAGCCTGCTGTGTCCCCGACCCGCTGAAAAAAGACGAAAATGATGTTCCCATGAACAAACTGTTATGCGATCTCTACAGAGATTCGAAGCGGTGGGTACAATCAACCTCCCCCGCCGCTATTTCACATAAAGGAAGATACTATGGCTAAAGAAACCTTTTGGAAGGTCTGGCTCACCCCGAACCGCCTGACCCCGGATGTCGAAATCGACTACTTCGCCGAAGTCTCCACCGCGGGCGCGACCCTGCACAACAAGGACGTCGCCGCCCGCATCGTCGCGGAGCGCTCGGAACTGCGCCTGGAAACCATCCTCAGCATCCTCACCGCCCGGGACGAGATTGTCCGCAAAGCACTGCTCCAGGGAACCGCCGTCCAGGACGGCTGCATGCGCATGGCCCCCCGGGTCAGCGGCGTGTGGCTCGGCGTTTCCCACGCCTTCGACCCCCAGACCCACAAACTGGGCTTCGACGTCAGCCCCACCGCGGACATGCGCGCCGCCCTGGAAACCGTGGGCATCGAGGTCCTCGGCGAACGAGAGGGTACGGGC
>JAISCR010000057.1 GCA_031265435.1 Treponema sp.
GTGGGAACCTGTTTGGGGGATTAGGGATTCGGGATCTCGAAGACCCCTTCCAGGATATGCCTGGGCTGGTAAGGGTAAACACCGGTCTCCTCCAGTGTGGTGACGCCGGAGAGGACCAGCACGGTTTCGATTTCCGATTCGATGCCCGCCACGATATCCGTATCCATCCGATCCCCCACGATAACCGTGTCCTCCCGGCGGGAGTTGAGGCGGCGCAGGCCGTGGCGCATCATCAGGGGGTTGGGCTTTCCCACAAAGTAGGCTTTGTTTTTAGTCGCCAACTCTATGGGGGCTACCAGGGCGCCGCAGGCGGGGACTATGCCGCCCTCCACGGGGCCGGAAAGATCCGGGTTGGTACCGATAAGCCGTGCGCCGCCCAGAACGAGTTTAACCGCCCGTTCCAGGGCCTCCACACTGTAACCCCTGCCCTCGCCAACCACCACGTAATCGGGATTGACATTGTTCATGGTGAATCCCGCGTCGTAAAGGGCCTGGATAAGACCGGGCTCGCCGATAACGTAGACAGATCCGCCGGGGCGCTGGGAAGCGAGAAAACTCGCCGTGGCCAGGGCGCTGGTGTAAAAATGCTCCGGGTCAACCATGATCCCCAGCCGGGAAAGCTTCTGGGCCAGTTCCAGGGGAGAGCGCTCGCTGGAATTGGTCAGAAAAAGGTAGCCCTTGCCGTTTACCGAAAGCCAGTCCACAAATTCAAGCGCCCCCTTAAGGAGCCTGTTTCCGTGGTAGATTACCCCGTCCATGTCAATGATAAAGGACTTTTTTGCCCTGATATGTTCCAAATCTTTCATAAGTAAAGTATATGACAAATTGGGAAGGCGGGTAAATAGAGAAGTTTTTCCGCCTAAATTACCCTGAAAGGACGGCGGATAGGGATAAAGAAAAATATTAGTTCGACAGCCGGCTGGTTATCGAACAGATCTGTTCCTGAAATCTTTGGAACGCCGGTTTAAGAATTCTTACGTCGGGAATAGTTGGCTTACAAGTCCTGCAAAATGCTTTGGGGCTGGCATCCAAAACTCAAGGGCTTGACAGTTTCACGGGAACCGTTTATAAGTTGTACATCGTGAAAACGTACAAACGGAGTCTTTTTGAACTTGGCAAGGGTATTGTCATCGCTCTGTTTACGGGGGCTGCGGCCTATATTATCACCGGGCTGTTTACCGGCAGCGCTCTTTTCGGCCTTGGCATCCCTATCCTGATCACCCTCACAATATTGTATCTCACCGTATTTAGCGAGGATATTTATTTTGAACTTGAGCCGGACGGTTTGTTCCGTTATTATAAGCGGCGAATTCTTCAAAATACGTTTAACCTCAAGAATTGTTATATTACCTATCACCGGAAAAGCGAAGGCGGCTTTCCGCCGACTCATGACATCACCCTGACCATAGCGGATACCGCCGAAGGCGGGGAAACCGGTCTTGACTGCGCACCCCTGGGATTACAACAGTTTAACGAAATGTTCGCGGAGATGGAAAATTTTACCCTTAAGGATACGGCGGTTTTGTCCGCCGGTACCAATTCAGGTTTATCCATAATGTAGGCACATTATGGATAAACTTCCTTAAAAAATGTATTTGTGTACCGTTTTGGTACAAAACGGGAGCAAATACAAGTTCTGTCCACAAAGTAACCGACTTTGTGGACAGATACTAATTCGGCGTCACAGGCGTAATTTTATTATAGAAGGAGTTTGTATGGGTATTTTGAACGTATTGTTCCTGGTGGTGGTAGTGATCATTTTCGCTGTTGTCGGCACGACTATGGGCCGGGCGCGTCTGCAAAAAATGGAGGCGTCCAATAAGGTTTTTCTGGAAAAATACCCCGACGCCGCCAAAGTGTACCCCTACTCGCGGGCCTCAATCAGCTCGGAGGCGGTGCGGGTACATTCCGTGGAGGGGGGGCTGCCTGAATTTTTTTACGAAGCCGGAACATCCCCCGGTATTGTCGGCATCGTCAACTCCGTCATTGGCGGTATAACCGGAAACAGTAACACCTCGGGTTTTTATCTTAAACCCGGAACCAGCACGGTGGAGATCAGCTACTATCATAACCGCCCCGGCATTTTTTACAAAAACGTAACCACCACCACTGACACGGTAAAAAAAGAACTGAAGACCGAGCCGAACAAAAAGTATCTCCTCGGTTTTGACCGGAAGGCGGAAGCTTTCACCCTGGAGGAAAGCGCCGGATAAATCCCCGGCAATCCCGGCTTGAAAAGACCGGCTAATGGATTGAGGCTGTTTCAAAACTGAAGTTTTGAAACAGCTTTTTTAATTTAGTGGAAAAACCGGGCGTTTGACCGCTTTTTCCAAGAGCCGGTTTCAGCGGTCCTCCCCGGCGTAAGCGCCCAAACTCCTTGCCATCGCCACCGCCGTCCACTTGCCGGTTCCGGCCTGGTTTTTTTATATTATAGTTATGGATTACGAAAAGTTGACTCTTAAAGCCCAGGAGGTCTTGAACGAGGCTTCCTCTATCGCCCAGAAAGGGGATCATTCACAGATCGAGATCGAGCACATCCTCCTTGCCCTGCTGCG